>JBBSJJ010000121.1:0-10735 GCA_038257335.1 Chitinophagales bacterium | reverse complement strand
TTCCCGGCAATCTTGCCAGCTTTTTACTTACCTGGATGCTGCTGTGTTTTCCACTCATTTACATTATGTCTTCTTCGATGGTTTCTCTGCTGTACCTGGTAGGCATAACAGCCCTTGGCGTAGAAGATGGCTATGGCTACCAGGCCGGCGACAACCATTATTATTGGGGGCTGCTTTTACTGGCCTTGCCCTTTTACATTCAATTGATAAAAAAACAGTCCTCCAATAATGCTACTTTTTTTCATCATTGGTTTTTCGCTATTTCGCTTAGCATTTGTCTTGGCACGGTTGCCAGCAACGATGCACTGCTGATGCCCATCGCTTACATGAGCCTGTTTGCAGTTTTCTACCTGTTAGGTACGATGCCCTGGTTTGGTTTCACACGCCTCCTCAGCAATGCATACCTCATCATTGGCTCTCTCGGTACCATGATTATGTTGCTCGTGCTTAGCTTTAAGTTTTTATGGTTAGAATGGTCTTCGAGTGATAACAACCCATCATGGCCTGAGGTATTGGCAATGACCCTTGCTACGCTGGCAGCGAGTTACCTCTTGTACCGGCAGCTACGCAATCGAAACGGAGCACCCATCAATCCTATGGGCTTTGTGTTTATTCTATTTATAGGTTTGTATATCATTGGCCTGCGTGCTCCCATAACCGGTTCGGTGCTCATGAACATCCTGGTGCTTGCTGCTGCCATTTTCACCATACAGCGGGGCCTAAGTCTAAATCATATTGGCGTTTTAAACTACGGGTTGTTGATTATAGCTGTGTTGGTTATCTGTCGTTTTTTTGATACCGATATTAGTTTTGTTTTGAGGGGTTTGATGTTTGTAGCAGTTGGTGCAGGATTTTTTATAGCCAATAGCCGGCTTGCCAAAAAAAGAAAGCAACATGTATACTAAGAAAATATTGTGGATAGGTTTTGGCTTAATGGTGCTACTGCAATTGTGGGCACCAGCTTCTATGATCTTCAACAAGGAGTCTGTTTTAAAAAATGGCAAAGCCTATAAGTTTCGCTCAGCACCGGTAGATCCCAATGATCCCTTTCGTGGTAAATACATTGTGTTGCGGCCAGAGGCTGCTTCTTTTAAACCCGGGGCCACACAAAAATGGCAGGCAGGTGAAGCGGTGTACGTTCAGGTATCACAAGACAGCGCAGGCTTTGCACGCATTGCTGCTCTTCACAAAAAAATGCCAGCGCCCGGCAACGACATTATTAAAGCAACCGTAAATTATGTGGGCTACGACAGTTTAAAAGAAGTTTTTATTGAATGGCCATTTGAAAGATTTTACATGGAAGAAAGCAAAGCCTACGAAGCAGAAAAGGCTTACATAAAAGCAACCGCAGACAGTAGTCAAAAAACATATGCGCTGGTAAAAGTAAAAAACGGCGACGCTGTGCTCCAGAATGTTTTCATCAATGACAATCCTATTTCTTACTATATAAAAAAATAAAATACATGAACAATCTACATCATTTTAAGACCACCGTTACCTGGACGGGCAATCGTGGAGAGGGCACCCTCGCTTACAAAGGATATGACCGCAGCCATGCTATTTCTGCCAGTCACAAGCCCACTATCCTGGCATCTTCGGATGCTGCCTTTATGGGTGATGCCGACAAGTACAACCCGGAAGAATTGTTTCTTGCTTCTCTCTCTTCCTGCCACATGCTTTGGTATTTGCATTTATGTGCCGACCAGGGAATAGTGGTAACGGCTTATACCGATCTTGCAACAGGTAGCCTGGACGAACATCATGTGCAAGGCGGAAAATTTACAGAGGTTATGTTACACCCTCATGTAACAGTAGCGCACTCTTCGATGATTGCGAGGGCAAATGAAATACACCAGTTGGCAGGTGACAAATGTTTCATCGCCAATTCCTGTAATTTTCCGGTAAAACATCACCCTGTATGTAAAGTAGATTTCAAAATGAATGCAGGCGTGTAGCATCCGGGCTATGCTTTTTTGAAAACCAGGATGCTATCATCCTGCAGGTAAAAATACAGTCGCCCATCTTTAAAATAATAGTCGATGGTTTGCCCACTGATGAGTGGCGTAAATTCGAGCCCGGGCTTGTTGCCGGGGCAGGCCATGCGGGTTTGTGCCAAATTGCTGAACCTGATCTTACTACCCATTACTTCAAAGCTGCCGGAGAGTTGGTTGCATCCATCGTGGCCACTGAGTTTTTGTTGTTGCAGGTCGAGATTTAGTTGCGGGAACCCTTTGGCAAAATCTCCTGAGTTCACCAGGTTGTTGTTTACCTTTTCCAACAGCCATTTACCATGCAAGGTTGCATCAAATAGATATTGACCACAACCTTCATATAGTTTTTCCTTCACCCTCACCGTTACCCTTTTGCTGAATGCTTCACCGGTAAGCGCATCTTTGCAAGGTTCATCATACAACATTACCTGCACATTGCCGGCACTGGTAAAACTCGTAGCTTTTTGCGCTGGTATATAAACCGGCTGTGCGGCAGAAGCATTGGCTTCGGTACCATCCACAGATTTAAAACGTGTGAGATTTCCAAAATCCATTTCAAGGCTCCAGCTTGCGGGTTGGCTACCACGTGCAAAAAAATCAACGCCATTCAATTGTTTTTCTACCAGCGTCCCAGAGAGCACGGGCGCTACCGATGGCCGGCCTTTTTGTGCAATGCCGTCCTGGCTGGTTTTGCAGGCTGCAAGGCAGCAAAGCAAACTGCTGACAATTAGAAACGATTTCATACTTTATCTTTTACGTACAATATAAAGTTGCCTTTTTATTTGTTAGCATAAATAAAAAATGATGCTCATGTGTGATGTATTTTTTTAGACAATCGGTTCTCCTCCGGGATTTTAAACATGCAATCATTCGTATCTTCCACACCGAATTTATAATTGCATCCATTAAATGTAAAAAATGAAAAAAGGAATTTTTTTAATGACACTGTTGGCCCTTGCCGGGCTGGCGCAGGCACAAAAAAATAAAGCAGCTGTGGTTAATGACGACAGTGTTTATTTCAGTAAGGTTAATTACCGTTCTATCGGCCCTTATCGTGGCGGCAGAAGTGGTGCAGTGGCCGGTGACCTGCAACAAAAAAATGTATTTTATTTTGGCGCTACCGGCGGCGGGGTTTGGAAAACAATTGACGGCGGTAACAATTGGAAAAACATTTCAGATAAATTTTTTGGGGGCAGTATAGGAGCAGTGAGCGTGGCGCCCAGCGATGCTACTATCTTATATGCGGGTGAAGGTGAAGGTACCCTACGAGGCAATGTGAGCGAGGGCTTCGGCATATGGCGCTCAGATGATGGCGGGCGCAACTGGCGCAATCTTGGTCTTAAAGATACCCGGCATATTTTACGTATTCTCATTCATCCCAAAAACCCAGACGTTGTATGGGTAGCAGCCGTAGGGCATTTGTTCGGCCCCAATGAGGAACGGGGTGTTTTTAAAACTACCGATGGCGGCAAAACATGGAAGAAAGTTTTGTATGTAAACAATCAAACAGCCTGCAGCGATTTGGTAATGGAGCCAGGCAACCCGCTGGTGTTGTACGCCGGCACCTGGCGCATTCTGCGCACGCCCTATAGTTTAGAAAGCGGCGGCGAGGGTAGTGGCATGTGGAAGAGCATAGATGGTGGCAATACCTGGAAGGACATTTCTGCAAATAAAGGTTTGCCAAAAGGTGTTTGGGGAATTGTGGGCATGGCCGTAAGCCAGGCTAATACAGATAAAGTTTACAGCCTTGTAGAAAATGCTGGTGGCGGTTTGTTTGTGAGTAACGATGCCGGGCAAAACTGGACGTTGGTAAACAGTGATAACAGCATTCGCCAGCGGGCATGGTATTACACAAAAGTATTTACCGATCCCAAAAATGAAAATGTGTTGTACGTGCTCAATGTAAATTTTTTAAAGAGTACCGATGGGGGTAAAACTTTTAGAAACATTCGCACACCTCATGGCGACCACCACGATTTGTGGATAGACCCTGAAAACAGCAACCGCATGATCATTGCTGACGATGGTGGTGCGCAAATAAGTTTCAATGGCGGCGAAGATTGGAGCACTTATCAAAACCAACCCACCGCCCAGTTTTACCGGGTAAGTACAGACAACCATTTTCCTTACCGGGTATTGGGGGCGCAGCAAGACAACAGTACCGTAAGAATTTTGTCTCGCAGCAGTGGCGGGCAAATCACCAACGACCATTGGATGTCTACCGCGGGCGCAGAGAGCGGCTATGTGGTGGCAGATCCCCTGAATCCCGACATTGTTTACGGTGGAAATTACAGCGGTTATCTTTCCCGGCTGGATCACAGAACAGGCGAAAATCGTGCAGTGAGTGTATGGCCGGATGACCCACTGGGTGGTGGTATAGATGTGGCCAGGTACCGCTTTCAATGGAACTTCCCTATTTTCTTTTCTCCACACAATCCTAAAAAATTATATGCCGGCGGCAATCATTTGTTTGTTACAGAAAATGAAGGGGCTTCGTGGACGGCTCTTGGGGGAGATTTAACCACCAATGACAAAAGTCGCCAGGCAAGCAGCGGCGGCCCCATTACCAAAGACAATACCGGCGTAGAGGTGTATAGCAGCATCTTTACTGCAACAGAATCTGCACTGGAGGAAGACCTTCTATGGACCGGCAGTGACGACGGACTGATACACATAAGCAAAGACGGGGGTAAAAACTGGGAAAACGTTACTCCTGCCGCAGCTGGCAAATGGATGATGTGGAACAGCGTAGAAACCGACCCGTTTAAAAAGGGAAAGGCGTATTTCGTGGGCACCAAATACAAGTCGGATGATTTTGCTCCCTACATTTTCAAGACGGAAGATTATGGAAAAACATGGCAGAAAATAACCAATGGCATCCCAGGCATGCATTTCACCCGCACACTGAGAGCAGACAGGAAGCGCCCAGGCCTGCTGTATGCTGGCACAGAATATGGCATGTACATTAGCTATGATGATGGCATGAATTGGAAACCATTTCAACTTAACCTGCCCATGGTACCCATTACAGACCTTGCCATCAAAGACAATGATTTGATCGTGGCCACGCAGGGGCGTGCCTTCTACATATTAGATGACTTAAGCCTGTTGCAACAAAAACAGGAGGGATTAACGGGCAGGCGCCTGGCAACATTTGCTGTAAACGACGCATATCGTTTTGACGGGTTTCAAAACCTGGATGCAAAAAATGCGGGAATGAATCCACCAAATGGTTCTGTCATCAATTATTATTTACAGAAAGTAGATGATTCAACCCGGGTAAGTATCGAGATACTCGATAAAAACCAGAAGTTGATCAACACCTACAGCAACAAGGCTAAAGAAAAAAACAAGCAACTGGATATAGCTGCGGGCATGAATCAGTTTGTATGGGACATGCGCTACGACTCTGCAGAAAAAGTGAATGGCCTGATCCTATGGCATGGTTCAGTACCTGGGCCGAAAGCCGCTCCCGGTCAGTATTCCTACAAGATCAAGGCAGGAAAAGATTCCGTTGCTGGCCAGTTTACCATCAAGGCTAACCCTGTTTACAAACTCAGCCAGCAGGATTACGAAGACCAATTTAATTTTTTACTGAGTGTACGGGATAAATTTTCAGAAATACAAAAGGCCATCGGAAACATTGGTTTGCTCCGCAAACAAGTAAACGATTTTGTGGCCTTGCAGGGAAAAGGAATTCCGCAGCCCATCAAACAATTGGCAGATTCTATTAACCGGCGAATGACGACGGTGGAAGAAGCCCTGCATCAAACAAAGGCTAAAAGTGCGCAGGATGTGTTGAACTTTCCCATCCGGCTGGATGATAAAATTTCCGGTCTGTATGATTTTGCAAGCAGTGGCAATGCAGCACCCGCAAGGCAGGTAAAAGATGCATTTGCCGTTTTATCTGCCGAAGCAGATGTGCAGTTGAATACGTTGAAAAGAGTTATGACAACAGATGTGGCACTGCTTAATCAAAAGATCCGGGAGCAGGCATTACCTGTGATAGGGGTGAAATTGGAGAAGGAATAACCAGCACTATCAAACTTTATAAAAAGAGGTTGTCTCAAAATAGAAAGTTTCACATAACGAAACAAAGGAGGCAAGAAACAACGTTTGATTATCAATCGAACTCGTTGTTCACTTTGTATTTCTTTTTTGTCTTGGTGCGAAATGCCCTGCCTTTTGAGACAGCCTATTTTTTTATGATACCCAGAGCTCAGCCTGGTTGGGTGAACTTAATTTTTACTGGTCCTTTTATTGGTGTTCCATCTTATCAGCGAAATGATGAGTAATATAGACACCACGGCACCCGTCATCCACACCCACGTTGGGCCATACAACGAGGTTTCTGCACCCAGGTTACCTGCTGTGGCGGTACTGTCTTGTGCATGAGTACCTAACATGGCTAATTGCAGTAAACAAAAAACGAAAATATTTTGACGGGAAGCGCTGAAAATCTTTTTCATAACTCAAATTTTAGGTGAAACGTTGCTGCTAAAAAGTACGACTAAATTTTTGTACAAATTTTTTTTTCTGACTGGCTGCGAAGTAATTGATAGATACGGCTACATTTGCAGCCTGCTTACAAATACACTCTAAAAGATAAATGCACCTGCTTAATATATTTTCAGACCACAGCATGCTTACGATTCTTTCGCTGGTGTTGTTGGCTTTTGCAGCAGGGTTTATAGATGCTGTAATTGGCGGTGGAGGCCTCATTCAACTTCCGGCGCTGCTGATCAATTTCCCTAAAACGCCGTTGCCCGTTTTATTTGGTACTACCAAAATTGCTTCCCTGGCGGGAACCAGCATGGCCGCTTACCAGTACTCCCGAAAAATTGTTTTTAATTATCGTTTGCTGCTGCTAATCTCTTTCTGTGCCGCACTAGCATCTTTTGCCGGCGCCAGGTTGGTGATGCATGTAAATGTGCGGGCCCTGAAACCGATTATTTTAGTCATCCTTATATTGATGGCGATTTACACGTACGTAAAAAAAGACCTGGGCAGTATTCAAACAAAAACATTGACGCTGCAGCAACAAATGATCAGGGGGAGCATGTTGGCTTTGCTGGTAGGATTCTATGATGGTTTTTTTGGCCCGGGTACGGGAAGTTTTTTAGTACTGGGCTTTGTGCTATTGCTGGGTTTCGAATTTTTGCAGGCCTCTGCCTATTCTAAATTTATCAACTGCATCACCAATATTTCGGCACTCTTCGTTTTTATAAGCAGGGGACAATATATGTTAGAAATCGCCCTGCTCATGGGCGCCTGTAACATTGCCGGCAACATCATGGGCGCTCACCTTGCGCTGAAGAATGGCAACGGCTTTGTTCGCATCTTTTTCCTCATCATTGTAATGCTGATGATAGCTAGATATGGCTACGATGTATTTTATGGGCGATAATAAAAGCCTGTTACCATGGGGCGAAAACTTTTATATAATCTACTTATTTTTTCCTTTGATGTTATGGTAGATGGCAAGGTTCAAACCTGCACTCCATAAATGTTCGGCAACTGGTGCATCCATTATCTTTAACAGCCCATACCGGAAGGTAGGCTCTGCGGTTACATGAATGTTGTTGTTAAGTTTATAATGCAGGCCCACGCTCACCATAGGTGATACATCCATTCTTTTAAAGTCAGCCGTAGAGGATTGTTTGTTTTTTTTAGTCTTTCCATCTGCATATTTCAAGTGAGCAGTTTGACTAGCATTCAGTAAAAAATTAGTAGTGAAACCAGCACTTGAAACAAAGCGGGCTTTGCCTTTTCCTAAGGAGAACTTTACTCTCATTGGAATGCCAATATAATGATAGCTATACCGTAATGATGCTTGTGTGGGATCAGATGGGGCGGGAGGATCAGCATAAACCAGTTCCCGGTCTTTTGTTTGATAACCCTTGTTGGCAAACTGAACGCCTGTTTCAAGCGCAACACAATCATTCACGTTGACGGAAACATTGAGTCCTGTTGTGTAACCAAACTTTGCTTTTTCTATTTGGTTCCGAACGTCTATTACAACGTTGGCAGGAGAATTCCCGTCACTCAGCTTCAACGTTCGGTAGCTGTAATCGGGAGAAAAATTGAAGCCAATTAAAACTTTCTTTTGTTGTTTGCTATCCTGGGCCTTTAAAGTAAAGCAGGCTAAAATGGCGATGAGTAGCATTACCTGTTTCATAGTAGGGTTAGTTTTGATGGTAAATCTACAGATAATTATTTTTGGCACAGCAGGCTCCAGTAAAAATTTGGCTTTAGATCCAATCTAATTGGCACCTTACTTTGCTCCTGGTTTGGTATTTTTGAGAACATCACAGAGAAGCCGGGAACAATAGCGGGTATTACATAAGCCATGCTAACTTTAAGGAGCAATTCAATTCATAATGGCAGATTTCGCCCTGTTTTAATTTAGGCGTTGAGAAGCAAAAAGAACATCCTTCATCTTATCAACATGTTCCTGTATAGTATTTGCCTTGGTTTTATAAGATTTTGCTATTACACTCAACCCTTTTTTTACGTGGTCGTTTTCCATTTTGAGCAAAAGATTTCGTCGCTCTTCCATAATACGCAGCGCAACCCACAAGGTAGATTCAAAAATTTCACCTTGTTTTATAACGAGATCTTTTTCTGAATAGGAATGGCCTATGTGGCAGCGGTAGCGGATAATGTTATCATTGCCAGCTTTTGTCATTTCCCACAATCCTCCTCCGCAGTCGGGGCAGGCATAAATACTTTTTTCTGAAATACTTTTCACGTTTTCATAATCCACTACAACTCTTTCGGCAATCTGTGATTCTATTACAATTTCTTCGGGTACCGCTTTTTCCTCCGGGTTAGTTTTTAAGATGTCAGAGAGGATGTTACCCATATTTCCCAATGGAACGCAGTGATCTACGTCCATGTGGTCAAGTACAGATAGGGGCATATCCGGATATTCTGCTTCATTTGGATCTTGTACTATACACAGGCCACCACCTCTTTGTATGGCAAACATACCTGTAGTGCCATCATCCAAAAGACCGGTTAATATAATGCCAATGCAACGCACATTGTAGGCTACTGCTGCCGACCGAAACAACACATCAATACTGGGTCTCCAGCGATTTTCTTCAGGCCCTCTTCCTATGAGAATGGCATCCCTCTTAACCAGTAAGTGAACACGAGGGGTGGCCACATAGATATGGCCCCTTTCAATAGGATCCGCATCTACAGCCAGTTTGCACACAAAAGTTGTGTGCGGTTGCAGCCGATGCAATAGGAAATCGCTAATGCCGGCACCAGATAGATGCATCACAATAAATACTGCGGTATCCATGTCTTGCTTAAGTTGGCTTACGAGTTCTATCAGGGCACTCATGCCACCGGCAGAAGTTCCTACAACAGTAACAAATTTAGGCTTGTTCATTTTTGATCATATTAGATGGCCGTAAAAAATGGAGCGTCTTCAGTAAAATGGAAAGACTAGTGCCAGTTTTTAAATAAAATAATGGTTCGCTTTTGAATATTAAAGCATTCACCATTCACCAGTTCACCATTCAATGTCGTTGACTTAGGCTCCAATGGAGCTTCCTGTTTATAGAATGGTCTGGCTAATTGTATTAACAGCTCCGGAGGTGCTTCCGTTGCTTAGGAGACTCCTTCGGAGTCTAGAAAAATTATTCATGTCTATGTTCTATAAACAGGGTGCTCCTACGGAGCAAATACCTTAAGTAAGCGACATTGATTCACCAATTACCAGTTCACCATTCACCAGTTCACCATTCACCAGTTCACCATTCACACTTATCCCTAAATATTTAAATTTAATTTTTCCTGAATCCAACCCGTTGCAAAGCCATAGATAACCAGTGCAAGTAAGATTAATATGATTGCAATCATCACAAAGCCGGTTGCAGGATTTCGTTTTTTTGTAGCTTCTACATGCCCATTATTTCTGCTGTTAACCACTTCTTTACTGGCTTTAATAATTTTACCAGCATACATGGCGGTAAACTTATCTACGTCTGCCTGGCTGTGTACAAGTTGCTCGGCTACGAATATTTCGGTACTATTGTGCAGGTCAAATGCCTGCAGCATAACTGGAAGATCTTCTTTTTTAAGTTCCATTGTATAATTTTTGTGTTAGTGAATCATCTAAATATTACTAACAATTATACTGCCACCTATTATTTGTCCATTCTTAGCCACAGTGGCTTTTGTTTCAATACTTTTTTCTGAATTTTACAGTTGGCAGAATGTGCACCAGCCAGGTAACCAATGCTCATCAGGAATTCATTTACAATTTCGCCGCCGGTAAAACGAAAGTTGTTTTTGAAAAGCTTCACCCATTCTTCTTTGCTTTTTGGATGATGTTGCTCCAGCCATTTTTCAAAAGAACCATGTTCTTTCTGCAGTGCTATAATGGCCCGTGCATTTTCTATAGCAGCATTTACTTTTAATTTGTTGCGAATAATCCCGGCATCGTTTAGCAGTCTTTGCCTGTCTGCTTCTGTATAGGCGGCTATTTTTTTTATGTTGAAATTGTGGTAGGCCTTGCGAAAAGTTGTTTCTTTTTTCAGGATGGTTTCCCAGTTGAGGCCGGCCTGGTTTATTTCCATGATCAACCTGCCAAACAATTCATTGTCGTCGTGAATGGGAAAACCATAATGATTGTCGTGGTAATTTTTGTGCAGGGCCTTTCTTTCTTCGGGCTGCATATTTTCAATTGCGTTGCAGTATGACATGGTTGGTTGAAGTAGAAGTTAATG
>JBBSJJ010000120.1:0-10857 GCA_038257335.1 Chitinophagales bacterium | reverse complement strand
TTTAACGCCATCAAGTTCTTCAAATTCGTGGTTTTTAGTTATGGGCATGTTTCTGAAATTTTAAATTAAAGATAGGGGTGGAAAGGGGAAAGGTGAAAGGTGAAAGGTGAAAGGTGAAAGCCCGCTACGTTGAACCCCTCGGAAGGGCTGAAAGGTCAAAGGTGAAAGGTGAAAGGTGAAAGCCCGCCACGTTGAACACCGGTAGGAGGGGCGGAAAGGTGAAAGGTGAAAGGTGAAATCTTTGAAGTAAACAATGAAACTTCGAAGTAGAAAAAACCTTAAACGTTAAACCTTAAACCTTAAACATTGAACCTCCTGAACCTTTGAACCTCTTGAACCTTTTGAACCGTTGGAACCTCTTAAACCTTTGAAGCCTCTGAAACATCTTAAACCTTAAAAACCCCTTAAAACCCACTCACCGCCACGATATAATCATAAATCCAACTAAACAATCCCACCAGTACAATACCCGCTGCACAAATGATCAAAGCAAATTTTGTAGATGATTGAAGATTAATTTTTTCAATGGGCTGTTCATTCTTATCCATGAAAATTGCCCGTACTACTTTTAAATAATAAAACAACGATACGATCATGTTCAATGCAGCAATGGTAATAAACAAATAATTGCCTTTGGAAGCACCGGCTGTTATTAAAAATAGTTTGCCAAAAAATCCCGCCGTGGGTGGAATACCAGCCAGGGAAAATAATGCCAGTGCCAGCACCCAGCTAATAAATGGATTGCTCTGATACAAACCTTTATAATCGCCTATTTTTTCTTTGCCCGTTTGTGCTGCAATGGCAGCAGCCACGCCAAATGCAGCAAGATTGGAAAAAGTATAAATCAAAATAAAATAAACCACAGAAGCAGTGCCAACACCTGAACCGGCACTCATACCCACCAGGATAAAACCAACCTGTGCAATAGAAGAAAAAGCAAGGAATCTTTTGATGTTTTGTTGCCGCAAAGCAAACAGGTTGCCCACTATCATGGTTACAATAGATAAGAGCATGATCATATTGTACCACACATCCTGCATGGGTTCAAAAACTTTGTATAAGGTAGCCATAAATATAAATGCTACAGAACCTTTAGATATTACAGACAAAAAAGAAGTAGCTGCAAAAGGTGCTCCTTCATATACATCCGCCGTCCATAAATGAAACGGCACAATGGATAATTTAAAAGCAAACGCAGTAAATAAAAATACAAAGGCCAATATCATGAGCCGACTACCATCCAGCAGCGCCGGCATTTCTGCAAAATTAATGGTGCCGGTTACTCCATACACCAAAGAAATACCAAATAATAAAATGCCGGAAGAAAAGGCTGAAGATAAAATCATTTTCATCGCAGCTTCTGAAGAAACTTTTTTCTCCAGGTCAAAATTTACCATGGCAGCCACCGGGATAGTGGCCATTTCCAGCGCCAGGAAAAAAAGTAAAAGATTACCACTGGAAATCATAAAGAACATACCCAGCAATGCCGATAACATCAGCATAAAAAATTCGGGCATATGTTCACTCTTCTTAAACCAATCTGCAAATAACAGGGAAATAAGATAAACCCCCAGGCTAAGAATACTTTTTTGTAAAGCGATCAGTCCGTTGGTAGTAAACATACCATCAAACAAACTGCCCTCATTGTTTAAAAAAAATCCCGCAATAAAATTGACCAGTAACAAAGATTGTATAACCAGTAACAAGCTTTCATTCTTCATCCCTGCTCCTATTTTTATAAACAACAGGATGAAGATGATGGCGATTACCAGCAACTCAGATTTCATTAATATAAAAAGCTCGCTCATTAATTTCAATTTATTTTGTCCCGATAATTATCGGAGATATTTTTTGCATGATTACATCTGCTGCAGGTGTTACCAGGTCATTCAACCAGAACGGAGCCAAACCGATGGCTAGTATTCCCGCCAACAAAACAATGGCAGATAGTTTTTCATTCCATGTTGCATCTGCCAGGTTTTCGTAACCCGCTTTTAATGGGCCCATAGCCGTTTGGCCGATGGCTCTTAAAATATATACGGCCGTAACCACTATAGACATTGCTGCCAGTATGGTAGCAACCCTGTAAAACAATCCGGTATTTTCCCACGAACCCACAAAGATGGTCATCTCTGCCACAAAGCCGCTAAGGCCCGGCAAGCCAAGTGAACAGAAACCTACAATAAATAATATCGTTGAGATAAATGGCATCACTTTTAGCAAACCTCCCATTTCATTTACCTGCCTTGTATGGGTACGTTCGTACATCATTCCTATCACCGCAAAGAAAAGCGCCGTCATCAAACCATGTGATACCATTTGTAACACTGCACCGGTAATGGCTGTTTTGGTTAACATACCAATACCCAGAAAAACAAACCCGCAATGACTAACAGAGGAATAAGCATTGATGTATTTTAAATCCTTCTGCATCATGGTGGCAAAAGCTCCGTATAAAACGGCTATTACAGAAAGTACAATAATAATGGTGGAATATTCTACAGCTCCCTGCGGCATAATGTAAGTAGCCACCCGCAAACATCCGTAAGCACCTAGCTTCATAGATATACCGGCCAGGAACATTGACCCAGCGGTAGGCGCAGAGGAATGCCCATCCGGCACCCAGGTATGAAAAGGAAACAAACCGCCAAATACACCAAAGCCTACAAACAATAATGGAAAACAAATCATTTGAGTTTGGACGGGAATATTCAGTTGTGATAAAGTCATGAGGTCAAAACTTCTTTCGGGCATAGAAAAATAAAGCCCCAGCAGTCCAACTAACACCAAGGCGGAGCCGCCCATTAACATCAATGCAAGTTTATTGGCAGCATATTCTTTTTTGCCACTACCCCAAATGCCTATCAATAAATATTTTGGTATTACCGCAATTTCCAAAAAGAAGAAAAGTATAAACAAGTCTAAGGAAACAAAAAATCCATAAGCACCCATGCTCAAAAGGATGAGTAAGAAATAATATTCCTTGGTCATTTTTGTTACATTCCACGAAACCAATACACCTGCCACTACCACAAAGGCGGTTAATAAAATCATGGCAACCGAAATGCCATCCACCCCCAAATGAAAGCTGATATTCCAGGAGGGGAACCAGTTGTACTGTAACTCAAATAACATTTGTGCGGTGTTTCCTGCAGCTCTTTCATTATTAAAGACAACTAATAAAACTATGGCCAACATAAACTGTAGGGTAGCGCCCGATAATGCTACCCATTTAACCAGGTTGGTATTACGTACCAGCAATATTGCTATGGCGGTAAGGAGTGGAAGTAATATGAGTAATAATAAATTCATTTTTTTGTTGGTTGCTATGCCATTTTCTTTTGGTTGTATAATTCCAGTTCTGTTTTTAATTCTTTTATTAGTTCTTTTTCTGTAGGTAGAAATAATTTATACCTTAAATCTGCTGGTAAAACTGCTTTGCGTTCATGTTTCAATTCGTCACTCACTGCGTGACAAATCGGAAACATCTTTCTACCTTATTTTTATTTCCACACATAAATAAACAACACGGCTAAACCAATTACTCCTGCCAAAAAGTAAATGGCGTATTGCTGTACCTTACCGGACTGAAATCCTTTTATTTTTTCTGATATGGCCTGTGTTGTATTGCCGGTGGCATTCACCATTCCGTCCACCAAATTTTTATCTATCCATGCAGCAGGCCTTCCTATCAGATTAAAGATTATTTTTTTTGTGATGAACAGGTACACTTCATCAATATAAAATTTATGGTAGGCTGCTTTGTAGAATCCATTGAGCGCCGCAGCCAGTTTAGCCGGACGTTCATTTTCTTTTTTGTATAACCACATGGCTGCAAAAATCCCTATCAATCCCAATGCAACCGGTGCTATGGAAAACTCTAAATGAAAATTACTTTCAAGCGGGCTTCCATCAGCGCTCACAAAATGTCCGAAAGGAATGAATCCTGCTGCTGCAGCTCCTGTAGCCAAAAGCAGCAAAGGCATCATCATAGGGAACCCTCCTTCACCATGGTGATGGGCCGCATGTGGCTTATGTTCCTTATTCCAAAAAATATTAAAATATAAGCGGAACATGTAAAAAGCAGTGAGTCCTGATGTTACCAAGGCTATCCAATAAATAATTGAATTATGTTGATAGGCTGCCAATAAAATTTCTTCTTTGCTAAAGAAACCTGCAAAAGGAGGAACCCCTGCAATGGCCAGGCATGCGATTAAAAAAGTAATATGGGTAATGGGTAAATATTTTCTTAAGCCGCCCATGTCTTTCATCTCATTGCTGTGAATAAAATGAATAACGGCACCTGCTCCCAGGAACAACAAGGCTTTAAAGATGGCGTGGGTGAAAAGATGAAACATAGAAGCGGTGAAACCCAAACCGTTCTCTCCACCAAATCCGGAAACACCCAACGCAAACATCATAAATCCTATTTGGCTCATGGTAGAAAATGCCAACACTCTTTTAATATCTGTTTGTGTGCAGGCAATTACCGCGGCAAATAAGGCAGAAGTAATTCCTACATAAGCAACCAATTCCAAAGCTGGCGGCGACATGCTGAATACCGGAAATAATCTTGCCACTAAAAATACACCCGCCACTACCATGGTGGCAGCATGTATTAATGCTGATACCGGCGTGGGGCCTTCCATAGCATCGGGCAACCAAACATGCAAAGGAAACATAGCACTCTTACCGGCACCGCCTATAAAAATTAATACCAATCCCCATGTTAATGCAGAAACACCGAGGAAGGATGCTGCTATGGCAGTTTGAAATTCCGGCGCATCTGCTGAAGTTAAACGTGCAATCAATGTATTAAAATCAAGTGTGCCTGCATAAAAAGACAAGACTAATATGCCTATCAAAAAGCCAAGATCTGCAAAACGGGTTACAATAAATGCTTTCTTACAGGCAGCCACCGCACTGGGACGATCATAATAATATCCAATTAATAAAAAGGAGGAAACGCCTACCAGCTCCCAGAAAATATACATCTGAAAAATATTGGAAGAAATGACAAGGCCCAACATAGAAAAAGTAAACAGGCCAAGAAAAGCATAATAAGTCGGAAATCTTTCTTCACCCTTCAGGTAAGCAAAACTATAAATATGCACCATCAGGGAAATGAATGTTACTACTACGAGCATCATAACAGAAATAGGATCTAATAAAATACCCATGTCGATAGAAAGAGGCCCATCCCCAACCGTGCCCGAAAGGGAAGGGGAAAAACGCAGCCACTCATATTTGAATACAATTATTTTTTGATAAACCCCATCCAGTTTTCCATATTCAAAAAAGTATCCATAGGCTGTGTGCAAAGCGAGCGCTGTAGATATTAATAATAAAACGGTTCCAATAATGCCGGCACTGTTCTTAAAATATTTTCTTCCAAATATTCCCAACCCGATAAATGCTACAAATGGCAATAGAAGAATCAGCGCTACCAACCATGCGGACGGAAGCACCTGTAAAAATTGTATGGGTAAAAAAATATCTTTCATAATAAAATCTATCCTTAATAAAACCTTCAAATGACGAATAATTTCATTCTTCACTTTTTAAATCATTTGCAAACAAAAAAAGATCTTTCAATCCATCTCCTCCATTTCCTCCCCTTCGGGGAGATAGAGGAGCTTCTTAATTCTTTAGTGCTTCTGCTTGCTCTACCTGTATTGAACCATGACTTCTATATAAATTTAGGATGATGGCGATAGCAACAGCCGCTTCTGCCGCAGCAATAGCAATGATGAAAATGGTAAAAAATAATCCGTCCATTTTATTTGGCCACAGGTATTTATTAAAGGCAATAAAATTAAGGTTCACGCTATTTAGTATCAGCTCTATACTCATGAGCATAGTCACAAGGTTTCTCCTGGTAAAAAAACCAAACACGCCAATAAAGAACAAGGCTGCACTGATAAATAAAACATGAATTAATCCGGGTTCCATCATGATGTTGCTGGTTTGGGTTTTGCGGGTGGAATTTCTCGCTCCTTGCGGGAGCCAGAGGGCGTCGCTATAACAATACAACCTATCAAGGCTGCCAATAATAAAAGACTCACCACTTCAAAAGGCAAAGCATATCCTCCTTCATTTACACCCAACATTTTGTAGCCAATATTAGCTACCGTAGGTTCTACTGATGGAGCGCCGGTTGATGAAAAGCTATGTTGACTTACCTGCAGCATTACCAATGCAAAACCGCAAAATGCTGCCAGTGCCGAAAATAATAAACGACTGGTTTTTTGTTTCGGCAAAAGCTCTCCTGCCTGCTGCGTTAAAAAAATGGAGAAGATGATTAAGACAGTGATACCACCTACATAAACTACTATCTGCACAGCAGCTATAAATTCATACTGCATCCAAAAGAACAATCCTGCAACGCCTATCAGCGTAAATAATAAAAAAATAGCAGCACGAAAAATTTGCCTGGTAGTTACAGCCAGCAATGCACTCACGAGGGTAAAAGCCGCCAGCATAAAAAAGATGATTGTTGATCCGCTCATTATTCTACTCCCTCCATGATTTTAGAATCGGGGTTATTTAAAATTTTTGTAAACGATGCCCGGTCAAATACGCTGTGTTCGAAAGTTTGCGCCATTACGATGGCATCAGAAGGGCATGCGATAATACACAAATTACACATGGTGCACAGTTCAAGGTGGTACACCAGTTTATCTATGGCCTTTTTCTTTTTGCCTTCCGGCGAGATATCAAATTTGGTAACTACTTTAATGGTGCCGTTGGGGCAGGCCAGTTCGCATGCCGTGCATCCGGTGCAACGGTGTTCATTGTTTTCATCATGCGGCATCACCACTTCGCCTTTAAACCGATCAGCCATTACCATGGTATCCCTGTTATCAGGATATTGCTCTGTTATAATTTCTTTGTGATGTGTAAAATAATAACCTGTGCGCCTAAGGCCCACCAGCAATGATTTTACGGCGCTGAAAATTTCTTTTATATAATTTACAGCCCCCCCGCCCCCCGAAGGGGGAGTTGAAGAAGCATCCTTTAATTTTAAATTATCACTCATAATTAAAATAACTATTTATATATCCCAGTATCCTTCATTTCCCCTTTATCGCCGGAGGGGCTTTTCTTTTCTTCAATCCATTTTACTCCTCCAGTTCCCTTTAAGCCAGAGGTACCTTCTTTTCTTTAATTCATTTTAATTCTCCATTTCCCCTTTACCGCCGGAGGGCCTTTTCTTTTTTTCAATCCATTTTACTCCTCCCCGTTCCCCTTTAGGGGCGGAGGGGCTTCTTTTAAAAATGCCATCCTAAAATCGCTATCGCTGTTGCCAGCAATAAATTGAACATGCTGATTGGTAATAAATATTTCCACTCCAGGTTCAGCAACTGATCAATTCTCAACCGGGGAAAAGTCCACCTAAACCACATGATTACAAATATTAAGAAAAACGTTTTTCCAAAGAACCATAAAGATGAGGGAATATAATCCATCACATGGTTAAACGCTGCCCAGTTACCAATATGGAAAGGCATCCATCCTCCAAGAAACAGCGTAGCGCCCAGTGCACATACAATAAATACATTGATATATTCTGCTAAAAAAAACAAAGCGAATTTCATCCCGGAATATTCAGTGTGAAAACCGGCGGTTAATTCTGACTCTGCTTCGGCCAAATCAAAAGGAGCCCTGTTGGTTTCTGCAGTAACTGCAATCATAAAAATTACAAAAGAAATAATTGCGGGAAAATGTCCTTTGAAAAGCCACCAGCCATTTGCTTGCGACAAAATAATATCCGATACATTAAGGCTGCCGGTAAAAACGATGATGGTTAAAATAGATAACCCTGCAGACAATTCATAACTCACAACTTGGGCGCCGCTGCGCATGGCACCCATCAGGGAATATTTATTATTGCTTGCCCAACCAGCCATTAAAATACTGATAACAGTGATGGATGAAACAGCTGAAATATACAGCACCCCGATGTTTAAATCCCACAGCACAAAATCTTTGGCAAATGCAATGGGTGCCATCAGCAACATGGCCACTATCATAGCTATAAAAGGAGCAAGATTAAATAAAAACCTATCTACACCATTGGGTGTCATGCCTTCCTTCACCAGCAACTTCACGGTATCTGCGGCCGACTGCAACAATCCTTTTGGCCCCACACGGTTTGGCCCCAGGCGAATCTGCATCCAGGCAGCTACCTTTCTTTCCATGAGCACCAACACCAGTCCGAGTATGGCAAATAAACTAATTACACAAACTCCTGCAATCAACATTTCAAAAACCATTGCCCAGGTAGGGTTAAATGTTTCATTCAGCCAGCTATGAACAGCATTAGATATGTTTGATAAACTCCACATAATTTTTGACCTCTCCCCAACCCCTCTCCCCCAAAAACATCAGGATCTGCGACAAAGGCGAGGGAACTGGAACTGGGCAGTTATTTTTTTATTGATCCTTTATTAACAATCGCTCCGGTAACCCTCCCCCTTCTGTGGAGCCGGAGGCCTTCTTCCACCTTCCGCTTCGATAACTCTCCCCCTTCGGGGGAGCCGGAGGGGGCTACCTATCTATATCCGGTATCACCAAATCCAGCGTGCCCATCATCGCTACCAAATCCCCAAGCTTCTCTCCTCTTGCCATATGATCCAATGCCGAAAGATTTGAAAAACCCGGAGAACGAAATTTAATCCGGTAAGGAGTCGTTCCTCCCTCGCTCACGATGTACACACCAAATTCACCCCTCGCTGTTTCTACCCTTTGATAAAATTCTCCTTTTGGTAATTTTAAAACTGCTTTTGTTTTTGCCTGGAAATCACCGTCCGGAATATTGTCTATCAGTTGTTCGATTATCTTCACAGATTGCTCCATTTCCCTGATTCTTACCATGTATCTTGAAAATGAATCTCCACCTGTTTCCAGTATTTCATCAAACTCTAAATTTTCGTAACCGTCGTAAGGATATAACTTCCTGATATCGCATGCAACCCCACTACCCCTTGCTGCAGGGCCGGTCATGCCAAATGAAATAGCGTCTTCAGCAGAAATAAAACCAACGCCTTTCATCCGGTTTTGAAAAATGATATTACCAGTTACCAATTCATCATATTCATGGATCTTAGACTTATAAAGATTTAAAAACGTTTTTACACTTTGTTGAAAATTTGGATGAATATCCTGCATCACACCACCGGGAACAATGTAATTCATGGTAAGCCTTGCACCGCAGGTTTCTTCCATAATATCGTTGATAGATTCTCTTTCTCTAAAGGCATGAAAGAAAGGTGTCAGTGCACCAAGGTCCATCGCCATAGCACCCCACCACAATTCATGCGAAGCAATTCTTGTTAATTCATCCAGCAAAATTCTGATCACCTTGGCTCTTGCAGGCACTTCAATCTGCAATCCTTTTTCTACCGTAAGCGCACAGGCGTGATTGTTTATATGCGATGACAAATAATCCATCCGGCTGGTAACGTAAATGAACTGCCGGTAGCTTAAACTCTCACACATTTTTTCGATAGAGCGATGTATGTAGCCAAGATGTGGCTCTACTTTTTTGATCGTCTCGCCATTCAACGTAATAAGTAAATGCAACACACCATGCGTGGCAGGATGCTGCGGCCCTACGTTGATGATCATATCTCCTGCCCCCCCACCCCCCAAAGGGGGGATTGAGGAAAAGTCTTTTACTATTTCGGTTTCTCTAAACATTTATATTGCAGTACAATTTTTCCAATTTCTATCTACCATTAATTCTTCTCAATTTCCTCCCCCTTCGGGGGAGATAGAGGGGGCTTATAATCTTATCATGTTAATCGGGTCTTCAAAATCTTTTCGCATGGGGTTTCTTCCTTCCCAGCCATCTGGTAATATCAACAACCTCAGATCTGGATGATTTAAAAACTGCACGCCAAACATCTCGTACACTTCCCGCTCATGAAAATTGGCTGTTTGCCAAATATGACTCACCGTTTCTATGGATGCATTGGAAAGCTCCAGGTTAGCTTTCACTACAATGTTGTGTCTGAATTTTGTTGAGCTTAGGTGGTACACCATGGTTAAATGGGTTTTCCAATCTATGCAGGTTAAACAAAAAAGATGATCGAAAAATAAAGGAGCCTCCTTGCGAAGATGTGTAGCCAATGACAGCCAATCCTGTGGAGCAATACTAATGTTAAGCCATTCCCCGGTTTCATCGAAGATGGCAGTGGGCAGCAGTTCGGTAATGTTGGTTTTCAATTCTTCGTTTCCCATAAGCAAACTTTCATCGAAGTTTAAATTATCTTTCTCTAACTCTTCTCCTGATTCTTATTACTTCATACTTGATACTTCCATCTATTTCGCCTCTTTTATCTGCTCCCTCGTCATGCCCATTTTTATTTTATCCTGCAGGGTCATCAAAGCATGTATTAGCGCCTCGGGCCGTGGCGGACAGCCGGCTACATACACATCTACCGGTATTACATGGTCAGCGCCTTTAACAACAGAATAAGTATTGTAAAAAAAAGGACCCCCACTAATGGCACATGCACCCATGGCAATTACATATTTTGGATCGGCCATTTGATCATACAACCTTTTTAAAACCGGCGCCATTTTATTTACAATCGTTCCGGCAATGATAATCACATCAGCCTGCCTTGGTGAGGCTCGGGCTACTTCAAAACCAAACCTCGAGAAATCATATTTAGCCCCGGCTACAGACATGTATTCGATACCACAACAACTCGTAGCAAAAGTGAGTGGCCACAATGAATTAGACCGGGCCCAATTGATCAAATCATCCAGCTTGCTCAGCATGATTCCACCCCCCGCTGTTTCGTGCACCTGGCCGGGAAAGGCAGTGCCCCCAACCCCTGAAGGGGA
>JBBSJJ010000119.1:0-11108 GCA_038257335.1 Chitinophagales bacterium | reverse complement strand
TTGAAAACATGGTTCGTTTTTGCAAGGTCTTAACACGGCACAGGAATAGAATTACGCACTGGCATATAGCTAACAAATAACACTGACGCTACAATTAGCCATACTTTTACCTGGCCAAAAATATCGTTTTAGAAGCGCAGCATTTTACCTCACGAAACTGCCTAAATCCGTCAGCTCTGCTGCAATGGTACTGTTCCAATCTTGTTGCTTCAAACTATCAAGCCCGTGCTCGGTTTCCTGCTCATACAACTCCTGGCGTTGCAGGTAAGATGCATACACAGCTTTAAAAATTACCTTCGCTTCCGTATTTAGATTAAAAGCTGTAAGCTTTTTTTCTTCCATCTTTTTTCGCAACTGCCTGGTGTAAACTTCACATAAGTCAAAATGGCCTTGCTCATGCACCAGCAGGTCTGGCCTGTATTGCTGGTCTGCCCTTACCCAACTTAATTTTGTAGAAAAAGTATTGACTGTAAATATTTTGATTTTGCTAAACATGGTTGCGCCGCCTGCCTGGAAACCAAAACCACAATAAGTAACGGCTGCTGCATTGTGATTGTAAATGGCTTTGGGTGCACCCTTGAAATCTTCCCAGGTCAATTTCCTGCCGGCTGTCCATTCGATCTCCGTTTCGTGAGTCCTGTAATTGGGCACTTTGTAAATGCTGGCTTTCACTCTTGCACAAGTGCTCCATTGGTCGGGATTTTTGAGGTCTGTAATTTTTATAAGATTGGCGCCATTTTTCCGAGCCATCTGTTTAAGTTCATCCAGCACTTCGTAATAAGTACATTTAGTAGAAAACCCGTTGTCTGTAGATTTGATAGAACCTATTTCTATTCCGTCGTTTTTAAAAACTTCTTCTTTATGAAGAACCAGCACAAATTCATTGTCGGCCAATGCTGATTGCGGTTTTGTAATAGTGGAACTCATTTTAGGAGCACAGGAATACAACAGTGTTGCAAGGATAGCTGAATAAAAAACTGATTTCATAGAAAATATTTTCAAGGGGTTTTATCTTAAAATTCGGATTGGATTTTTATGTGCTTTAAAACTCTTTTATGAATTTTATGCACAATAAAATCACTCCAAAGCGTCCAGTAAATGCCGGGTATTATTTTGTTTACATACCAGGTTGTTCCTTCAAGCAAGGTATGTCCGTTTGGCAAGGTTGTCAGCTTAAACTGCCCTTGCTTAGAAACCCAATAGCCATGGAGATGATTGGGGTGTACATCGTAAAAACTAAGTTCCTTCATAGGTTCGGGCTGTTGCACAACGGCGAATTTCAAGAGTTTGGGCTCGTCCCAGGTAGTGATGGGTTCTACAAAACTACCCGTAGAAAAATTACAATACCTCACGGCTCCAATCCCTTTTCCCTGAATGGTTGCATTGATGGGATAGGCGATGCCCGTCTTAAAAACAAACTCCGTAGGTTCTTCAAGTTGAGGAAAGGAAACTACGTTTTTCCAAACTTTAGCTGCTGAAGCATTTATTTCTATGGAGGTTGATACAGAACGCCAATCTTCTGTTGGATTCATAGTATCCTCAAAAGCCATTAAAGCCGGCACAGAGAATATCATCAAGGTTACTGCTGTTGCAGTATTTTTGCGCACGCTGGTTTTAGTTAATTCATACCCCGTTAAAAAACCTGCATAGGATGACAAAATTCCCAATGGGGCGGCCATAATTAAGCATATAACACCTTCCCAGGCAAAGAATAAGAGGCCTAAAGAAACAATTAAAAGTACCAGGTAAGCATTGTTCCGCAGCAGTTTGCGCCCGATCGTATTTTTGTAAGCGTAAATAAGTGTCGAGGTAGCGCCCAACACAAAGGGGAGCCAGATAAACAGTCCCATCGCATAATCTTCAAAATAATGGATAGCAAGCCAGGTGAATACCCAACCCAGTAAACAGGGCAGGGCTATAGAAAGGATTCGTTGCGTGGGTAAGGTTCGATACATATTTTTAATATTGCAATATCAAGGCGGAGGATATGGGTTGCTAATATATACCACTAAGCCGAACCTCCCAAAAAACTGCACCCCACCCTCCCCTGGGCAAACTTTGTCAATAACAGATGAGCACAAACAATTCTGTTTAATAAAGTTCTATTGTGCTACGCCTTCATCATTATTTGGCCACGCCTTTAGAAAATATCCGCAGGGTAAATAATCTAATAATTAAAAATGCTGGCCTCAGCAGTTGGTAAAGTACAATGCTGATGACCACCAGCACACTGCCCACTGCAGTAGGTAACACAGCGCCAAAAGTATAGGTCATACCCAACACAAACCCGAGGAGGCATTCGGCCCGGTATACCGGTAGAAAAAGCGCTAATAAAAAAAGCCCGTTAAGGATATAACCCAACAAATTTTCGTAGCCAAGATTGAAAAAAACAGCCAACGTTGCTCCGAACAACAAAGCTGCCGTAAACGCATAAACGACTTTTGCCGGCAGCTTTGCCAGGTAACCTTGCCCGTTACTCTTTTGTAGCCGCTTCTGCATACGAAACAATAAGAACCAGGTGAGCGCAGGAAGTACAAGGCTGCCCCACCAGTTAGAAATTTCAGGCAAGTCTTTCCGGGCTAGCACATGATGGCCGGGCACACCGCCATGATAGTAATTCCATGCCAGCAGGCTCCAAATAGCAAGGCTAACAAATGCTGTAAAGTAAAGTCGGGTTGTAAGAAACATTGTTGAATGGTTTGATTGTTTTGGTGGAAGCCGATTCAATATAGGCTACCTGATAAAACCAGCACGCTATTTTAGTATGTGTGAAGCTGCAAGCGGATTAACGGCAAGGGTTTACATGGATCGGTGTGATGTATAAACAGGATCTTCCATTTAACCCAAAAATACATTCTATCTCAGGGTTCCAAAAGCCGGTATTATGAATTCCCTCTACCTTTTATGTTGACGACTTTCTACACAATGCTGCCTACTCTCCATAGAAAGTTATAGAGCAACTGCTCAAGCTTTTGCTGCCTGGAACAATTGCCCTGCCACAGAAACGATAACAGCATTGACTATAATCCATTATTGTCAAAGTTTTGGGTTGGCAGGTGTTTTGCACTACCAGGGTAGCGTTCCTCAAATGATTGCGGTGGGCAGCACACAATAATTTGGCATTCATCTTAAACCCTCCTTCATATGAAAAAGAAAAATCTCCTCCCAGTTGTAGTCATGATTATACTAGCAGGCACCCTGCTTACAAGTTGCAAAAAATCAAACGAACCGGCAGCTGTTTCCAGCTTCACCTGGGTATATGGCGGCACCAATTATACTGCAAACATTAAATTGGCCAATTTATCAAGCCGTGGAGGTGGGCCTATCATTGTAGGAGGCATGGGCACCAGCACGCAAATTAGCGGTATCGGCCCGTCCATCAAAGTACAGTCACTGGCAGAAGGCACCTATAATTTTGGGTTAAACACTCCTAATTTTGTTTCCTATACCGATGAAGGCGGCGTTACATTGTACTCCAACGCTGGCACGCTGCAAATTACCCAGTATGCTAATGCCAAAGTTTCCGGAAACTTTACCGGCACAGTGCTGGATGTAAATCAATCGCCTGTACCACTTATGATATCGTTTGCCAATGTACGGGTGGAAAATTGAATACCGCTCCCCTACAAAAATTGCCACTAAGTTGTATCAATAGTTGCCAGTAAAGTAGTGGCCGTAAGCATCTAAACCGGGAGCCCGTAACATATTGACTGGAGTTCGTTGCCATGCATTAAGAGGACAGCTACCTTAACCGTTCCGGCGCCAGTGCGTGCATTTTTATCAAGGGCGTTTTGCAAGTTTCTCAATGGTTAACCCCTGTATAATTATACTGAACAACACGCAAAAATAGGTGGCTATTAAAAGTATATTTTTTGTTTCGCCGTTTGGTAGTGATAAAACCAATGCCAGGGAAAGGCCGCCACGCAAACCACCCCAACTAATTATTTTTGCTTCCTTGTTTGACAGTTTGAGCAGCCTGGGAAAAACTAAATGTGGCAGGTACACAATGATGATTCTTGAAAGCAACACTATTAAAACTGAAATAATTCCAACTAAAATGTACGTTGTGGTAAAGTCAATTACGATGAGTACAAAAGCGATTAAAATAAACAGGATTGCATTGAGCACAACGTCGAATAACTCCCAAAATTTTTGCACATATTCCTGGGTAATGTCACTCATAGCAATATCTTTTCTGAAATTGCCTACCATCAAACCCATCACAACCATGGCCAATGCTCCTGAAATATGAAAATAGTTAAACATGCCATAACCCGCCATTACAAAGGCAAGCGTCAATAAAATTTCTGTTTCATAATGGTCAATTGATTTTAAAAGCAGGTACAGGCAGTAGCCAAAAACAAGGCCCATTAGTATGCCACCCACTGCTTCCTGAAAGAATAAAAAACCGAAGTGTCCAAAACTAAACTCACCGGTTTTCAACGTTTCCAACAAGGCAATAAACACCACCACACCAATTCCGTCGTTAAATAAACTTTCGCCCACAATGGTGTACTCTGTTTTTTTGGGAACGTTTGCTTTGGTTAAAATACCTAAAACTGCAATAGGATCAGTAGGTGAAATTAATGCTCCAAAAATGAGGCAATAAACAAAGCCGATGTCCAAATGAAAAAGTTGGGTTAACCCGTAAAATAAAGAAGCAATTAATACCGTAGAAAGTAAAACACCCCCTATTGCAAATGTTGCTATGGGTCTTATCTGCTTTTTAAGATCGTCCCAATTGGTATGTAGTGCGCCTGCAAAAAGTAAAAACCCCAATAAGATGTTGAGAATAATTTTGTCAATATTGGCCTGTTCAATATAGGTTTCAATTTTTTGCAGTGGAATATTTAACCACAGTTTAGAGCTTATTACCAGTATGGAAAGAACGGTAGATAAAACAAACAACCCAATTACGAATGGCAGTTTTAAGAAACGCTGATTTACATAGGCAAATCCCGCTGACAGGCAAATTAAAATGGTAAGGGCAAAATACATGTTTGTTTAGTTGTTTAACTGCGTTCTTATTAATTCTACTGTCAATGGTTCTTTGTTACAGCATACTATCAATAATGCAAAGGCCAATTACAACGGCAAAAGGTGAGATCAATTGGAAGTAGAAGGGTTTTAAAATGTGTGCAGCCTTGAGTGAAAAATTATGATGAATTTGTCTTGGCACAAAATAGAGCACCAAAGAAGTACCAAGCATGAACCAACCAAGTATGCTGAATAGTTCAGGATACTTAGATATGTCAGCGGCTACAATGAGTGCTGCTGCCGGAATCATTCGCAGGGTAATTTCGGCATAGTTAATAAAGTTTGTGCTGCCTGCTTTTTGCAAAATCTCTCTTGCTTTGCGAGGGTTAAAAAGCATAACCAGGCCTGCACCAATGAAGAATACTCCAAAAATTAGTATCACCCATTTTGCTACTGTTTCTAACATAATTAATTTCTGTTGTAGTCTGACCTAAGTTGCCTGGCCTTTTGTAGCTGCAGGCTTAACAGGAGCGTTGCAGAAAAAAAACTGTGCGCCAAATATACGCACAATGTAAATAGTTACTGCTGCTGTATTCAATTTGGCTTTGCCCTCCTGCTGCCCTAACAGGATCTTATTTACTTTCTAACCCCATTCAAAAACTTACGAATGGCCGAAGTAAATTTTACCGGCTGGTCAATTATTTTGTAGTGAGCAGCGTTTTCGATGATGACCGCTTTAGATTTAGGTACTAACTGTTGAAATTTATAGATAGTCTCTGGTCTAACTTCATCATAACGGCCAGCAATAAAAAGAACGGCTTGTTTTAGTGTAGGCAGCTCGCCTGTTCTATCAAAATTTTTCAATGTTCCGGGCGCATTAAATTCTGTTGGCCCCCACATATAATTATAAACAGCATCGTTGAAGCCTGCAACACCCTCACAGGTAGAGGAACGAACAGCTGGCCATTGTTTGACAGACATAAAACGTGCATAAAAAGAATCCGTGGCTGCCAGATATTGGGGAGCCGTGTAGTCTTTCAGTGTTTCGTATTTTTTGATGGTATCTTGAAGGTTTGCCGGAAGTTGAGCCAAAAGAATTTTTGCATCTTCAATCCAAAGCGGGGTACTTAACAGCGGTCCGGAAAATATAACTGATTTAATTCCTTTTGGCTTTTTTGTAACCATGTACTCAATTAAAACTGTTGCTCCCCAGGAGCTACCCAAAATGTGCAGTTCTGTTAAACCAAGTACCTTACGCAATGCATCAATTTCGTCTACAAATCGTGGTAGTTTCCAAAGCAAGGTATCAGTTGGTCTATCTGAACGACCTGAACCTAGCTGGTCATAAAAAATAACAGGCCTGTCATCGCTTAGCAAGGAGTATCCCGGTATGCCTGAACAACTACTGCTTCCGGGCCCTCCGTGTATAAGCAGAAGCGGTGTTTTCTTACCCTTACCAACAATCTTATACCAAATACGACCTCCTTCTACATTTACGAAACCTTCTCCTGGTTGAAGATTTTGGCCAATAGACCAGGTTTTGACACTCAGCAAAATGACAAGAGTAAATAGATATTTCATTTTTGATTTGTTTAAATTCCTGCCATGTGCTGGCATACAACTTTAGAATACAGCCGCAGGTGGACGTGTCTTTACGTCCCGATAGATGTTCCCATTTGATGTTGTTTGTTAATTGGAAGATAAGCACTTTTACCTGGCTTTATTTTTAAAGCCGAAAATGCTGTTGAGCGAACTGTAGCCGATTTTTACCGGGGGGCAAGAGCCTTGCCAACCGAACTATATTGCAAAGTACGGTTCGCTAAAACACTTAATAATGAATGCGCTTCCCACAGGCACCGTAGTGCCAGGGCCTACAACTAGCGGGCAGCAATATTGCCATTGTTGTCACTTTTATAAAGACAGAAAATGGCTTCTGAGTTTAAAAAATAATTGAAATTTGTTTTTAGGGATTGTAGATCACTATAAAAAAAGGTGCGGGACTGAAACCGAAGAAACCGCCCGGGTCGTTGATGATAGCACCTAATTCCGTGAAGTAAACCTTCGCTTCGCCGGGCGCACTATAGCTTACTTTGGCAAGCATAAGGCCAGACGCTCCTGAGTGAGGAGTTACCTGGAAAACACTGTTGACAGAAATGCCGGGGCAGGTTATAATATACTCGTGGCTGGCAGATTTTGAAGCCGTGAGGTTGGGGGTTCCTGCATATACCGACCCGCTGCTGTTGATGCGTGCATAACATAAAGGCATCATATTATAGGTACCGGTATTCTCCCCACGCAGCTCGCCATCTATTCTTACATTGCCGTTTACATGAACTCTTTCTGCAGGAGTAGAATAACCGAAACCGGTTTTATTGCCCGTTCCATCAATATAAATCTCTCCCCCCAACCGCACTTGTTTGCCGGCTATTACATTTGTAAGCGAGATGTCTCCATTAGAAGTAGCATGTAACAAACCGGTTTGTACGCCATTGTAATTAAGGTATAGCTGTGCAGATCCCGAATTCAAATAATTCTTAAATGTAAAAAGATCATTGCCATTTAGCCTCACAATCATATCTCCGGTTGTATTACCGCTGTTGGTACCCATGCGTAAATTATCACCACTTAATTGCACATAACTTTTATTGGTACCGGCGTCGGCAAATTGTAAGATGCCTGCATTATTGATCTTAATGCCTGCATTGGTAGTAATATCCCCTAACACATAGGCAATGCCCGACATCAGCACATTGCCTGATAATATTGATGTACCCTCTACATTTAGGGATCCACTGGTTTTTATGTTGCCGGTAACATGAAGCTTTTCTGAAGGCAAACTGGTACCGATGCCAATATTGCCACTTTGCGCCACCACAAGATCACTGGCCCCGATGGTAGAATGGGAGAACCGAAGAATATTACCCGTGATTGTACTGCTGCTATAACCAACAAAGGCTTTAGACACATCTGACAGGTTAAATTGCAAGCCCTGATTTTCTGCAACTATACTAGACGCCGCCGGCATGTTAAAAATGATGTTATTGTCAAAAAATGCGGAACGGGACAACCTTAATTGTCCATTGGAGATGTGCAATTTTTCCAGTGGCGATGTGGTACCAATGCCTACATTTTGCGCCCGCATACTTAATGCAATATTCACGAATAAGAAAAGTAACAACAGATGTTTCATAACTTTTAGTTTAAGTGCGATTTTTACTTTCGTAGCGGTATTTTTTCTTTTCCACCTGCAGCATCTATCAAATCTAAAAGCTGCTGACCGATGTTGCAAACCCCATTTACCCAGCGGGCATTATCATTTATGCAATGGCACATGCTGCTGCTTAATTAACTATATACTACACAACCTCTCGTTTCTATCGTATTATGATGTGGCTGCCTATTGGTTGCGGTGCTCACCAACCCAGGTACTCTCAATGCAGAATGGCACAGCTCCTGCATGTGTTACTTTGCAAATGAATGACCGGCAGTTGTGGTCTTCAGGGGCAGGCACAACGATGATTAATAAAATTACTATTGCAGGCTGCACACGCTGCAGCCTTACTCCACCTACTCTAAAATACCCTGCCTACTCAGGTCCGTTTTAAGTTGATTGCTTGTAAATGTTTCAGGACAAACGATGCTGGTTGTACTTACGCTGAGCCGCACCTGGAGAGTAAGTGCCAGAGGAAATTGGCTTTGTGAGTTCAGTCAAAATAAACTGTATGATATTTTTTTAACCGGGATAAAAGGTCTTAAATAAACGGTGCCTCTGTTGCTGTTGGTCATCCAGCGTTGTATATCCTCCATTTCTTCTTTTGAGAATTGCGAATTATGACATTGCATAGCCGCCGTAGCGTCCATAATATTTTGTTTGCTGCATTTAATCCTTGTTGACAGATATTCTTTTTTCACTGGCTTCCAAATAGCAAACATTTCTTTAACCCAAGTCTTAAGGCCTGGTGTTTGTTTCCAGTTTTCTGTTGGTATACCGGTATAGTATAACTGTGTAGGTTTCAAATACTGGCCTGATTGAAAGAGTTCTGTGACAACGTTATGAACGACACGATGGTCCATGTGTCCATACCCACCATCTGGCCCCCAGGTAATCACAATGTCGGGCATATACAGTATGAAAACACTGTCCAACTTTGTGTGTAATGGTTTTCCTGTAAAATCCTTTGCTAAAGAACCATCACCCAGTCCTAATAAAATAGGAGGCTTTATACCTAATTTTTCACATGCACATTCAGCTTCACCTGCCCTGGTGATAGCTAAGGTGTCACCCGCAGGAATGTTAGCATGCTTAGCAACGCCTAATTCTCCTTTTGTTGCAAATACAAGATATACGCTGTGTCCTTCGTGTGCATATCTTGTAAGCAAAGGAGTCACATTAGATACGGCTTCATCATCAGCATGGGCAAAAATTGCCATGATAATTCTCTTTTCGCCTTTTTGCGCAACACTAAAAAATGAGGCCATGCAAAATAAAAAGAGAATGATACATTTTTTAAAAATCATATTGCTAAGTTTAAGGTGAGTAGTTTGTAATTCTATTATTGCCGCTTATGACCCATCTTATGTTGTGCTGATAGTCTCACATTCGTTAGGGTTTATGTGAAATAGGAAAACTGCTTAGTAAGACTTCCCTTTTAAATCATCAACAGATTTTCTAAGTGCAATTATTTCATGCTTCAATTCCGCTACATCTTTTGCGCCTGCTACAGGTGCATCTTTTTCCTCAGCATCCCGCCCTATAAAAAAGCTGGCAAAGGTGGCAGTAACATAACCAAAAATGGAGTACCCAAAAATTGCTATTAAAAATGCAAGTCCCCTGCCTTCTGGTGTGACCGGATGAAATTCATTACCTGCTGTTATAACCCGCATGGCCGTCCACCATAAAGCCATTGCGTAACTACTAAAACCTGCATTTGGATTTTCAAGTGCATACATACCTGCTGCACCTGCAAAAGTTACGATAAGGGTAATCATAAAAACATAACCAAAGGCTCTCCGTTTCATGGTTGCACCCAGGCTTTTCATACCCCTGTTTAAAGAAGCTACAAGGCGTACGAGCCTGATGCCTCTCAAGCCTCGCAGCAAACGAACAAACCTAAAAACACGGAAGACCCTCAATGCAGGAATAATAAGGGAGATGGCAGTTAGCCAGTTCTTTTTGAAAAACTCAACTTTGCCCGGTGCCAAAAGAAATTTTATAAAAAAGTCAATAATAAATATAATCCAGATTGTTAAGCTTGCATATTCAAGTGGCTTACTCAAGCCCCAAATCAATTCAATCACCAATAGCACCAGCCATACAAAACCTAAAAAAATCATTGGACCTTCTAAAAGGTCTTCTATGGAAGTAAGCAGTTTTTTTCTTTCGTTAATGAGCGGCTCTTTCATGTTGTCGTGCATATTTAAAAATGGATCACATTACCTTTTGTATTGCATAAGTGCTGTTTGAAAAGCTATTGAATACTGAAAATACGTTTGTTACACGAAAGTCTGTGTGATGTGTATTGGCAAATTACACGTCTTTTGCAGGGTGACTCTGTGTAAAGATTTTGTGCCGGCAAATATGCTGCCATGTACGTTGGCTAATTAAAGGCTTTGAATTGGTGTGATGCTTGAAGCAGCAAGTTGTTTCCAAAAGGGCTAACGCACCGCTAACGCCAGGGTTTGGTAAAGAAGGCAAAAAGATTTCCTCCTGCCCAGCCTTCGCTCAAAATAAAAATAGCATTCCGAAAGTTTAAATAGTTCCGCTAGCCCCTTTTGCCAATAAACGTTGTCAGCGGTTTTCCTTTTTTTAGAAACATAATTTTCTCTTTTTGCGTGCGAAGCGACGCTCTATTTAACAGTAAACAAGATTGCAACAACTGCTTGAAATATATATTTATTTGGCAGCTTTTTTAAGACGAAGCAGTTTTCATCTAAAGTACGGCTAGTCGTACAAGCTGTTTTTCTTGTATGAATTATGGATCAGCAATATTAGATAACTAAAAACAACTGCCGCTACAATAAGGGCGTTATTCATTACACCTTCTACCGAAAATGATAACTTTATTAAAATCGTTGAGATCACAAAACCCGAGTTCCTGATGATGATGTGAAAACTGTCGAAATAGAAAAGT
>JBBSJJ010000118.1:0-11144 GCA_038257335.1 Chitinophagales bacterium | reverse complement strand
GATCGCTGCTGTATTGTGCCACGGTACTGTAAGGGTTCAGGCTGGGTAATAAAAACGTTAACCCATTGCGGTAAAAAGATACGGTGCGGTTGGTAAATCCAAAACCAATTGGATGGGTTGTATCTACATCTACTTTAAACATGGAGCCACCCATGGCTTTGGCGCCTTCAATGTACTCCGCATTACCAAAATGCTGACGGGTGGGCGTCAGCTTGCTAGTGTCTACCGGTAATAATTTTTCTTTGGTAAAACCATTTTTTATGGCCCACTCACTGCCGGCTTTAAAGCTGATAAGTGTGCCCCCGTTTTGCACCCATGCTTTTATTTTTTCGGTCATGGTTTTATCTATCAACGTATAAGTGCCGCCTACCATGATGATGGTATTGTAGCGGTTAAGATTAGCCCGGCCAAGATTGAGGATATCAACTTTGCTGATGGGCATTTGCAAACGCTGGTCCAGTAAATGCCAGATCTCACCGGCTTCTGCGCCTGCCACACCGGTGCCAATGATCATGGCCGCTTCCGGTTTTTTTAAACTGCGGATGTTGTTACTGCCCAGGTCTATACCGCCTGAACTGAAACCAGTATTCAATGAGTAGATTGCAATGCCGGTAGATTTTGCTGCGACACTCACCAGGTTAAACAATGAATCGGCAGCAATCTGCTGCAGGTTTACCGGCAATACAATGCTGCCGTATCCAAAAGATTTTGGTTGCTGGTTAATTACGGCAGTAAATGGCCGGAAGGCAGCCTGCACTATTACGCCGCCTTTCTGCAATTGATAAATGACTTTGTGAACATTGTAATCGGTAGCTTCCAACACGTATGCGTAGTTGCTTTTTGTAACTGTCGTTCCTGCGGCAGCAATAGATTCAATGCGGTTGGTTGTTGGCAGTGCTGTTTTTGTTTCTGCATAAGGCAGGTTGTAAGCATGCACGAGGCTCCAGGCAGAAGCATCATAAAAAGAACTGTCAATATAAGTGATGGCTTTTTCAAATACCGAACGCACCATGATGTAATTATCCTGTGCCGTGGGAACGTAATACGTTTTTCCTTGCTCAAATATTTTTCCATCGAGGGTAATGTTGTTGCTTACAGGATACACTTCTATTTGGTGCAGCAGCAACATGTCTACAAATGCTTTTGTCCTGGTGGCATCTTTGGGTTCGCCAAAAACATATCCTTTAATGGGGGAGGCTGCAGCCTGCGAACGGGTAACTTTATAAAACTCCTTCCGCATTTTTAGCAGCTGTGCTTTTTCTGCTATAGATGCCCGTATGGTGGCGAGTGATGCGGTAAACTGGTTGCGGATGGTGAATGCAAATGTTATGGGAATGGTGCTGGTTTCCTGCACATGTCCGCGGCTACTGGCCTGTTCAAATAAAAATCCGGCGCCGCCATAAAAATTAATATAGCTGCTGCCATAGCCGGGATATAATTTATCATACGATTCTTTGGTGTAGTACATAGACCCGATCTGTTCTGTGGCCTTGCTGAAATACCCGGCATACAATGGATAAATTGTTTTGTATAAAAAATCCGGCACTATCGGGTTGTTGCTGGCATCTTCACCTGGGTCAAAATAAAAGCTGGCGTTGGTGCCCATTTCATGATGATCGGTTTGCACATACGGTCTCCAGTGGTGAAAGAAATTAATGCGGTTCCTTGTTTCGGGAAAGGTGCCGAGAAACCAATCCCGGTTAAGGTCAAACCAGTAATGATTGGTTCTGCCGCCCGGCCATATTTCTGTATGTTCCCTGTCCAGCGGATCATCAACAGGTGGTTCTGCTTTGTGCATGTTGGCCCATTGCGTATGGCGGTCCCTTCCATCCGGATTGATAACAGGGTCCATCAAAATCACCATGTCGTTCATCCATTTACCTGCTTCTTCACTTTGCGATGCTACCATATAATATGCGGTAAGCATAGCGGCTTCACTACTGCTGGGTTCATTGCCATGCACGTTGTAGCCCAAATGAATGACCAACGGAACGTTGGCAGTGTTGCCGGTTACTTGTCCTGCTAAATGTGCCTTGCGTATTTCTTCGATCCTTGCATGGTTTTCTGCGGAACTAAATACAGCAGTGATCTGCTGGCGGTGTTCAAATGTTTCACCAATCACCTGCATAGTCATGCGGTCACTGAGGCGGTCCAGTTCTTTAAAATATTCCACCAGCCTGTCGTGGCGGGTATGTTGTGTGCCAATTTCATAACCAAGAAACTGCGCCGGTGTTGAAATCCTGGGATTGAAATTTCCGCTGCCGGGATAGAAGTAATTTGGCTGTGCAGCAACTGCAGTTGTAAGAATAAAAAAGAAGAAGCATAAAAGTGATCGAAGCATGGTTTTGGTTTTAGGTTTAAAGCTATGGATTTTGCCCATACATTTTGAAAGGGTGTAAAGGTTTCTCTTTTGAGGAGTCGTTTAAAAAAAATGTGTCAACGTCGCATGAGCTTAACCAAAAAAAAAGCCGTCCCTGGTTGAGGAACGGCTTAAAACTTTTATGGTAAATTTTATTGTTTTACAAAACGAAGCGTTGATTTATCTCCATCCTGGGTTATTAACGTAACCTGGTAGGAACCTGCTGCCAGTTTAGATGTGTTTAACGGAACAAGATTACTTCCTGCTACCATTTGCGCAGTTTGTTTTTGCAGTTGCTTACCGTTTACATCTGTAATTATAATTTCTAATCTTGCTGCTGTGGCGCTGCTAACATTTAACGAAGCTGCATCACGAACAGGATTAGGGGCCAGGTTTACAATTTCAAAACCTTTGTCTTTGTTGATGATAGCCACCACATTGCTGTAGGTTATTTTGCCATCTGCATCTACAGACTTGAGGCGGTAGTAATTAATACCTGTCAAAGGAGCTGCATCTACATAACTGAATGGTGACAGGCACCTTAATGAAGTAGCATTGATATTGTTGATAGCCGTAAAGCTGCGCTGATCCCTGCTGCGCTCTAGTGTAAGGGTTAGATAGGGTGTACCTATGCAGGTAACTTTCCAATCTATCAGGTTGCCGCCGTTTTGTTTGCTGCCGCGGAAGTATTGGATGGAAATTGGAACAAGTGCTAAACCAAATTCGTCTGCACCAATATCAGGCGAAGAACCTGACCCTGTATAACCAGCATTGCCCTGGCGGATATCTCCATCAAAGTCTGTTGTAATACCAGCAATATTTACCGCACCACTTTCAGCTAAAGAACCTCCTGCAGGATTTACATGAAGATAATCGGCCGAGGCTCCTGTAGTTGTATTCAGGAATGGCGTAAGCTCTGTTTGACTATTACTTTCACGGGGCGATGCAAATGCTTGTAATCCCGCCAATGTTTGCTGAGAATTTGTCAAGGCACTTACTGCACCATCGGCATATAAAAGATGTAAAGGACCAGGTGTGCCTGCATATAAAATATTATTGTTCGAAGCAGGGGAATAGGTACTTATATCAGAAACGCCATCTCTATAAAAAACCAACTGCTCCAGTCCTGCGGTGGGAGTTGAGTTATTAATAAAAATATTATTCCTGAAACTATATGTAGGAATTAAAGAGGGTGTATATACACAATACGATTGGCCGCTGTTGTTGCCATCCAGGTAAACAGAGTTATAATATAAATTAGTAGTATTGGCTACTGTTGTTCCAAAAGTAATTGCCCTTACTGCCTGGAAAAATCCGCTTGATGGCGCAGATAACTTACCTATAATATTATTGTAGATCGCATTGGTGCTGCCAACAGTGCTATTCGTTTGAAGAAGTCCAATAACAGTACCCGCTGCACTTGCAGATATGTCGTAGATTTTATTTTTAAAAATATTCTGTGTGGGCCCTGCCGCACACTGCATGCCTTGCGCCTGAGAAGTTGCAGAGGATGAAGTAATATTAAAAATGCTGTTGTCGTTCACATTAAACACGCCAGCAGTATTTGTGCTATTATTACTGGTTAACAAACCAATTACCTGGGCTGTACCTGCTAAACCAGAAAAGCTGTTATTGGAAATATTGTTTGTATTTCCAAAACCGGCAAAAAGCCCATACAGGCTGGCAGTAGTAGCTGTACCATTATTAATTACATTGGCAACTGTGTTATTGCTAATGGTTAAGTTATGTGTTGACCCGGCAACATTTCCATTTAACCAATAAATTACTCCCCCAAAGCTGGTAGTGGTACGAAATGTTATGTTAGAAAAATTGTTGTTAGATAAAGTAGAAGATCCGGTTGCCGTTGCAGAACCATTACAGCTTACGGCTATACAATTTGCGCCGCCTGTTGCGGTAACATTGTTAAATTGAGTGGTAACAAAATTACCCGTTATTGTTACCGTAGGCGTTGTATTGGTTGCACTAATTAAGAAACCAAGTATGGAAGCAGAAGAGTTGATGGTAATGTTGTTGAAATTATTATTGGTGATAGTTTCTGAAAGTACTGCACCCGTAAGATTGATACATTTAAAACTACTGGCGGCTTCCACGGTGTAATTGAACCCCTGGAAATTATTGTTATTCATTGTAAGCGCACAAGTTGCTGAAATACCCGAACTGCCAATGCCAGTTACAGCACCTGTTGAAGCGCCGGATAATGTGTAGGCCGATCCGCTTGCATTTCCTATTGCGTTAGTATTAAAATTGGCGGTGTTAACCACGGCTCCCGAATTGGAGATACCGGTAAAAGCGCCCGTAGTAACTGCTGATGATGAATTGATAAACCCTCTTACAATATTATTATTCATATTCAATAATCCGGGGCCAGATAAATTGGTGATCCCGGTTAAACTGGCAGTAGTAGCTGTTGATCCGGTTATTGTACAATTCAACACCTGGTTATTATTCATGTTTATTGTAGCTGTACTTAAGGAAGTTAAACCCTGGCTGTTAATCCCTACAACCCCGCCTGTTGTGGGGGCTGTAGTAACTGTTACAACATTATTATTGATGTTTGTTGTAATAGTTCCCAATGGCTGCCCGGCAGTGTAATTTTTTAATATTCCACCCATTGTTATACCTGCAGATGTACCCGCTGCACTCACAATGGTGTTAAAAGAAACGTTGTCATTTATTTGCTGGTTAATAAAGATGCAATAGTTATTGCCGGTTAAAGAAAGGTAACCAGATGGTCCTACGCCAATGCCGCCCCAGTTGGTAATGGTATTGCCAGTTGCCAAAGATGATCCTCCAATATCGTTTCCGATATCTATAGAAAGACCCGAGCCGGCGCCTATAAAAACAACCCCATAATTTACATTGCTTATTGTATTGGCATATATTTTATTAAAACTATTTGCCCCGGTAGAACTGGTTACTTCAGCACTGGCAGTTATAACCGTTGAACTATGCCTGGTATTGCTGTAGACCCCAAATGAGTTCTGATAGGTCCTGTTTAAAGAAATAGTGTTTCCCTGTATCGTATTATTCTGAGACCCGTCCGTTAATGATACGTAAAAAAGTGCCACGGCCATTTCTGTCATTGTGTTTGAAGCAGCTGTAGTTACTGTGTTTGCTGCATCTTCCTGCATATTAAAACCTGTAATTGTAACATAATCTGCGCCTACCAATTTAAATATGGCATCTGTTAACGATCCTACCGTTTGACTGGCCGATGCAGTAACAATATTATTATTGCCCTGTATGGTAACAGGGTTTGCCATACCCGAGGTGGTAAGAACTAAAGAACCTGCCCCTCCAATTACATACCCGCCTGCAGATGCAGTTTGTGGGTTGGCTGCCACTACATTTAAGGTAACACCTCCTGCGCCTACGCCCTGGGTGTTAAGATCACTAACGGCAGAAGCCAATGTTGCATAATCTCCCGGAATATTTTTTATCCCGGTTAGTTGAGCATTGGCAGAAACAGCAGAACATACCATAACAAAAACTGTTATGTACTTCAGGTAAATTTTCTTCATAAAAGCATTTAAATTTTAAATTAAAAATGGCATAAAATTCCTCCAGGCGCAGCCTGCGGTTACAATTGAGTTCTCAGTATATTTAAAGAGGGATGGAATCAGCAATAAGCAGGCATGAAGCTATGGGATATTAACCCAACTACAAAAAAAATAAAATGAATTCTTATTTGTCCCAATTGGCTTGCACCAAAATCTATTGGAACATAAATAATGCGACGATGCTAAACCCCGCCTACCGGCCAGGCAGGCCGATGCAGGAACGTTTTTAAGCGCTGCAAGGCTCGCTAAAAATTTTAAAATGTACCGGCGTAAAATATTTTGCTTCACCCAACTCATAAAATGTAGCGCTGTTGTTTTTATAGTTGATGTAAACATTTACCAGTTGCCATTAGCCGCTAACAGGTTCATATTACATTAATGTTGTTTTTGACCCATCAATTTTTTTGAAAAAATTGCTTTACTATTCAAAGAACTTTTAAATACTTTATGTTACTAGCCTATCCTTTTTTACTTGCCTGTTACAGCCAGTTCCAACACATGTAGAATACTTTATTGTTAGCTTCTTCCAGCTTATTGATTATTTCGCAAGCCATAAATAACTTTGTTTAAACTGAATTGTTCTTAGGTAATGGCCGAAAAATTCCAATTGCAAAATCCGGCTGGTACATAAGATGATGATTTAAATAAGGTCAACAAAAAAATAGATAGATGATGCGTTCCCTGTTTTTAATTTTAATGCTATGCTCCTGCAGCCTTGCCCGTGCGCAGGAAGATTCTGTAACCACCAAACAATTGCAGGAAGTGATGCTCACCACGCAGCGGGTACCAAAGAACAGCATTGCTATTGCCTATGCCATTCAAAAAACTGCGGTAAATTATTTCCAGGATTATCAGCCCCGTACCACGCCGGAATCTTTGCAGGGCATGAGCGGTGTTTTTGTGCAAAAAACAAATCATGGTGGAGGTTCTGCATTTATAAGGGGCCTAACAGGTAACCAAACTTTATTGTTGATAGATGGCATCCGGCTGAACAATGCCACTTACCGGTATGGCCCTAACCAGTACCTCAATACCATCGATCCTTTTTTGATAGACAATATTGAAGTGGCCAAAGGAACAGGGTCTGTGCAGTATGGTACGGATGCCATCGGTGGTGTTATACAGTTGTTTTCAAAAGACGTTGCATTCAGCGACAAGAAGAAAATTACCGGCGCCGGTATTGTGAAATATATGAGTGGCTATATGGAAAAAACAGCGAGAGCTGCACTCCATTATGCTTCTCCCAAAATTGCTTTTACAACAGGCGTAACCGTAAGAAAATTTGGTGACCTCGTAGGCCAAATCTAATTTGCATCATGAAAAATTCATTACTAACTATTTTATTGACCATTGTTCTTGGTTTTAGCCAGCAAGCCATTTTTGCACAAGCTTGCGGTACCCGGCAATTAGACCCACAAGTAGCATCCTTCCTAAAGATGATAGGGTATGAAGACTATACAATTGAACAGCTTCGTAAGATGCCTATCGAACAAATTAAGTTTGCAGGGCCTCCGCCAATACCTTATCCAAAAGAGGATGTAACACGTATTAAAATTACAGGCGATAGTATCCCGGTATTAATTTTTAATCCTGCTCATTTACAAAACCTTCCCATTATAATCAATTACCACGGTGGTGGTTTTATTGCTCCTTTAATACCTGGTTTAGAGCATTCATTGTGGCAGGAAGCTAAAACTTATGGAGCAATTGTGTTTGCCATTGATTACCGTGTGGCACCGGAAAGTAAATTTCCTGCCGCTGTAAATGACAGTTACAATGCGTTTAAATGGATTGCAAAAAATGGCAGTGAATTTGGTGGCGATACCAGCCGCATTGCATTATTAGGCAATAGTGCAGGCGCCAACTTAGTGGCAGTGATTGCACAAAAAGCAAAAAAAGATGGCATCAGTCATAAAATAAAACTGCAAATAATGAACGGGCTTCCAATTGATTTACGACCTCAGAATATGGAGACGTCTGTTTCTTACCAGGAGAATGCAGTTGGATATTTTCAAACAAAAGACGCCTGTTATTTCGCAGTGGAAATTTATGCCCCTGGTAAGTATAATAACCCTGAAGTTTCACCAATACTCACAAAAGATTTGAAAGGCTTGCCCCCTGCGCTAATTCTTAATGCTGAGTTCGACCCGCTGAGAGACGACGGTATTTTGTATGCATCCAAATTAAGAAAGGCGGGCGTGAAGGTTTGGGATAAATGTTTCGCAGGGCAAATGCATTGTTTGATAGGCTTACAACCAGGTGCTGCAGCTTTAAAAGAATATGAAGCAATCGTAAAGATCGCAATGAAAGAAAGTTTTATGCGATGACCTCTTACTTCATACTTCCAAACTAATTTTAGAAAATTATCTCAGAAGGTAAAGGCAATGCTTTGTATGCAATAGGCACAACTCCAGGTGCTTCAACCAGGAGAAGTGGAAAGGCTAATACCAGGAGCATGAAATTCCTGTACCTCAGTTTGTAAGAACAGAAACTGCAGCCGATAATAGGATGAGAAGGGCAAGGCCTGGAGTGGCAGGCTCTACTTAGGGTCGAAAAATTTAGAAGCCCATACCTTGTTTGGGAAATATCAAGCAGCACTTAGTGAATATTGCAGCTTATTTGAACTGGTAAGCCACCACTTTATTATTGAAAAAAGTAGGTACATACAAGATATTCTTTGCTTTATCAAAGCCTATATCTGCGGAGTTTATTTTTTGTTCCCTCGTATCCAGCAATACGGTTTTGCTACCGTCTTTTTTAATGTGATATACGATACCATTCCAGCAGGATACAATAAAATCTTTGTTGCTGGTCATTTCAATACCATCGCTGCTTTCATCCATACCAGTAGTAATTACGGAGAACTTTTTATTTTTGTCTGCTTTATAAAGCGTGTCTTTAACAGCAAGGTACAAGTCGGTTCCATCGGCATACAAGCCATTGACGCCCGCCTTATTTTCCAGGTAGGTGCTCACCACAGAATTTTTTACCTGGTGCACTTTCCCGGTGCGTGAGTCTGACACATACACAATTCCCGTTGCGGCAATAGTTACATCATTTAAAAATATCGAACCGGGTACCACTATTCTTTCCAGCACGGCTCCGCTGTTTAAGTCTATCACCACTACTTCCTGTAAATCTGCAACAAACAATTTCTTTTCATAAATACCCATCCCCTTGGGAGCACTGAGATTGATGGCCCAGTTGTGCGTCATGGTTTTTCCATCGGGGCTTACTTTGCTGATAGAGCCGTTTAAGTCTTTCTCAGAAGACTTTCCATCAATATTGGAAACATACAGCATGTTTTCTGCAGGGGAATAAAGTACACATTCAGGAACTTTAAATGTAGAGTCAGATTCCCATGTCTTTGTCAGGCTTGCATTTTGCCCAGCCATATTTAGAGAACCCAACAAAATACAAGGAAGTAATAATTTTCTTAGAATAGTCATGACGGGTTTTTATAAAGAGGTTGTTCAATAATATTGCCAGACTAGCCACTCGTTCTTGAAATTTGCAACCCAGGAAATTCACCGCAAAACTACTTGGATAAGTTTTTGAAACGATTGTGTAATCTCATTCATCTTTTTAAATTCAACCACCATGGCAATTCAATCTTTTAAGATAATCATGTTATTGACGGTATTAAACTCCGTCAGTTTTTGTGTGCGTGCACAAACGAAAATGCGCAAGGATTCTGCCGGTGCAAAAAAAGTAATGCTCCCCAAACCCTATGCTACGCCGTCTGCTGTAAACAACAGTCATGTTGTAGGCTGGGTAGATGGTAAGCAACCCACTGCACCTGCCGGCTTTAAAGTAACCAAGTTTGCAGACGGATTTGTGAGTCCCCGCTGGATATACGCCTCGCCCAATGGAGATCTTTTTATTTGTGAATCTTCTACCAGGCCCTCCAGTGCCAATAGAATTACCATTTTGCAAGACACTGATAAAGACGGAAAATACGACTCGAGAGAAATCTTTTTGTCTAACCAAAACAAGCCGTTTGGCATGCTTGTATTAGACAGTTTTTTTTATGTGGCCAATACAGATGCATTGATGCGTTATCCTTACACCCCGGGGCAAAAACACATATCTGAAACAGGAAAAAAAATTCTAGACCTGCCGGCCGGAGGTTACAACAATCATTGGACAAGAAATATTATTGCAAGCCCGGATGGAAAAAAGATTTTGATAACTGTGGGGTCTGGCAGCAATAATGGCGAAAATGGAATGGACAAAGAAGTAAGGAGGGCAAACGTTTTAGAAATTAACCCTGATGGTACAGGAGAAAAAATTTATGCCGGCGGGTTAAGAAACCCTGTAGGAATACAATTTTACCCCGGTACCAACACTTTGTGGACTGCCGTGAATGAGCGTGACGGTTTGGGAGATAACCTTGTACCAGATTATATGACCAGCGTAAAACGGGATGGTTTTTATGGCTGGCCTTATGCCTATTTTGGCGCCAACCCCGACCCCCGCATGAAGGGGCAAAGGGTAGATCTCGTAAAAAAAACGATTATACCTGATGTAGACCTGGGGCCGCACACCGCTTCTCTGGGCATGGCCTTTTACGATCAAAATGCATTTCCCGAAAAATATAAAAACGGTGCATTTGTAGGGCAGCATGGCTCGTGGAACAGATCGGAACTCTCCGGGTACAAAGTGGTTTTTGTTCCTTTTAAAAATGAAATGCCAAGCGGAAAGCCCGAAGACTTTTTGACGGGCTTTGTAGACGATGCAGAAAAAAGCAGGGTGCATGGTCGGCCCGTAGGCGTGACTGTAATTGCCGATGGATCTTTGCTGGTAGCAGATGATGCCAGCAATGTGATATGGCAGGTGAGTGCATTAAAATAAATTATTAAAAAGGCCTTTCTGCGGAAAGGCCTTTTTCTTTTCTAATAAATCCAATGGTCGTCCTCTTATTAAAATCTCAAGTACGGCAACTGTCTAGGGCTGGCCAGCACTTTAATTTGTGTGGATGTTCCTACAACCTTCGGTTTTTTTATTTTTATTTTTTGCTTGTCCAAAAAAGACCCCTACAAAAGATTACATCCCTTTTGTCGGTTGGTTCCCAGATTAAGCTTTTGTGCTACAGTGGTTGAGTGCCGCGGTTTTCTAAAGTTGTGCTTCTTTCAGGAAATTTTAGCGTAGGTAAAAAAGACGAAGACATGATTACTAATTAGTATTGCTGACGGCCAAATTTG
>JBBSJJ010000117.1:0-11169 GCA_038257335.1 Chitinophagales bacterium | reverse complement strand
CAGGCTGAGTTTTATTTTTTGTTTGGTTAGTTCTTTTAAAAAATCATTAAAGCTGAGAGCAGGCCAGTTGGTCAATTTATTATTGAGTTTAAGGCTGTTGTATTTACCTAGCAATAATTGCTGCAACTGCTGCTTTACCTGTTGCAGTTCTTTGTTTTTGCTGAGCATGATTTCGGCTTTGGCGACGAAGGGCAGTTGGTCTGTATCAGAAATAACTCTTATTGGTAACTCGCTAAACTCACCTAGTTTAATTTTTGGAAATAAAGCATCAAATTCATTACTTGAATATCTGAAATAGAAGGAGCCAAGCTTGGAGGCCAATAGTGTTATGACAAATTTTGGAATTAAAGTAGAATCTATTTTTGGCAAAGCAATAAAAATACTTTGGTCAATAATTATCTCGTCATTTATAACAGTACAAATAAGCCTGTCTCCAAGTACTTGCCTAAAGACTATTCTTTCATTCTTAAAGAATTTTGGATCTCGTGGCGCAGCTAACCAAGGTCCGTAGCTAATATAGCTTTCACCGTCCCATTGATAAAAAAATCTCCCGATATTTTTGCCTCTAATTTCTGGCAAATAAGTGTCGTCCTTCTTAAAATTTGAGTGGTAGGCTTTAGATTCAATTATTTCTTTTGATTGCCCCCTGTATGCATCATACGGATTTACTCCTCTGGTAATTTCGAAAAAGTCTTTGAGGTAGGAAGAGACATTCCTCATTTTTGCTAAAATCTTATTCGTTCGTTCATCTGCCTCGACAGTGAATACACTGTTTTGATTATTTACGAATACGGACTGACTAATTGTGTGTTTTTGTAAGAATTCATTTTTTTCAATAGTTTGAATGCTTATTTCTTTATCTGAACTTTCTTTAGAACCAATAAAAATTAAAGAATCGACGGAAGCATCTTCGAAGACCTTCGGTAGGTTTGCTACGATTATATTAAAATGAATATTTGCTAAAAGATATTTTCTACACTCCGACATGGTCATATTTTTTAACCACGAGTTCGGAGTGATCAACGCAATTTTAGATTTAAGAATCTTTACGGATTTTTCGATAAAGAGGATGTAAAGATCTAATTGGTATTCTGCGGTTTCATAAATTCTTTTATAGCTTTTGATATCTTCATCAGAAAATATTTTTGTGGCATACGGCGGATTCCCAATCACCACATCAAATCCTCCTCTATCAAAAATGGGTTTAAACTCTTGCTGCCAGTTAAATGCTTTGTCGCCGGCAATGGCGGGGTCATCAATCAAACTGTTGCCAACTTTAATGTTTGCGTTCAGGCTATTCAGCTTGCGGCCCTTGCGTGCAGTGCGCAGCCAAAGGCTCAGGCGGGCAATTTCTACAGCTTCATCATTTATATCTACTCCAAAAATATTGTTTTCAAGGATGCTGTTTTCTACATCCGTTAAAACCATGGCATCGCCAAAAAGCTTTGCCGTTAACTCATCAATAAGGCGGTGCTCGGCAATTAAAAATTCCAGCGCCTGGTTTAAAAAAGCGCCGCTGCCACAGGCGGGGTCGCAAATGGTAATTTGCAATAACCACTGGCGGTAATCATCTAATTGTTGTTGTAATTGTTTGGTATTGGCCTTGCGCTTTTGTGGGGTAAAGGCATCGTCTTGTATGCCCATGGTTTGTTTCTGCTGGCTGCAAAGCGTGCCCACAGTATTTTCTACCATGTATTTGGTAATGTAGCGGGGCGTATAAAAAACCCCGTCTTTCTTACGTTTGGTTTTTGTTTTGTCTATAGCGGTGCCTTCCAGTGCTGCCTGCACTTCTTCAATTTCGCCGAGGCTGTGCTCAAAAATATGGCCTAGTATATTTACATCTACTTCGCTGTCAAAATCATATTTGCTCAGCGTTAAGCCGCCTTTGTGCAAGAGGTTGTCGTCAATTAAAATGTTGTCTAAAATATCATCGGGTGCAAACAAGCCACCGTTGTAGGCAAAGATGTCGTAGTGTTTGCCGCTGTGCCCGGTATTGAGGTAGCCAAAGTACTTTATAAAACGGCTGTAGAGAGACACATAATTATCCAGCTCTTTTAACTGCTGCCATTGGCTTAATATTTCCCGTACACTGTTGGGCGGTAGCAAGCCCCTGTCTTCGGCAAAGAGCACAAACAACAACCTGTCCAGGAGTTTTTGTGTTTTTTTAAACAGCTCCAGTTTATGGTATTGCGGGTTAAGAGCGGCTATGCTGGCAAACAATTCTTTTTTAAAGCCCGAGTAATCGGCATATAATTTTTTGGTTACGTTTTCCTCTTCGGATATGGAGGCCTGCTTCATTTTGAGCGGCACATCATTTTGTATAGATTGCTGCTGCAGGCAGAGGTACAAAACGGCAAAGCGCTGCTGAGTTAACGTAAAGAGGTTGAACTCTTCAAAGTCGGTGGCATCGTTTATGTAGAAACGCAGCTTTTCAAAATTGCTGGTAATTACATACACACAATTTTTGTGTTTGTGCTTGTACCCAAAAACCTGTTTTTCTATTTTAACCAGCTCGGTGGTGCCGGTGTCTTTCAGTTCTATCACCCCGATGATGCTATCATCACGCAGCAGGGCCCCATCGCTTTTGGTGGCATCGGTTTCTGTTTTCTTTTCTAAAACAAGGTTGTAGTTCGGTTGCGGCTTTAAGGTGTAGCCAAGTATGCTTACAAACAAATCCCGTACAAAACCTTCCTGGTATTCTTCTTCTTTGGCATCCCAAATATTCTTCTGTATGTAGGCATTGTGAAAGTGAGCCTGGTATTGTAGCCATGCCGCTTTTAGGGCATGTTCGTCAAGATTACCAATGTATTTTTTAATAACGGATTGCTGAAAAAGGGCCATACTTAGTGTTGGTTTTGCAATTGGATGCCAGTGGGCATTTCGTTCGTACGGTGTCGAAAATATGAAAATATTTTCAAGTACGATTGAATGGTTTCTTCACGCAAGAACTTCATCTATACTCAAACAATGTATCCTGTTGCCAGTGGTCCCTACCATCAACACATTTAGAAAGACACTGCCCTAACAAAGGAGGCAAGAATAAAAGCGTCGCCTTTTAGTTCTCCCTGATTGTATCAGGGATATAAAGAACCAATAATGAATTCAGCTTACTGATGATCATCTCATCCTGATTTCAATAACCTTATCTGGTTCTCTATAGTTTCCCATTTTAATAAATTTTGAGCATGAGCCATAAGCACCCCTTGTGTCTGCTAAGGTTACCGTGTAGTTCAGCTTCTCTATCAACTTACCTTCGTAAAAAAATAACGCTAAAAATTCGTCAGCGCTCATCCCGGTTTTACAATAGTGCCACTCCTCAACATTGTTCTTAAAGTCGCTTTTAATTGGAGGCCCCATAATGGCTTCCACTTCAGGTTTTGTCATGTTGGGACTCAGTTTATTAGACGCAGTTAATTTTTGTTGCACACCGCAAGAATGCAAAAATGCGAGAGATAAAATAGATAAAACAAGTTTCATGTTTAGTTTTTTGCTGCTGTTGTAATAAAGTGAGGATGCTAAGGATTGAAGCTACATCATATCATTTAAAACCGCAAGGCTGTCCAACCCCACCCGATTCACAAATACTAGCCCTCACCACAGAAGCAGGCCTAAAAGCATCCCTTCTTTCCATCCTACCATCTGCAAAAAAATAACGGAGGGAGCCAACCACCTATACCAATCTTTGTTGCAGTGGGTCCAGGTTTTATACAACCGTTTCTTTTGCCGTAGGTAGCATCAAAACCTTATTCCGAGCATTGACCTTACACAAAGAAAATTATCAAAAAATTATCTCGGAATATGTAATGCTTAATAAAAATCAAACCCTGTTTTTGTTCTTTGCCATAATACTAGAGAGTCAGTATCGTCTTTGATGATGATGGGGTTTGAATTGGTAAATAAAGTGAGGGTATCGGTATTACAGTAAATTCGGACAGTGGTGTTGCTGTAATTAAAAAGTCCGGTGGGCTTGTAGGTTCTTTTAAATCGGGTGTACCATTTCCCACAAGGATTGCTTGTACAAACTCCGGGTAGTCGCAAGGAGTTTGGCCACCTACCAAAACAGTCTGCAAATTTTTGAGGATAAGGTCCATATATCTGCCCATTTACATTCCAACAATATTTTGGATCGCTAAGTTTGTAATAGTTGCAGCTCGTAACCGATCCACCATTTGCAGTGTTACAGATTCCGCTCGTTAAGCAGGCGACGAGTTGCTGCTCTGTTTTGTTTTGTACTATCTGGAGGTTGTTACCTGCATTATCTACTATTTGCCAATCGTAACGGATGATTTGCTCTTTTGAACAAGAGATCAATAATATGATGAGAAGCAGGGAAGAGCACAATTGTTTCATAAGCAAGAATGGGATTAAATATTTACTGATGATCGAAGCTACGTCATATAGTTTAAAACCCGGAAAGGGATACTCAATCAGGTTCCTTAAAAATATCCCGCCCTCACCACCGACACCTGCATAAAAGCATCGCTTCTTTCCCTCCTACCATCTTCAAAAAAATACCGAAGAGAACTTTGCCCGAATACCCCTGGAACAACAAATACAACCACCCGAAAATTTACCAGGCACTCCTTGCACTTCTATTTTTCCCGAACTTTACCCCATGCCTATTTTTCTTTTTATCATCTTAACGCTGGGGTTACTCCTCTATCTTTTTTTACATCTGCCTATGTTTGGCAGGCTGCCCACCGGCGAGCGACTGCAAAGAATAGAGCGCTCTCCCAATTATAAAAATGGAACCTTTAGCAATAGTAGCCACACGCCAGATCTTACCGATGGCGCTACTTATTTGAGCGTACTAAAAAAATTTATTTTTGGCGACACAAAAAGACTGCGGCCGCAAAGCATATTGCCTTCTGTAAAAACAAACCTGCACAGCCTTCCTGCTGCTGAGGATGTGTTGGTATGGTTTGGCCATTCCTCTTATTTTATACAGGTAGCCGGTAAAAAAATATTGGTAGATCCTGTGCTCAGTGGCAGCGCTTCTCCCCTGCCGGGCGGCACCAAGGCTTTTAAAGGAACAGATATTTACAAACCTGCCGACATGCCAGAAATAGATTTCTTGTTTATTTCTCACGACCATTGGGACCACCTTGATTACCGCAGCATGCAACAACTGAAACCAAAAATCCACCACATCATTTGCCCCCTGGGTGTAGGTGCACATTTTGAATTTTGGGGTTTTGACAAAAACAAAATTTTTGAAAAAGACTGGGGCGAAAGCGTTGACCTCGGCGATGGCTTTGTAGCAACGCTGGCAAGCGCCCGGCATTTTTCGGGCAGGACCTTCCAAAGAAACAAATCGCTCTGGGCATCTTTTATTTTGCAAACGCCCACGCTAAAAATATTTATGGGTGGCGATAGTGGCTACGACGATCACTTTAAAACAATTGGCCAGCAACACGGGCCCTTCGACCTTGCCATTTTGGAAAACGGGCAGTACGACAAAAGCTGGAAACACATTCACCTGATGCCCGGCGAAATATTTAAAGTAGCCCAGGACCTGCAGGCAAAAAAAATTTTACCTGTGCATGCTGGTAAATTTAAACTGGGCAACCATGCCTGGGATGAGCCATTGCAAAATGTACTGGCGTTGAATAGCTCTACCAACCTGCAAGTAATTACCCCCATGGTGGGTGAACTGGTAGAACTGAACAATCCGCAGCAGCCATTTAGCGCCTGGTGGCAAGGTATTGAATGAAGCCGGCAACCTGTTTCGAGCGCTGCTAAGCAATGGTTAAAACATAAAAACTTTTCCGGATTTGTATGCACAATAAGGTTAACCGCATCTTTTAAAAGCCCGGGTTGGGCAGCCTTGCAGATAATTCGTTAGTTTTAACCACCAATAAACCACAGCATGCTAACCAGGACGCTCCTCTGTTTCCTACTCTTATCATACACAAAATTCACCCTGGCCCAGGAGCGGGGTAATATTGTATTGCCTTTTAAGAAGAGCCAGGCCAGCCCGCTGAAAGGTGATTCTGGCAAACGCAAGGCTGCGTTGGTGGTGGGCATTTCAGACTACAGTAGCAAGAACCTTACGCTTAAGTATGCCAATAAGGATGCTGCACTCATGTTCGATTACCTGGTAGGTACCCGGAAATTTCCGAAAGAAAATATTTTCCTCCTGCCCGATTCTATGGCAACATCAGGCCGCATATACAATTCTATACACGATTTAATGAAATGGCTGGTGGCCGGGGATGAACTGGTTTTATATTTTGCCGGGCATGGCGATGTGCAAACCGTGGCGGATTTTGACGAAGCTTTTTTTCTTGCCTGGGATGCATCGGATAGTAGAAATTATTATGGCAGCTCGGGCACTTTGAAACTGGCCGACTTAGATAATTATACGAGCCGCCTGGCTGGCGTAAAAAACGTAAATGTATCTCTGATCATGGATGCCTGCCATGCAGGCTTCGACTTGCGTAAAGATGGGGTACTAAAAGCGCAGGAAAACATCAGCACCGGTTTTAATAAAATTAATAAGCTGCTGGGCTGCGCCGTCAATGAATTTAGTTACGAAGCAGACTCTATCGGACATGGCCTCTTTTCGTGGTACCTGGTGCAGGGGCTCATGGGCCTGGCAGACGCACCTTCAGACAACAACGTAACCTTTGACGAATTAAAATTGTTTACTCAAAAAAGAGTGGCTGCTGCCAGCCGTGGCAAACAAAACCCGGTGATCACAGCACAGGATGGCGCAGCCGTTTTTGCAGAAGTAAGTGTAGAAAGCAGGGCAGCAGCGCTGGCACTTATTGCCAATAAAACCTACAGTGGTTTAATGGCCAGCCGGGGCACGGCAGAAGAAGACACGCTGATATCTGCGCAGCTGCAAACCTACATTGACAGGTACAACCAATTTTTGCTTACCCAACAATTGTACAACGAGGATTCCAGTTGCTTATCGGTTATTTACGACCTCGCCAAACTAAGCAACAACAGCGCCAGGGAAATAAAAGAGGGCCTGCAAAACCACCTGGCCGAAGCGCTGGAAACCCGCAGCCAGTTGGTGTTGAACGAATACCTTAAAGGTAAAAGCGAACAGCCTGCGGCTTCCATTTACCTGCAGGCAAGTGTAGAAGCCGGGCTGGCAGACAGCCTGTTGGCAGACGGAGATCCCCGCAAAAAAAACGACCAGGTGATGGCGCACTTTCACGAGGCCTTCAGCTACCTGCGCTATGATAATTTTGAGAAATTTCCCCTGGCCGAAAAATTATTGAGAGAAGCCCTGGCTATAGAAGACCGGGCCGCCTACCTCTACGTAACCATGAGTTACTTAATGAGCTACCAGAATAAATATGACAGTGCTATTTATTTTGCTAAAAAAGCGGAAGCCATCATACCTACCTGGACCGTACCGAAAAACATACTCGGCAATTTATACAGCAATATTTCCCAATGGGATAAAGCAATCGGCTATCACCAGGCAGTGTTAAAGATGGACAGTAGTTTTGTATGGAGTTACAACAACCTGGGCACGGTGATGCTGGACATGGATCGTATTGGGGAGGCAGAAAAATATTTTATGCGCTCGCTGCAAATGAAAAAGAACAGCGGCAAAGAAAGGCTTGACCGTGACTGGGCCATTACCTACGGCAACCTGGGCGTTATATTTAAAGAACGTGGGTTAGATGCTGTGGCAGAAAAGTATTTTTTGATGGCCGACTCCATTGACAGAACCTATGGCCCTGCTGCCCGCCAAATAAGTAAACTGTATGCAAGCATAGACGCCGAGAAGGCTGCCGTATGGCTTAAGAAAGCGATCGCCATCGTTCCTTTTGATGCCGAAAATTATTATGATCTGGCAGAACTCAACCGAAACAATCTACAGAGCCGCCAATCCATCCTGTTGGCACAGGACCTCTATTTGCAGGCCATTAAACTAAACCCCTTTGATGAATCTTATTACATTGGCCTGGGGTATTTGGCTACAGAAAAACAAACAGCAGATTCTGCCCTTTTTTGGTTTCAAAAAGCCATCCAGGTATCCCGGGGCTCGGCAAACGCCTACTACAACCTGGGCTTTCATTATGGAAGTATCAAACAGTACGATAGTGCCATTGCCAACTACAAGAAGGCCCTGCTCCTCAACCCCTATAACATAGACATTGCCAGCGACTTTGCAGACCTTTTGTTAGAACATGGCGACAGCCTGCAAGCCCTGCAAGAATTGAATAAAATGGCTGTGTTGCAGCAGTTATCACCCAAAGCATTTTATGTATTGGGTAATTTCTTTTTTAAAACCGGAGCATTAAATGAAGCCATCGCTGCTTACAAAAAATGTATTGCTGTAGATCCTTCTTATAGCAATGCACTAAACGCCATGGCACACACAAGCCTGCTGACCAGGGAGGCCGTGAGCAGCCGCTATTACCTAAACCAGTTACAAAAATTAGATGGGTCCCCCGCCCTGCTTTTGCAATACAATGATGCGGTGGTAGAACAAGCCTTTAAAATTCCGATTGCCAAACGCAGCGCCTGGCTTGCCGGCTTTATGCCTCATGCATCCAGCCATGAAGCCCTCAACGAAATACTGGCCGAAGCAGATTATTTGGCCAACCTGCCATTGCAAAAAACGTTCGCCAATTTGCAGCGGGCTGAAAACAATTTAGATTACAACAGTACTACCTTAATCAAATGGCTTTTTGTAATTGGGATAGAAACAGCCGATGCGCCTACCATGAAAAAATTAGCCCAACGCTACCTGGATGAAGTGCTTAACACGGAACCGGAATTGTATGCCATGGCAAGAAAACTTACCGGCGACGCAACCCTTGCCAGGGAAGCAAAAAAAGCTGTTCAACCTGCAGACCTCCTGAAATATAGGAGCAACTTCAAAAAATTATTCGAAGCAATATGAGGCGCCTTTTGACCATATTTATTTTGTGCAGTATAGCAGCGCTTCCAACCCGCGCAGGTGTAGACCTAAGAACGGGCAACTACTTTGTGACTTATACAGATATCGACTTTCCGGGCTCCAAAGCAGACATCACCCGCTCTTACAGTGCCAAGGCATCGCATACGGGTATGTTTGGCTATGGCTGGAGCACTTTCATGGAAACCCGCTTGTACCCCTTGCCGGATGGAACGCTTATTTTAAAATGGTGGGGCGGCGGACAAGGCGATTATTATGAGCCATCCGTAGTTAATAAAACCGGTCTCTATCAAATGATCAATGCCATTATAGAGAACCTTCTTAAAACAGATAAAATAAATAACAACCCGGTAACCATTGCCGAGAAGAAATCTTATTACCTGGCCAATAACCTGGAGCGGGCGCAAAAATACGTGGCATTGTTGCACAGTAAGGCAGTGCCTGCCTACAGACTACCTGCCGAAAAAAAGATTTCCTGGGTGCAGGACGAAAACCAGGTGATACGATGGGATGGAAAAGTATTTAAGGTTAAAAGTTGGGATGATGACTACCGCTTCAATGAGATAGGCCTGATGACGGAAGTAAATGACCGCAATTACAGCATGCAATTGTACTACGAAGCTACCAACCTTAAAAGAATTTTAGTAGATAATAAATTTTGGTGCAACCTGGAAACAGACAGCACGGGGAAAATAACCCGCATGTCTACGCAGGACAGTGGTGTAACAAAGGTGGCCACGTTTCAATACGACAATTTAAACAACCTTGTATATTCAAAAGATATAGGAGAAAATGTGTACCGCTTTAACTACGACCTGTTTCACAACCTGGTGCGCATAGACTACGATGATAACCGCTTTGTGCAAATGGACTACGATCCCGCCAACAACAGGATCATAAAATTTCTGGACAAAAACGGCACTTTTCAAACTTATCAGTATCCCTATTTTTACAGCGAAGATGGTAAAGTAAATTTTCAGCATTATGCTACCACTGTTAAAAGATTTGATAGCCTGGGCACGCTGTTATTTACGCAGTACAAAGAATATGACAACCGGTTTAGAAAGGATGGAAGTAAATACTTACACCGGTTGTACGAGCGCACAGACACCAGCTTTCACGAGGCACTCTACGACCCCGCCGCAGAAAATGCCCGCTATCGAAACAACAAGCGTGGGCAGGCATGGGCGAAGTATGATGCAAAGAAAAGACCCGTGTACCTGCGCATCAACGATACCATCTACCAATCGTCTTTCAATAAAATGGACCTGCCAGCATCGTTTACAAAAATAGACTCTGTGCGGGCAGATACCATCTCGTACTTATATGAATACAGCATGGACGGCAAGCTTTCGAAAGTGATTAAAAACGGTCGGATTTTTTTAATAACCGGTAGCAAAGCGGAAAATATACTTACCATACAAAGCGATGAAGACGAACTGCAAGTCAGATTTTTAAAGAGCAAGCCTTACAGTATTCAAAATAAAAGATGGGGAACGACGCTGGTAGATGATGCTGCGTGGAGAACACTTGATTCTACCCTAAACCCTTCCAATTATCTACCCAGTGCCGCAGCAACCGATAGAACGGAAGCAAAAGCCGGGGACCGGCAACTACTGTCGGAAAAATCTGTTGAACTGGCTGCCAAAAAGGAAGCGATTGCCAGAAGAAAGTTGACCATGGAAAGCAAGTCCGATGATCGCAGAGAAAAACTGCTGCGCATATTCGGGATGTTTTCTGATGTAATGGCGCCTATTTCCATCCGGCATGAATGGATTTGGGAAAGATTATAGCGTAAAGTTCCCCCACCCGCCACCCACCGTAAAAACTGCTTCAATCTTTTTTATTATTAGTATACTTCGGTTGTACCCGGCACCATCCTATGCTCCCACGACTTTTAGGTCGCCCAAACGTTTTTTGCAGTGTCCTGCACGGGATAAATATTTGCCTTATTTACTGTAAAACTTGTATTTTTACTAAATAACTTAGCAATTTAAGCAACCCATCATACATTAAAGATATTACCAATGACTATAGAAACCATCACCGAAACCCCCGCTGCCATTAGCATCCTCAGTTACAATGCCGGCATCCCCGCAGGCTTTCCCTCCCCGGCGGCAGATTACATGGAAGAGCGGATAGACCTGAACAAGGAACTGGTGCCCCGGCCAAACTCCACTTTTGTAGTAAGTTGCCAGGGCGATTCTATGATCAATGCGTTTATACCTGCCAAAGCAAAATTAGTGGTGGACCGTAGCCTGAAACCGCAAAACGGATCT
>JBBSJJ010000116.1:0-11233 GCA_038257335.1 Chitinophagales bacterium | reverse complement strand
GCTTATCCTGATAAAATCAGGCGAATAAAATTTTACGACAGTGAGATCAAAATGGAATTTGTATTTATTACAAACAACTTTGAAATAGATGCTGAGGAGGTTGCTGGTCTTTATAAGTATAGATGGAAAATAGATCTATTTTTTAAATGGATAAAACAACATTTAAAAGTGAAAACATTTTGGGGCTATAGTTTGAATGCAGTGAGAACACAAGTCTATATTGCAATGAGTACATATTTATTGGTTGCGATTGTAAAACATCAATTAAAACTCAAGCAAACACAATATGAAATACTTCAAATTCTGAGTATTTCATTGTTGTGTAAAACACCTTTTACTAGAATTATTTTCGAATGCTTATCCGCAATATGTCAAAGAACAAGATACTAATCAATTGAACCTGTTTAGTTTATAACAAGACGCTACTGATTGCGAGTATATAATATTGTTTGCAGTTTGCAAACTGCCTTAACGTCTTAAGTTTTACCAGCCGGCGATAACAGCGGATGACGGCGTTTAAAAAAAATACCTCCTTGCTTTGAGGCTGTAGTTTCTTTTGCTTGTAGTAATATCTATCCAATTTTATAACGTGCTGGTCTCAATAATATGCTATCGTTTGCTCGTACAACTTGCAGCTGCCACATGTGCCTTCATTATTTGTAGCTGGCGTGTAACTTCAAATTCATTGTGAGCAAAGTTGCATTGCTTTTTGTGTTTTGGGAAAGGTGAGGTTGGCGAGGGGATAAGGTATGCTGAGTAATTGATCTTAATATGTACGCTTAGATAAAAGCTGAATAAAGAGATACTGTACAAGAGTCCCGAAATAATCGGGATGTGCCATGCGATCCCGAAATAATCGGGATAGGCAGCCACTGAAGCTTAACAGATATTCTCTGCCGGGCTCATAAAAAAAAATCCCACCAAACGGTGGGACTTCTCATCATTTATCCATTAAATCATTATCCGTTATTAAGCAACGGCTTTATTCACCAGCGCTGCTGCTTCACTTAAAAGAATAGCACTTTGAACTTTCAAACCGCTTTCGTCAATTAATTTTTTAGCTACATCTGCATTGGTGCCCTGCAGCCGAACAATGATGGGAATTTCAATATTGCCAATGCTGGTGTAAGCATCAATAACGCCCTGGGCAACACGATCGCAACGAACAATACCACCAAAAATATTGATCAGGATGGCTTTCACTTTTGGGTCTTTTAAAATAATGCGGAAACCAGCTTCTACTGTTTGCGCATTGGCAGTACCGCCCACATCCAGGAAGTTGGCAGGCTCGCCGCCACTTAATTTAATCATATCCATGGTAGCCATGGCCAGGCCTGCACCATTTACCATGCAACCTACGTTGCCATCTAATTTTACAAAGTTGAGGTTGAATTTACCAGCTTCTACTTCTGTAGGATCTTCTTCGCTCACATCTCTCAATGCAGCAACGTCTGGGTGACGCATCAAAGCATTGTCATCTACATTCATTTTACAATCTACCGCAATAATTTTTTCATCACTCGTTTTAAAAAGCGGGTTTATTTCCAACATACCGCAATCCAGGTCGGCATAGGCAGTGTAAAGATTGGTTACAAATTTTACGCAATTCTTCATGGCCTCGCCGGTAAGGCCAAGGTTGAAGGCAATTTTGCGGGCCTGGAAAGCTTCCAGTTGTCCGCCGGGGTGAACCCACTCTTTGAATATTTTTTCGGGGGTATCATGCGCCACATCTTCTATGTTCACACCACCCTCGGTACTATACATGATCACATCCTGCCCCTTGGTTCTATCCAGCAATATGGACAGGTAAAATTCTTTTACAGGATTGGGGCCTTCGTAATACACATCCTGGGCTACCAATATTTTATTTACCAGTTTGCCGGCAGGGCCCGTTTGAATGGTAACCAAAGTGCCACCCAATAAGTTGCCTGCAATTTTTACTACATCTTCTGCGCTCTTAGCCACCTGCACGCCACGCTGATCTTTGCCAACGATGGTTCCTTTGCCACGGCCACCCGCATGTATCTGTGCTTTTACTACTGCAAACTTGCTGCTATACTGTGTATGAATTTGCCTGTAAGCTTCTTCTGCTTCGCCGGGGGTATTGCATGCAATGCCTTCCTGAACGGGAACATTGTATTTCTTTAAAAGACTTTTAGCCTGGTATTCGTGAAGATTCATATCGTAAAAATTTTGGCGAAGATAAATAAAAAGCCAATCGCTGCATAAAATGCTGCGTTTTAAACTTGATATCTTAAATGGTATAGCATCATGATAAGGGATAATTAAAGGAAACCCTCAACCTAGGAGTATAATAGCATTCATAAAAAAGAGCGAAATAAGGGCAATCTTAATCAATGCAAATTCATTTATCCTATTTTTGTTCGTTTAACTACAGAACTGCAAACAATGATTACAAAAATTAAAGAAGCTACGGCATACATTCAAAACCTCATAAGTACCGTGCCGCAGGCAGGCATTGTATTAGGAAGCGGCCTGGGGAGTTTTACCAACGAAATTGAGGTAGAAGTTGAAATACCTTATGCCGACATACCGCATTTTCCGGTGAGCACCGTAAAGGGGCACAACAGCAAACTAATATTTGGTGAGTTATCTGGTAAGAAAGTGCTGGTGATGGCTGGGCGTTTTCATTACTACGAAGGCTACAGCGCACAAGACGTGGTATTTCCTATTCGTGTGATGAAAATGCTGGGTATTGAACAATTGCTGCTTAGCAATGCAGCCGGTGGCACTAACCCCAATTTTAAAGTTGGCGACCTTATGATTATTACAGATCATATCAGCCAGTTTCATGTGAACCCATTGGTGGGCAAAAACCTGGATGAATTAGGTACACGCTTTCCCGATATGACCGAGCCTTATAAAAAAGATTTAATTGCAAAAGCACAGAGCATAGCAGTTGCCGCTGGGTATGATATTAAAACAGGTGTTTATATTAGCGTAACCGGACCCACGTTTGAAACAAAAGCAGAATATAAAATGGTGCATATACTGGGGGCCGATGCAGTAGGTATGAGCACTGTGCAGGAAGTGATTGCTGCTGTTCACATGGGCTTACCTGTATTTGCCATAAGTGTAATTACAGACCTTGGAATTAGAGAGGAAGAAAACGTTATCACACACGAAGAAGTGTTGCAGGCTGCCAAAGAAGCGGAGCCTAAGCTCACTCATATTTTTAAAGAAATGATCGCACAGTTATAAGCGCCTCATGAAAAAAAATGTCTTTTTGTTGTTGATCTTGAGTATGGGCTCACAGGTTTTTGCGCAGTTGCAACCCATACAAAAGAGACGGGGAAATGTGCCCCAGGGAAATAACCCTGTAGTTGGCCGCAATACCGCCCCGCAAAAAGATACCACGGGTTTTCAACAAAGAGACGATCTCAAAGATTCCATTACCATTAGCTATCGTTATTTAGATGCGCTCAAACGTTATGGCCTTGATTCGTCCGTGAACGATTTTGATAAGTATTATACGGTGCCCACCCATTACCAGTACCTGGGCGCCAATGGCGCAGCCGCCTTCCCGCTCATATTTACTCCATTTGCTAAAGCTGGTTGGGATGCAGGTTTTCACGCATTTGACGTGTATAAATTTACGGTAGAAGAAACAAAGTTTTATAAAACCACCCGTCCTTTTTCATTGCTGGGTTACCAGTTGGCTTCGGGGCAGGAGCAGATGATTCATGCGCAACATACCCAGAATATTAATCCGAGGTTCAATGCTGGTTTCGATTATCGCCTCATCAATGCGCCCGGATTTTTTATCAATCAAAACAACAATCACAACAACGTTCGTTTTTTTTCCAGTTACCAGGGCAAGAAGAAACGGTACAACAGCTACCTGGCGTTGGTAAGCAATACGATTCGTGCATCTGAAAATGGAGGTATCAAAAACGATTCGTTCTTATTGAGTCCGAACTTTAAAGATCGCTTTGGTATAGATGTAAACCTGGGGAATGCTTCGCAGTTTTTGCAGAATCCGTTTTCTACCAATATACGAACGGGTAATATTTATAAGAATACGGGTATGTTCCTGCAGCAGAGTTATGATATTGGCAAAAGAGATTCTGTTGCCATTAATGACTCTACCATGGAGTATCTTTTTTACCCACGCCTGCGGGCGCAGCACAGCATTGGTTATTATACCTACCAATATAATTTCAGGGATGTGGCCCCGGATTCTGCCATCTACAATGATTGGTACAAACTTTCGCTTGTTTTATTACCGGATACCCTTTCTTATTTAGAAAAATGGAAGATGGTAGAAAATGATTTTTCTCTTATTCAGTTTCCTGATGCTAAAAACCCGGCACAGTTCTTAAAGGCGGGGGCGGCCCTGCAAAATATAAATGCCATGCTCAAAGGCGGAGAAGAAACATTTTACAATATTAAGATTCATGGAGAATACCGCAACCGCACCCGCAACCGTTTATGGGATATGCAGCTAAAAGGAGAATTCTACCTCAATGGATTAAACTCCGGCGATTACAATGTAACGGCTAGCCTTAGCCGCTTTTTAAATAAGAAGCTGGGCGATATCCGTTTGTACTTCACCAACACCAGCCGTACGCCTTCTTTTGTTTTTGATGAACGCTCTTCGTTTAACCTGGGCAACGTTAATAATTTCAACAAAGAAAATATTACCAGCTTTGGAGCTACGGCCACCAACCCCTTTGTGCAGCTTGGCTTTGCCAATCACCTCATTTCTAATTACAGCTATTTTTACAATTACCGCCAAACCACTCAAAGCAGTAAACTCATTAACGTACTTCAAGCTTCTGCCTCTAAAAAAATAAGGCTTTCTAAAAAGTGGAGCTGGTACCTGGATGCTACCCTGCAGCAAACGGATGCTAATGCGCCCATCAAAATGCCCCTGCTATATACCCGCAGCCGCATTGCCTTTGAGGGCAATTATTTTAAGAACCTAAACCTGAGTACCGGGCTGGATATTCGTTATTTTACTCCTTACAAGGCTAATAATTATTCGCCGCTGGTGGGGCAGTTTACGCCACAGGATACGCTCACGATCAATAACCGCCCCGATGTTGCCGCCTTTATGCATTTTCGTATTAAAAGCTTTACGGGCTTTCTGCGTGCCGAGAATTTAAATACGGTGAGTACAAAAAATGGCTTTGGTTTTGTGAACAATAATTATGCAGCACCTCATATTCCTACGCAAGGTTTGGTCATTCGCTTTGGCGTAAGATGGTGGTTTGTAAACTAACCCGGTAAAATTTTATTATGGTAGTAGTGGCAAGAAAGATAGGAGTGATACTAAAAAAGATATTCAAGTTTCTTTTTATAAGGCAGAAGGGTTGTTGTAAGTGACCTCTTTTATTTTTTGTTAGCCAGCAGTAAATCTTTGATGAGCATTTGTGGCGACGCTCCGTTCAACAGTTGTTTTTCAATTAATCTATTTTATGTTTTATTCTTAACCGCTGTCGGGCTTTGGAACCGCCGACAAGGTTTCTCAGGGATCAACCTGCGCTATCGTAAGCCTTTTTCAGCCATGCTATCACTTCTTTATCAGCATCCTTAATATCAGCCAGGTTTATTTTGTGTGAACACATGGCATTGGCGGCAGTAATGCTTTCTAACCGGCCGTCTGCAGGATGTCCTTTTAAGTTGATTCCTATTTCAAACCTTGTTTTGGTTGCCGGTTGTAAAATGGCGAATTGCTTTTTTCTTCTGAGGCTTACATAAGCATTTTTTGGTGCTGCTTCTACGTCGTTGCCGAATTTTTTAATTTCATTCATCAGCTTTTCAAACAAAGGTTTGAAATGTTCTTTCCCCTGGTATTGCTTTGCAACCAGTTCGTCTTCATTGCTGGCAGAGCCTGCATCGGCAGCCCTGTACTTTAGGGCGATCAGGTTGGCAAAGCCATGTGTGAGCGAATGTTCTTCTTTCAAAAACTTCATGATCTCCCCATGTTTTCCATTTTTTTCCTGGATAATATATTCTTCCACTGTTCCAGTGTTTTTCCTGTATTTTTTTGCAGGTTGTCAATCATATTTTGTGTAGCCTGGTCCATCGTATGATTTTATGGTTGAATAAAAAGGAGGTTACAAAACGTTATACCTAGAAGCTTTGGTAGGGTAAGATAGAGAGTTTAGGATAATTTTGAGATACATGGCTGCTTCTTTTAAAATTATTAGTTGGGCAAATTTACTCTGCCCAACCCCAGGGAGCGGGAGGGGTTACAACAGTTTTGCTGAGATCGAAGCGGATGCTGAACAACCGGTCGGAGCCCATGCGGCGGAGGTTATAGGTAAAGAATTTACCGGGTTGTAGTTCTATCCACCAAACATTTCCGCCGGCAGCCGGCAGGAGTTTAGTGGTTGCATCGTCAGCAGGAAAAAATTGCATGGTGGGTGTTCCCCTGTTACTGCTGTGCCCGCCATACATGGTAACGCTGTCAGCAGATCCGTCCCGGTGCCGGTGGTCATGTTTCAGCAAGAGGCCTGCATTATCTTTTGTAAATACCCATGTTCGGGAAAAATCGTTGCCTGCAAAAAAAGGAATGCGTATGCGCTGCCTGCTGCAGGCTCTTACATGCATCAGGAGTGTTTTGTTTGTAAAAGCTGTATCGTTGGCTGGTGCAGCCATCACAGTTCCTTCGTAGCTGTTGCCGCAAATTTGCTGCAGTGCCTGCCAGAATATTTCCTGGTTGTTGTGCAGTTGCCCGGTTATTGTTACCAACTGTTTGGGCGATTGGCAGGAAGTGAATGCAGCTATCATCAAAAAGAAACCAATGAATTTTTTCATGCTACAATGTAACGCTGTTTTGTGGTAGTAGGAATTTAGGCGGTTACACTCTTTTATTTCTTGCTACGCTGCTGCAGTGTTTAAGGTGGCCAACAGGCAGCACATTAATCCATTCTATTCCATTGCAAATACACATTTGCTACAGCGGGATGCACTTCCTTTTTGAGCATGTTCACAAATTCTTCATCAGACATTTCTTCCTGGTGCTTTTTGAGTGTGTGCCACAACTTCTTCAATACCTTTTTGCCCCCGGCATTGTATATGTCTTTTGCTGCTGCATGGAGTTTACTCTGGTACCAACCATAATTTTTTGGCCCCATTCCCATCGTAGCATACAGTTTTTCAAAATCTTGCAGGCTGGTGAATTTATAGGAAGCTGCACCGCCAGCTACCACCATATTTGGAAATGCTTCCAGGGCCGGTAAAAGTGCAGGTTGTTTTTCTGCAACGTAAGTATGCAACATGATGTTTACAAATAATTCGCCCATCCAGTTGCGGTGCACCTTTAGCCCTGCTTGGGCAGTATAAGAGTGCCCCATTTCATGAAGGGCCAGCAAATCAAAAAACGGCATCATGCTGTAAGAGCCGTCTGCTTTGCCATATGCTTGTTTAACCTGGGCTGCTATAGTTGGCGGAAGCTGGTGAACAGGCGGCAAGAAGCTGCGCCAAAAATCATTGTCTTCGGCAGCAATAGCCAGGCGGGTGTGGTCAATATTGTGCGGAAACCCGTATACATCCTGCAATGGTTTGGCCGCGATGGCCTTCCAGTGTTGGGGTGCAAGAATGTAAAGTTTTGTTTGCGGAGTAAACCCAATCTCCTGTTGAAAATAGCGGGCTGCCTGCCCCATGAAGAAGACAATACTTTTTGCCCTTTCCTCAAGGCCGGGGCTGTAATAATAGGTTTGAGAAAAATCTTTTATTGCCGGCAGGCCAACGGTATCGTTTGCAGGCCTTGTAGTACTCCGGGCTATGGAAAAATTACAGGTCAACAGTAACACTAAGGCGAGGGAGCATGGATTTTTTATCCCGAAAACTTTCAAAAAATTTGTCATGATTTTTTTAAACAAAAGTAGTGGGTACAGCTGCTGCCGGCATAGTATAAAATCGACAATTTAGTAGCGCAGATCTCTTTGCATTCTCAGGGGTGTGGAAAGCAGTTGCTGTTCTATAACAGAGGGATTTACACCAGCAAATACTTTGAAATCCCTGATCATGTGCATTTGGTCGAAGTAGCCTGCTTCGTAAGCTATCTTTGTCCACCTGAGGTTAGGGCAGGCCTCATGCATCCTGTAGGCTTTTGAAAATCGTAAAATACGGGCGTACAATTTAGGGTTCATGCCTAACCTTTCCTGGCACTTTCTTTCAAATTGTTTCAGGCTTAGGCAAGAGAGGGAAGCTGCTTTGTCCATAGCCATTGCGCCGTTGCTGCTAAAGAGGATGCGCATTCCATAGTCTAGGGGTAATATTTCTTTGAGGTTTGATACCTGGCTTAGGAGGAATTTTTCTACGATATCCTTGCCATCTTCCAGGTTGCTGATATGCTCAAGTTGATCATTGATTAATTTCATTTTGGCTCCAAAAAAATCCACTGCATCAAAGCCGCCGTCAAATAATTGCGTCATGGGAATGCCCAACATTCTGAAGACTCCTCCCGGCAGGAAATCTACCCTGATGGCTCTTAACTGGCTGTTTACCTGAACGCTCACCCGTGAAACCTGGGGGCCTGTTAATACAATCAATGGTTGCTTTTCAAAAAGTTCGTCCCCAGGCCTGCCCATGCACACAGGGTTGTTGCAGTAGAAAATCAATGATTGAAATGGAGTAGGAGGATAGGGCGATACCGCATTTTTAATTCCTTTGGGCAATACAGCGTTTACCGTAGATAAATTAAATACATAATCCTGTAGGGCAGGATGTGGTATGTAAACCTTCACTTCCAAGCAAAGCAATTTATAATTGTAAAAGAGTAGTGGCTTTATTTTTCACAACAATTGTCTTGTCTAATTTAAGATAGCTTTTTTACAATGTTTAGGAAATTATTATAACCCGGTTTTTATCGGTTTCACACGGTAAGTTTTTTAATCCTGAATTTTGAAATTCAATTGGCTTAGCTGAGCACTTTTTCAAATGCTTTTCTTTCACTGCCTCTGAAAAAAACTTTGCCGCAATAAGTGTAGCCCGTTTTATCAAAAATACTGAGCATCGCAATATTATCATGGTTCGTGTCTGCCTTTATACTGTAAATGTTGTGGCGCAGGGCAAACGCTTCTATAAACTCCAGGATCTTTTTGGCCAGGCCGTTGCCAAGGTAATGTTGAGAAATAGCTACCCGGTGAAAAACCACAAAGTCGCCGCTGGATAACCATTTGCCCTGAATCTTTTCGTACTCAGGTTCGTCATTTATCAAAACCGCGGTGTAGCCAATAACCGTGTCTCCCTCAGCTAACACAAATCCTTCACCGGCATCTATGTCTTTTTGAATCACCTCTAAATTTGGATAACCATCTTGCCACTGGTTGCTTCCATCTTCTTTTCTGCGGATGATTGCCTGCTGTAAAATTTCCCATATTTGTGTTATGTCTGCATGGGTAGCCTTTCTAAAAGAATAATTCATTTTACAAACTTATAAAATTTAGCCGGACAGCAGTATTTGGTGCTGAGGAAGCAGTCTTAAAATGTTGAACTATTCAAGCCCGAATAAACATGTCATTTTTTAAGCCAGGCACCTTATTATGGGAGGGGTCAAAAAACATTTTGTGTGCCATTGCTAAGATTGTTTGAACTGATTTTATTTTATGGAAATTTTGTGCTTAGGAATCTCTTCTGTATAAAAACTTTCTATTATGGCAGAGATCAACTCATCACAACCAGCAAAAAGAAAAGGTTCATTTGCAAAAGCATTTAACCGACCCTCTACCAGGGTAGATCTTACTCCAATGGTAGACCTGGGTTTTTTACTGATAACTTTTTTTGTACTTACCACATCTATGACCCAGCCCATGGCTATGAATTTAGTGGAACCCAAAGAGGATTCTCCTCAACCAGTAAGGCAATCGGGGGCAATGACCATTATCCTGGGAGGCAACCATCAACTGTTTTACTACCATGGGATTTTTGATGAAAAACAACCAGGGAATTTTAAGGAGACGGATTTCAAAACCATCAGGTCTTTGATACTAAGTAAAAAAAGACAAACAAAACCTGGTGACCTTATGTATATCATAAAGGCGGACAAGAATTCCAGCTTTGGTGACAATATAAATTTACTGGATGAAATGTCTATATGCAATGTGCCGAGTGGTCATTACGCCGAAGTTGATCTAACAGAGCCCGAAAATGAACTCATGATTTCCAGGAGCCAGCACAAGTAAGGCGATCCGGCGATTAGACGAAATTGTCTTATGTTTTCTTTGGGAGCACCGGGGTTAAACTCAATTCTGTTTCTATGGGTAGCTGTTTGTAACTCCTGAACTATCCAATAAATTATAGGCAGGGGCCTCCTACACAGAGTTTTTTAACCTCATATAACTTACAACAGAAAATTTACACAAGCAAATTAGTCTTGCGTCAAAACCGGCAAAAATTTAAAAGGGTCGATTGAGTCTATGGCTTCATTTGATTAACGTCGTCTTCGGATATCCTTTCACTTTTTTTCCATACACGAATTTTAGTGAAAGGCATTTTTAAAAGCTGGCCGATTGTGAGTTCTTTTTCATCAGCATAGTGAGGCACTCCAATAACGATTTCATGTTGCTGCACATTTAACCGAACGGTGTTGTGTATGCGGTCCCAAAAAGAAAAGATGACGGAATAATTACTGTCTGTTTCTTTTCTTATCATAGAATGGTGAATGCCGTGCATTCTTGGCGTTACGATGAAGTAGTTCAATATTTTCTCCAACCGAAAAGGCAATTTAATATTGCTATGATGAAACTGCGTGGCTGCTTCAAAAGCAATTTCATAGATGAGCACCAGCACCGGTGATACTCCGATTAATAATATTGCAGCGCCACGAAAAATGACCGAACCAATCATTTCACCAAAATGAAAACGAAAAGCAGTACTAATATCCAGGTCCAGGTCAGTATGATGCACTAAATGAAACCGCCATAAAACAGGCAGTTTGTGCAGCAGGATATGCCATATGTAGTTGCTGTAGTCCAGCAGTAAAAAACTTATAGTAAAATTTATCCATTGCGGAGCCTCCCATAAATAATTCAACCCAAAGCGCCATTGCTCATTTTGAACTGCCAGCCATACCATGGCCGGAATGAACAGCAGGCGGAGTAAAGCAAACGCAGGAATAGATACGATGCTGTTGATGAATATCCTCCTCCACCTCCCTTGCACCCGATTTCTTAATTGATATCTACTTTCAACCAGGAAGAGAATAGCAAAAAGTGTAATTAATATGATTACGCCATAAGTGTCGAAGACAGATTTTATC
>JBBSJJ010000115.1:0-11438 GCA_038257335.1 Chitinophagales bacterium | reverse complement strand
TCTTCCCTATGCAAGACTTGGCATACCAGCCATTATGTATACAACCCTTTTACATCCTGACTATCACACACCGCAGGACAATGCAGAAAATATAGACTATCCTAAATTGAAAAAGATGGCAGATTGGATGTATAGAACTGGTTGGAAGGTAGCCAATGCTGCCAAAAGGCCGATGGGTGATAAGGACTTCAAACTCGAAAGATAAATATCAAATAGTAAAAGTAGGTTGATGCAGATGGTAGCCCGGCAAAGCATTATCATAAGGATTTACTTACAAGCCAGAAAATCCTGGGGAATAAATCTCCAAAATAATTATACGGGGTGCCATTTATTAATTCGATAGCCAGGGCTCCTGGGGGATAAGCTAACCGTTACTGTTTCGACCAATTTAAATCCTTCCAGTCCAGGGTTAGTAGCCGACGATTTTTCTCCAACAATTTTAATCCTGAATTCCACATTTATAAAAGTTGATAATTCAGCTATTTTTCAACCTCGTCACCGTACCCTGCTTATGCCGGTTGCAATTAGGGCAGCATTACCCCACACCAACGGCCCACTCGCTGTACGTTGAAGTATGTTAAGAGCAATATTTCCCAAATATGTGTTTTAAATTCCAGATGCGGGAAATGGCAATCCAAAACGATGCATATATTTGTTTAGAGAATGATGGAGCATGCAGATAATACCTCTTTAAACAAAACCATAGCCGCCGAGCGGCTGCTTCTTCAGCAAATTGCTGAGGGCAGCAGACTGGGTTTTGCTGTTTTGCACAAGCGCTACCATCCCAAATTATACCAATACATATTAACTTTTACAGGAGATGCTGCTATAGATGCAGAGGAAATATTACAAGAAACATTCATCAGTATTTGGGAAAAAAGGGAGACCCTGTTCACCATACAGCATTTTGAAGCTTACATGCGTAGATCGGTTAAAAATCGAATTCTCAATAAATTAAAGCACCAGGAATTTCAGCAACGGCTTTGCAAAGCTGTTCAGGAAAGGTCGCAAAAACACGTTCAACATGTTGACGAACTCTTGCAATACAACGAGTATGTAAAGGTGGCCCAGGAAGCTATTTCCAAACTTCCCGATAAACGAAGGCTCATTTTTCTTTTTAGCACCCAGGAAGGTATGTCGCTGGACGATATTGCCAGCAGTATGAAAATATCCAAATCGAGGGTGAAACAGCAGCTGTACAAGGCTACGGCAACCATTAAAGCCCATCTCAAAAAACATGCTGCCTGGATGCTGTTTTTATGGATGCTGTAAAGCTGAAAAAATATTTTTCGAAGGGGGTGTTCTTTTGCACCTGGCGAATGTCTTCTAATAAAAAAGTCTATTATGACAACGGCAGCCATTAAAGCCTCCATCCACAAATGGGCCAATACCAGCAATACAGAGGATAGAAAACAGTTGAGCGCCTGGATGCAAAGGGCTTCTTATGATGAGTTGGAAGACATGATGGATTTTTATGAGGAATACATGGGTTCTCAGCCGGCAGCTGCTCCTTTTTCGGAACATTTGCACCAAAGCATAGAAAAAAGATTGGATGCGTGGGAAAAAACAGCTGCGCCGATCAACAATCAAGTGTTGAGCATGCATTTCTGGAAGGTGGCCGCTGCCGCAATCTTCCTCTTGGGTGTGGCCTGGTTTCTCTTAAAGCCAATTCAGTCATCACAGGAACAATCGATCGCTCTTATAGAACCAGGCTCTAAAAACGATGTGCCCGCAGGTACAGACAGGGCTTTTCTTCAATTGTCGGATGGACGTACGATTGAGTTGAATGGGCAGCACGCCTCGGAACTGAGCAATGAAACTGCAGCCAGGCTAGATACTGCCAATGCAATCATTGCATTTTCTGCAAACATCTCAGCAATCGACACTACCACTTACCAGGTAAGTACACCCAAGGGAGGTAAATTTCAATTGTTGCTGCCGGATAATACAAAGGTTTGGTTGAACGCCGAAAGCTCGATTCGTTTTCCCAAAGTATTTAAGCAAACGGAGCGAAGAGTACAAATTACCGGGGAGGCTTATTTTGAAGTGGCAGAAAACAAGTCGGCTCCTTTTAATGTTGAGGTCAATGAGCTTGAGGTTAAAGTGCTGGGCACACATTTTAATGTTAATGCATTTCCGGAAGAAGATGCTGTTACCACGACCCTGCTGGAGGGTGCCGTACAACTTAAGTCCAATCATAACACCGCCATATTGAAACCTGGCTTTCAGGCTGTTTTGGCTAATAACCAATTGCAGGTGGCAGCAGCAAATACGGGTAATGCGGTGGCCTGGAAAAACGGATTGTTTGCATTTGAAAAGTCACCCGTCAAAAAAATCATGCAGCAGTTTGAAAGATGGTATGAAGTGGAAGTGCATTACGAAGGAGAGGTACCCGCTCAATATTTTACAGGAGAATTTAGCAGAAGTTTTACACTGGCTCAATCACTCAGAATTTTAGCATACAGTGGCCTCCGGTTTAAAATTGAGGAAAAAAAAATTATAGTGCTTTAGCCAACAGCAGCACTACAACCTGCTGTTTCAATGGGCAGCAAGTATAAAAAAGAGGAAACAATTTAAACTTCGGTAAATAATATAAAACGAAACTGGCAACACAGCAAAACAAATAGCATGATGAGAACAGCTTTTTTTCTAACCGTTTTTTTAATACTCATAGGTATGGGAAGTAGTGCCCAGAGAGTTACTCTAAAGGGCGAAAATATTTCTATGGAGGAGGGTATTGCAGCAATTAAACAGCAAACCAATTATTCTTTTTTTTACGATGTATCGTTGCTTAAAAATACAAAACCGGTTACCATAAACCTCCAAAATGCCACTATAGAAGAAGCATTAAAAGTACTGTTCAGCAATCAACCCATAGGATATAGAATAGAGTCGTCGGTAATTGTTTTAACACCTAAAAAAGCAACTGTTTCTACCGCCAGGCCAGCTATAAATGACGTGGTGCTGAAGGGTAGGGTAGTAAACGACAACAATGAGCCATTGCAGGGAGCAGTGCTAACATTGATAGGAGCGCCGTTGGTAGGTTCTACGGATAGCAGAGGTCAGTTTGAGTTAAAGCTTACCCCCGACCAGGCATCCAGAGGTACTTTGGTGGTCACATTTGTAGGATATAAAAAAGCAGAATTGCGCATCAGTAAAAGAACTGAGCTGCTGGTAGAATTGATGAAAGATGAACAAATGCTGGATAATTTTATCATAACCAACTCTTATGCCGGGGCCAAAAGAAAAGAAGAAGTGGTAGGAAGTATTTCAACAGTTTCTAACGAAGAATTGCAAGTGATAAGGCCCATAGAAAGTTTTGATAAAATGCTGGAAGGGCTGGCTGCAGGTGTGCAGGTAGAACAAAGTACAGAGTTAGGCACACCAGTCAAAATCAACATACGTGGGCAGAATGCATTGTCTGCTTTAAACCGTACGAATGTAACACAATTGACTACTTCGTCTCAGCCGCTTTTTGTTGTAGATGGCGTTCCTATTACAGAGCAGAGAAAAGGCGACGAGTCTATTGCTTTTTTAAACAATGAAGAATTGCTAAATCCTATTGCGGGTTTAAATCCCGATGATATAGAATCAATTTCTATTTTAAAAGATGCGGCCGCAGCCTCTATTTATGGTGCAAATGCCAGCAACGGTGTCATCATCATTACTACCAAAAAGGGAAAGGCCGGAAAAACAAGGCTGAATGTAGGATACTCTAATGGCTGGGCGCAATCTATCAACAAAATCAAATGGCTGAACGGATTCGATTACCATGGTTTGGTTAAAGAAATGTACCTCAACGATGGGCGCAGTCCGCTAGATGCGGAGTTGCTTGCAGGTGCCAATAACATTAATACACCCTGGTTTGAATTGGTAAATCGTTACAGCACTTTTACCAATGTGGATATTGATGTTTCTGGTGGAACAGATAAAACCAGTTTTCGATTGTCTGGTTCTTATCTAAAACAAGAGGCCATTCAAAAAGGAAACGATTATGAAAAAGTATATGCCAGGCTCAGGATAGATCATCAACTCGCCAATAAATTTAAAATGACTGTTTCGATGGCGCCCACCATCACCAAAAAAAATGCACTCAATGTATATGCTGCAGTGCCTATTATTCCAAACGCACCTTCGTTTAATGCTGATGGTTCATTCTACAAATTTGCAACCTTAGGTGTTCCCAACCCGTTGGCTATACTTGATCAAAACACCAATCTTCACAGCGGAGGGTCCTTCAATGGTAACATTCGTTTAGAGTATACGTTGAGGCGAAATCTTTCGCTGGCAACCACTTTTGGTATTGATGGTTTACAAAACAAACTCAATTTATTCGACTCTCCTTTAAACGCTACTGGCGAGAGTAAAAATGGATTTGCCCAAATATTTGATCGTACCTCTTTTAGCTGGATAAGTTCATCACAGGTAAACTGGTCGCCACAGGTAAAACAGATACATAAGTTTGATGTAATTGCTGGCTTCGAAGCCAGGCAGGAAAGTACCAATCTCTTAAAAGGTTCAGGCACGGGATTTACTTATTATCGGCTGAATGAACTAAGCAATGCCAGCCGTCAATCTTCCGCATCGTCCAGCCAGCAGTCTACTGCGGCTTCTATCTACGGACAGGCAGGCTACAATTTCAAAAGTAAAATTTTCAGTACTCTCAGTGGCAGATACGATGCTGCCTCTATTTTTGGAACCGACGTAAATGCTACGGTTAATGCTGCCGTTGGTCTGGGCTGGATCATTAGCAAAGAAGATTTTTTTACCTTGCCCAACTGGGTTGATATGCTGCGTTTAAGGGTGAGCTATGGTACAACAGGTAACTCAAGAATTGGAAGCTACCAGGCCAGGGGATTATATGGGTTTAACAACACAGGATACAATGGAGGAACTTCTTCTTTTCCATCATCTGCACCCAATCCTGACCTGGGATGGGAGAAAAATTACAAGTCGAATGTGGGTATTGATATTGGCATTAAAAAACGCTTCAACATAACCCTCGAATTCTACCAGAATATTTTAGACGATGCCATTACACCTATTCCCGTACCTGCACAGAATGGTTTTATAAGTGTACTGGCCAATATTGGTAAAATGAGAAATGCAGGAATGGACCTGAGTTTGAATGCACAGGTATTTGATGGAGACTTTAAATGGCGTACCGTACTAAACGTAGGATATAATAAAAATAAAATTATTGCTATCAAAAACAAAGCATCCTTATTTGGTGCCTCTACGGAAGGGACTGTGTTAAGAGAAGGCGTAAGTACCGGTGCCATTTGGGGCTTTGAATTTGCCGGAGTTGACCCCGCTACCGGAAGAGAACTCTATATTGATAAGACCGGTAAAAAGGTTTCGGTATTTGATTTAGACAGAAACATTGCCACAGGCGGAAAATACCTGGGGGATCGGTTGCCAAAAGCACAAGGGGCTTTCATCAATTCTTTTTCTTATAAAGCAATCAGCCTTACGGTAACGATGCCCTATTCTTTCGGTTCCAAAATATTAATAGACAACTCAAGCGAAAACAATGGGCGCAACCTGAGTAACCGCAACCAGAGCATAAATTTATTAGACAGGTGGCAAAAACCTGGCGATGTAACCAACATTCCGTTACTATCTGCATCTACCAATCCTCTGGTGTACACATCATCTAAATACGTGTACGATAATACATTTATTCAATTGAGCAATGTGTCTGTTTCCTACACATTGCCAAAAAAATATACAACAAGGTTAAAAGGGATAGGTATTACTGTGTATGGTAATGCAAATAATATCGGGTATTGGTACAAACAGAAATCTGCCGAGGGCCGCAATGGTATTAAGGAATACAGGTTTAATTTTCCGCAGGCACAAACATTTACCTGGGGTACCAGGATATCTATTTAGTAAATACACTTAACCAAAGAATATGAAAAGGATTATTTACATAGTGTTGGTCGTTTTTATCAGCACACATATCAGCGGGTGTAAAAAGTTTCTGTACCAGGAGCCCTCCAACAATATTTCTATATCAGATATTTTTAAAGACCTGGAGGGGGCAAGAACCACCTTGGCGGGCAGTTACGAACAATTAAAATCAGTTAGCTACTACCTAAAAGATTTTTCCGCCTATGCAGAATTAACCGCAGGCAATATTAAATATTCGAAACTGTCAAATCGGGCCTTGTTGTCGAGTTATGATTTTAACAACGATGCCACCCTCAACGACATGGAGCCTTTTTTTCGTACAGCCTACAACATCATCTACAACACTAATACCATTATCGCAAATATCAACAATGTGGCAGATGCAAGTGCATCACAAAAAAACAAACTGCTGGCGGATGCCTATTCGTTGAGGGCGCTCGTACATTTCGATCTCAATCGTGTATTTGCACAGTCTTTTGCTTTTACAGCCGATGGAGGTCACCCGGCTGTTTTTATTAAAAACAGGATTACCTCTGTTCTTACACCCTTTGGTACCCCGGCCACCAGCACAGCAGTATTTAACCAGGTAAAATCAGACCTCGATTCTGCTATTCTCCTGTACCCAAACAGTGTAAATATTTTTACAGTAGGAAACGACAAAACTTATTTTTCGCTGGATGCTGCCAGGGCGCTCAAAAGCCGGGTTGCTTTGTACAGCAACGATTGGCCCACGGTAATTACTTTATGCACGGAAATTATCGGAAGCAATCGTTACCCATTATTGTCTAACGGTGCTTATGTTAATAGCTGGCGAGGGAAAAATATTTCAAGCGAATCTATTTTCGAAATCGGTTTTGGCAACAGCATCGCCGGTAGTTTGGGAGATTATTACAATCCTGCCAATAATTTTTACGGCCAATTTGCTACCAGCAACGATTTGCTAAATCTTTTTGGCCCCGGCGATGTAAGGGGTGCAAACAGCATGTTTGTTTCGGCCAGCATTAATGCAACTACCTTCTATTTTACCAAAAAATACCAGGGTATGAACGACAGTGCCAACAACATAAAAGTATTGCGCAGCAGTGAGCTGTATTTAAACAGGGCAGAAGCCTATGCAGAATCTAACAACCTTGCCGCTGCCTTGGCAGATCTGAATGTGATACGAAAACGGGCCAACCCTGCTGCCACAGATTTTTTAAGCACAGAACAGCAAATAGTGATCAATGAAATTTTAGCAGAAAGAAGAAGAGAATTGTGTTTTGAAGCACACGGTTTTTTTGACCTAAGCAGAAAAAAAAGAGATTTGGTACGCACAGATTGCGTGAGTGCAGCCTGCAGCTTTATTTACCCTGACAGCAGGTACGCCATCATTATTCCAAGAGTAAACTAATTAGAAATGAAACAGCTTATTGTTATTTTATGGGTAGTATGCAGCATGGTGGCTTGTAAAAAAAACTACAATGCTACACCAACTTATGCCGCTAATTCCATTGCGGGCACCTGGGCCAAAAAGCAACCATTTTACTCGCCCGGCCCGCAAATCTATATTGAGGCTACCGGGCTGTGGCGCAGCTTTATTAGTTTTTCCTTTACTTCAGACGCAGAGCCGGACAAGTTGGGCTTTGCCAATCCGTATGTAGCAGGCAAAGGAACCAATGTATTATACATGAACACGCTATACAGCAGCCAGGGTATTTCCAGCGATTCTGGTTATTATAATATTACTGCACCTAAGCTGTTTCAGCTCGTCCCTAAAAGCCTGGACTCTTTGCAAACCGGCACAGTGGTGGTGATTCCCCAAACGCTGCGGGTATTTAGGTCAAACGGCACTTCCTTTACAATTGGCATAGCACCATCTGTTTTGCCTGGTAGTTTTTCTACTATCACTGGTCTGTTAGAAATAGAAGTGCAGTTTGATGAGACAAATATTGGAGGCCCGGCCGTAGTGCGAAGGAAATACCGGTTCAGATCATAATTTATTCACTCCTTTTTAAATTTTAAAATGAGAAAATCAAGCATCGTTTTAAGTGTCATGGCCGCAGCAGTCGGTATTTTTCTTTTATCGTTTACAAACCATGAAGAGCCGGATATTGCCGCTCTAAGAAAAGTTTATAGCAGCAACGATTACAGTCGATGGCCAAAACCCATTTTAGAGGAAGCTGCAAAAAAGGGGTTCAGAGACATTGGGCCGCTGGACAGTATGGCCTACCCGGCCAACAATAAGCCTTCTGCAGCAAAAAGAGATTTAGGAAAAATGTTGTTTTTTGATCCCCGTTTATCTGCTTCCGGGCAAATTGCCTGCGGCACTTGCCACGAACCACAATTGGGGTGGGGTGATGGAAAAAGAGTATCCAACGGGCACGATCGAAAAACCGGCAGACGAAATGCGATGACACTCTTAAATGTGGGATACTATGAAACATTTTTTTGGGATGGAAGAGCTCACAGCCTGGAAGACCAGGCCCGGTTTCCGGTGCAGGACCATTTGGAGATGAATATGGATGTAAGAGAAATGGAGAAGAAAGTAAAACAGTTCAAAGGTTATGAACCCATGTTTCAACAGGCATTTGGCTCTGCAGAAATTAACCTGGAAAAAGTTTTTCAAGCCATTGCTACCTTCGAGAGAAGCATTGTAAGCCCACCCAGCAGATTCGATTTGTTCGTGCAGGGAAAAAATGACGCATTAAAAGATGAGGAAGTATTAGGCCTGCACATTTATAGAACAAAAGCTGGGTGTATCAATTGCCACAATACACCCTTCTTTAGCGACAATCAATTTCACAATGATGGACAAACATTGTTTGGCAGTGTAAACGAAGATCTTGGCAGGTACCTTGTTACCAACAAAACCGCAGATGTAGGCAAATTCAAAACACCTACGCTTCGGGAAGCGGCCAATACCGGACCATGGATGCACCATGGCAATTTTCCATCTTTGAAAGATGTTATATTTTTTTACGATAAAGGCAATCCATCGCCTATCCAAAAAAAATACCAGGGAGAGCGGGATTCACTGTTACCTAAAACAGATCCTATGCTCAGGAAGCTAGATCTTAGTAACAGGGAAGTAGATGCATTGGTTGCATTTCTTCAATCTATTACTACCACACCCAGAAGAATGAATACACCTACAGATTTTCCTAAATAATTTTTATTTACACATTAAAACTTACACAGATGAAAAAAATTTTATTCGCCATATCATTTGGATGCTGCGTTTTTAATTCGTCAGCCCAATGGGTATCAGATCCGGCTATCAACAATGCAGTGTGTACTACATCTCCCACTACGGCTAAAACAAGTAACGCTGCGGTATCTGATGGAGCTGGAGGGATGTACCTCGCATGGATCGATTCCAGGGTAGCTACCAACCAGGGTATTTATGTGCAACGTATTTTACCCAATGGAACCAATGCATTTGGTTCCGAGGTATTGGTAACAAATGCAACCGGAACGAGTTCCAGTTCAAAATCATCTTTATCAATTGCACCCGATGGTGCAGGAGGTGTTTTGCTGGTGTGGCAGGATACCAGGAATTACACCACCGTGCCCTCCAACAGTAACAATGATATTTATGGCCAACGAATAAATGCAGCCGGCACGGCTATATGGGCAGCCGATGGTGTTCGCTTAACGGTTTCTGACAATACTGTTTCACAAAAGATTGCCCCGGCTATTGTGGCCGTTAATGCTACTGAAGCAATGGTTATTTTTGGTGACAACCGAACCGGTAATAGTGACGTGAATGCGCAAAAAGTTGCCCTTGCAACCGGCGCTCCGTTATGGGGTGCAGACCTGAGTGTGCATGGGGCACAACCCAATACCCAAACTTCTACCTCCATCATGGAAGATGGTAGTGGTGGTGCTTTTGTGCTTTGGCAGGATCCAAGGATTGCAACCACCAACTCCGATATTTACATGCAAAGGGTAAGCAATGCAGGTGGATTGTTGTGGGGTGCCGGTGGCACTGTTATATGTGATGCTGCCAACAACCAGCTAACCCCACAGATGGTATCTGACGGCGCAGGTGGAGCAGCAGTAACCTGGACTGATAACAGAGTGGCTTTGGCCGATGGAGATATCTTTGCGCAGCGTATAAATAGTGCTGGAGCTGTGCAATGGGCCGCTAATGGTACAGCTGTATGTATTCAAGCCGCAACGAACCAGAGTAATCCATATATCATACCCGGCGGCAGTGGATTTATTATAGCATGGAGCGATCCAAGGATTGCTATCAGTAATAGGAATATCTACATCAATAGCGTAGATGCTGTTACAGGTGCAGCTGTATGGACAACTGCTGCCGTAGGTGGAGTAGCTGTATGCACAGCCACTGGAAACCAGCCGGGTAGCAGCACTCAATCCGGTATTCAATTGCTAACTGATGGAAGTAGCGGGGCATATGTGATCTGGGATGATCCCAGAGCTGGAACTTCGGCATATGATATATTTGCTCAAAGGATAAGCGCAACAGGTGTGGCATTATGGGCAGCAGATGGCTTGATTGTTACCAGCGCTACAGCCAATCAACAGGGACCAGTGGCAGTAAATGACCTGAACAACAATGCCATTATTGCCTGGAGAGATGGCAGGTCTGGCACAGCAAATTCACAATTGTTTGCTACTATCATTCAACCATCAGGAGTATTACCGGTAACTTTTACAAAAATAAATGGCAGTCTGTCTGCTGATCATTTCGCTACCATTCTTTGGGAAACCGAATCAGAAATTAATGCAGATTTGTATGTGGTAGAAAGAAGTGATAACGGATCTGATTTTTATTCTATTGCTACTGCCGCTGCTAAAAATCAGTCGCTGAATAACTATGCAGTTACAGATCGTAAAAGCGTAACATCAACCGTTTTTTACAGGGTAAAATCAATAGATAAAGCTGGATTGGTTCAGTATTCTGAGGTGGTAAAACTGGCATCCACGTTTAAGGATGCAGCTGTTAGAATGTACCCGAACCCGGTAAAAGACCTCGTAAATCTTGAATGCAGCAACCTAAAAGCAGGTACTTATTTAATGCGCATACACGATAGCAAAGGTGCCATTGTGCATCAGCGCCAATTTACGGTGCAGCAAGGTTTCGCACGCATTTCCTTAGATCTTGCCCATTTATCTGGTGGAGCATATTATGTTCAACTGATTGGACAAGACAAAAAAATGGTCACTACGCTCCCGCTTCAAAAGCAATAGGAGCTATATAATTTTTAAGAGAAGCTGGTATCGTTAAATGATACCAGTTTTTTTTGGTCATTTATTGCCGTTCCCAAATAACAAATTCTTTAGGCCAACGGCTGTGCTGGTTCAGAGTGGCAGTTTGATAATTGGGAAGACCAACGCCGGAAGAAAAAAACATCATACCTGCGGCAATAGAAATTCCCAATACTCCATATTTAAGCAAAAAATTATTAAATTGCTAAGTCATTGCTTTGTCATGAAATATGTTTTATCCTTTCGGCATTCAAACTAATGGTAACTTTTCACCCTGAATAAGTATTCAAACTCTGAAACACCAC
>JBBSJJ010000114.1:0-11593 GCA_038257335.1 Chitinophagales bacterium | reverse complement strand
CAGCCCGGTATGTGCCGGGCAAACGCTTAATTTATCTGCGGTAACATCCTCAGCAGGCATTGCTTCTTACAATTGGACCGGGCCAAATGGCTTTAACAGCGGCCTGCAGGCACCAGTTTTAAGCAACATGGGTCCTTCTAATGCTGGCTATTATTACGTAACGGCAACCATCAGTAGTTGTGTTTCTTTAAGAGATTCTGTACTGGTAGTGGTTAATCCTGTTGGCAATTTGCCTGCAGTTATTTCGCCGGTAAATTATTGCATCAACACGGCTTCCGTTGCATTAACTGCCACAGCAAATGCAGGCAATACACTTAACTGGTATAGTGTGGCAACAGGTGGAACAGCACTTGCTTCTGCACCGGTGCCATCTACCCTAGTTACAGGAACCACGGGTTATTATGTGAGCCAGACAAATGGATTTGGTTGCGAGGGACCGAGGTCATTGATTAATGTAACCATCAATCCGGATGCCAGGGCTTTGTTTATTCCTACGGATACCATGAGATGTGCTCCCTTTGTCATCAGCACAGCAATTGTTGGTCTTCAACAATTTCCGGCCAATAACGCTACTTACCAATGGTATGCAAACGGCGTGTTTATAGGATCTGGAACTAATTTTCCGGGCTATACAATTTTAAACATTGACGATTCTGTAACCATTAAATTAAAAACGATTTCTCCCTTTGGTTGCAGGGCAGATAGCATGAGCCGTAAGTTTTACACTTTTAAAGTTCCTGCTCCTTCTTTTACTTTAAGCGATACAGTTGGTTGCGGGCCCCTGGGTGTGACTTTTATAAACACTACGCCAGAGATAAACCTTTACAATTATTTATGGGATTTTGGCAATGGACAAACTTCTACTTTGCAGCAGCCAGGCTCCAGTCTTTTTCCTACCAATCCTACCTACAGCGATACGGTTTATCGCATCAAATTACGGGTAGCTTCCATTTGCGATACTGTAACTTTTGAAAGGGTAGTGAGGGTGAAATCCAAACCCCGTGCATTGTTTACACCGGATAGAACCACAGGTTGCTCGCCCATGCGTGTACTATTTACCAACAATGCACTGGGCCTTAACAACACGTATTATTGGAACTTAGGCGATGGTACTAGTTTTGTTACAACCAACAGAGACAGCTTTACACATATTTATACCACAGGTGTTGTGGATACATTCACAGTACAGTTAATAGCCGTAAATGAATGTGGTGCCGATACCATTCGTTATTTGCTGGTAGCAGCTCCCAATAATATTTCTTTAAACTATTCTGTAAACGGGCCAGATAATTTTGGTTGCGCACCGCATGCTGTTACCTTCTTCAACAACTCATCCGGAGCCAGCACATTTGAATGGAATTTTGGTGATGGCAATACCCTTTCAACAACCAACAATATTCAAACGGTCTTTCACACTTACAGCAATGCAGGAACTTACACAGTCAAACTAACGGCTACCAATAGCTGCACAGATACAACGGCCACCAGGTTCATTACAGTTTATCCAAAGCCTGATGCTGCTTTCGTAAGCAATGCTTACACAGTTTGTATCGGGCAATCCATACAGCTCACGAATCAATCCACAAATGCTACTACTTATGCCTGGAATTTTGGAGATGGTAATACTTCTGTCCTGGTAAATCCATCGCATACGTATACCGCACGAGGCCTGTATACTGTTCGTCTCATCAGTTTTAGAAACAACCCTTCTGGTGATATTTGTATTGATACTGCTTTTCAGCAGATCCAGGTAAGAGATACCTTGCCGGGAACTTTCACCATGTCAGGTGCTGTAAGTACCTGCGCCCCTTTTACAGTTACGTTTGTCAATCGTGTGCGCCCGTCTGTAACAGCCACCTGGAATTTTGGTGATGGTAAAACTGCCAGCGGCGATAGTGTGGTGCACACATTCACAACACCGGGGATATTTTTAGTAAATCTTTTTGTAACGGTTCCCGGTGGTTGTGTTTACCAGAGAACGGATACCGTAAGCGTATTCGGTCCTGCGGGAACTTTGCAATACAGCAATGGATATGTCTGCTACCCGGATGCCATCTTATTAACAGCATCTGCAACAAACACCAGCACGTATTTATGGGATTTTGGAGATGGTAATACGGCTACAACTACGCAAAATTCTATCTACCACAGTTATTCAAATCCCGGTATTTACTTCCCTTCTGTAAGTCTTCAAAATGCAGCAGGATGTAATATTTTATTACAGGGTCTCGACACCATCAAAGTTGACAGAGTAAATGCAGGCTTCAAGTATGCATCGCTGCAAAGCTGTGGCGCCACAACCTTGCAGTTTACGGACACTACCAATGCCTTCTTTGGCGTAGCGAGTGTTTCATGGAATTTTGGAGATGGAAATAACGGCAGCGGCACGGCAGTTAGTCATGCATACACGGCCAGCGGCGCCTATACAATAGAAATGATTGTAAGAGGCAATAGTGGTTGCGCAGATACCATTACTAAACAGATCAACATACAAGTAAACAGTGTGCCTGTGGCATCAATTATAGCAGATGCAGAAAGATGCGCCAATCAATCAGTTACTTTTTCTGCCAATGTTGTTTCAACAGATCCTGTTACCATACAGCAATGGCGGTTATCTAATGGGGTTACTGCCGTTGGTTCTTCTTTTTCTTACTTATTTAATCTGCCCGGTACTTACACTGTTCGTTTCATTTCGGGCACGGCGGCAAGTTGTTTTGATACCGCTTTTCATACCATTCTCATCAAGCCTGTTCCATTTATTACCGCAAGCAATAGTTTGACAATCTGCCTGGGAAATTCGGCACAGCTAAATGTTACGGGTGCTCCCAGCTATCAATGGAATCCCGCACAGGGATTGAGTTGTACTACTTGCGCCAATCCGATTGCACGCCCACTTGTTACTACGGCTTATGTTGTTACTGCCAGCAATGCGGTGGGATGTGCAGCATACGATACAGTAGTAGTTACGGTGATACAACCCATGAACCTAACGGTATCGCCTAACGATAGTATTTGCATTGGAGAGTCGTCTAATTTATTGGCAACCGGCGCCACTACTTATGCCTGGAACCCCGGCGCAACCTTGAGCAGTACGACTGTGGCCAACCCCGTAGCTACACCAATTATCACCACCAGTTACCGGGTGGTAGGGTACGATGGTTTCAATTGTTTTACAGACACCGCTTTTGTGGTGGTTGCAGTGGGCAGGTATCCAACCGTAACCTTGGGTGCTGATTTGGTTTTGGCAACAGGCACGTTGCATCCTCTTGTGAGTGCGGTTACCAACGGCCCGATTGCTCAATGGCTTTGGAGTCCCGCTGCAAACCTCAATTGTGCTACCTGTCCTTTACCGATAGCAACTATAAAAAAGGATGTAAGCTATGTTGTAAGAGCTACCACAGCCTATGGTTGCAGTGCCAGCGACACAGTCAACATAAAAGTATTTTGCGAAGACTCGCAGGTGTTTGTGCCCAATGCATTCACACCAGATGGAGATGGCATCAACGATGTGTTGATGGTAAGAGGGAAGGGGATTGTTTCTGTAAAATTTTTCAGGGTATTTAACCGTTGGGGAGAACTCGTTTTTGAACGTTCTAATTTTCCACCCAATGTTGTGAGCTATGGCTGGAACGGAAAAGTTAGAGGCATAACCGGGCCGCCCGATGTATTTGTTTATACTGCTGAAGTGATATGCGAAAATGGAACCACTTATGTGTACAAAGGCAATACATCTATTATAAAATAATGAAAGCAACGATCATGAAATATTTTAAAATACTAGTCGGCTTGCTGTTTGCTTTTATTGCAGGCGCTGAGGCACAGGATGTAAATTTCTCCCAGTTTTACGAATTGCCCTTGCTGCGCAACCCGGCATTGGCGGGGCTTTACAAGGGCGACTTTAGGGCTACTGCCGCCTTTAGAAACCAGTGGAGTAGTGTGACCACACCCTACGTTTCACAAGCCCTGGGAGTAGAAGCAAAGTTTGCTACCAACGAAAATTCTGACAACTACCTGGCGCTGGGTGTGCAAATGACCAATGACCTTGCAGGTGATTCAAAGTTGGGCAAAACACAGATATTACCAGTACTCACTTTTCACAAATCTATTAGTGCAGAAAACGATAGTTATATTTCTCTGGGCTTTATGGGTGGCCCGGTGCAGCAGCGTTTTGATCCCACAAAACTGAGTTTTGATGACCAGTTTGTAAATGGCTCTTACAGTGCAACGAATCCTACGCAACAAACTTTTTCTAACAGCAATGTAACTTACATAGATGCATCTGTAGGGATGGTTTTTAGCAGTACAGTGGGCAATGATATCCGTTATTATGTAGGAGGTTCTTATTTTCATTTCAATGAACCAAAAGTAGCTTTCGACAATTCGAAAGATGTAAAGCTGAATAAAAAGATAATGATCAATGGCGGTGTGTCATTGCCTACGAGCGAAAACGATCGCATCATATTATACGCAGATTATTTCACACAAGGGGGTAGCAAACAAATGCAGGGAGGGTTCATGTACCGGCACGATCTGTTCCAGTTAGATGATGAATCTATCAGTTTATCGGGCGGATCTTTTTTAAGATGGAACGATGCTGTGGTGCCAGTGCTCAAACTGGATTACTATGGCCTTGGCATTGGCCTTACCTACGATGTAAATATTTCAAAACTCCGCAGTGCTTCTCAATCCAGGGGTGGGTATGAAGTAACCGTTTCTTACAGAAACTTTTTAAACATCCGCAACAGTTCGATGGATAAAGTACGATGTCCGGTTAATTTCTAAAACGGGTCATCATCATCATTCATGAATTAAAGTGTGAGAGCGTCTCTGATCAATCTTCCTTTGTCGTTAAAGAACAAATATTTTTTTTCTATATCATTTTTCTCGGCTTTGATGCGGTACTGGGTTACATTGCCGGGGTAAAAGACTATTTTAGTTTCGGTTACGCTTCTTTCTACATACTTGCTTTTATTGAACCCATCAATTACAGCAGCAGGTAATTGTTCGTATGCTGCATCCTGCAGGGTGTTTTTCCAGATTCCCTTATTATTATAAAGTGCACTCATCTCTTTTCCGTCCAATTCAAAACGCACATTTACTTCCACGATGTCATTGTACCAAACTGCATTGGTTGCGGCCGGGTACTGTTGGGCAAAGTTTTCTTTAGCTGCCGGTGGAATTTTTGTAACCTGGGCCGATGCCGTATAAAAGCAACAAGAAGCTATTAAGATAAATGTGAAACGAAGCAGACGCATAATATAAAATTTAAAGATTAGAAAACTGCAAGGTTCTTTTAAAATCAATTGGATTTCACCGCTGCTAAATTTTTACAAATAATTTAATAAATTGTACGGGGTCTCGGGGTAAGGCAAAAACAGGAGGTTGTCAAATTTTTTGACGGGTACTTTCTAAAACAGTAGACCAAACCATCATTGCTTTATTAATATTATCATTTTTTTTCTTAACCGTGCAAGCGAACAGCGTAAACTCCCTTAGCCTAAATTGTATATTTCCATGATACCTTTTAATTCTTTTTCAAAGTCTATTTTTAGATCTACCAGTCTGCCGGTTTTAATGTCAAATACCCAACCATGCACCTGGAGCCCCCTTTTTTTGATGGCAGTTTGCACCGCCGCAGTTTTCAAAAGGTTGATGCATTGTTCTTGCACATTGAGTTCTACCAGGCGGTTGTACCGATCGTTTTCATCTGGCAGCGCATTTAATGCTGTTTTATGAAGTCGATAAACGTCTCTTATATTTCTGAGCCAGGGGTTTAGTATACCCAGATCCTGCGACTCCATGGCAGCCTTTACTCCCCCGCAAAAATAGTGGCCACACACAACAATATGGTTCACCTTTAAATGCCGCACAGCATAGTTAAGCACACTCATCACGTTAAGGTCTATGCTAATTACCATGTTAGCTACATTGCGATGAACAAAGACTTCGCCAGGGTGCACTGGTTACCCTACTGTTGGAACAACTATATAGAGGATTTCAGGCTGTTGGCCGGTGGAGAGTTTCTCAAAATAATTGGGATCTATCCTCAATTTTTCTTGGATCCATTTTTCGTTGTTGGCAAACACCTTTTCCAGTTTCATAGTACAATTTACATCAATATGCAAAATGATGATCAATAGAGCTGCCGGATATTGCGGCGTTTGAAACATTTTTCTGACCGTTGAAACTGCCTCTGGTCAACTAGTTAAGCCTTTCTAAAACTTTCACTTACCTATTGCCGATAGGTTCAATCTGGTTATCTTGCCGCAAATCAAAAAACAAGTAATGAAGAATTTTTCTACTATTCTAAATGTAGTGCTACTGGCCGCAGTGGCATTTTTGTATTTCCATGAATTTGCTGGTAAAAAAACAACAACTATTAAAACGGCAGCAGCCACGGGTATCCAGGCCGGTACCAAAGCTACCAGTGCTCCTATTGCTTACGTGGAGCTTGATTCTTTGAATGAAAAAATTACTTTCATCAAAGAAAAAAGGAAAGAACTGGAAGCAGAGCAGCGGGCTATAGAAACAGACTGGGAAAATAGCTATCGTGGTCTTGAAGGTCAAAAAAATAATTTTCTTAAAAAAGGTGATGCTATCACACAACAAATGGCTGAAGAATTTCAGGGTCAGTTGTTGGCACAACAACAACGTGTAGACGAAAAAAAGCAAAACCTCACTCAAAAGCTGAGCGAAAAAAGTTACCGCTTCATGGATGATATCCAGAAGAAGTTAAAAGTGTTTTTAGTTGACTACAACAAACAAAAAAATTACCTCTACATATTAACTACCGGTACAGGCCTGGATTATATGGTTTACAAAGATTCGAGCCTTAACATTACCGATGATGTAGTAAACGGAATGAATGACCTGTTGAAGAAAAAGTGAAAGCAGAATGTAGATTGATTTAATTATCTTGAAACCCGATCAGTTGACTGACCGGGTTTTTTCATCAATTTATTTTTATCAAACAATTGCTCTATGGCTGAAACAACGCATGGATTTAAACCCACGCTCGGATTGCTGGATGCTACTATGATAGTAGCAGGATCTATGATTGGCTCCGGTATTTTTATTGTAAGTGCCGATATTGCCCGCAATGTGGGCAGCGCCGGCTGGCTCATAGCAGTTTGGCTCATCACAGGTTTTATGACCCTTATTGCTGCCATGAGTTACGGCGAACTGAGTGCCATGTTTCCCAAAGCTGGCGGTCAGTATGTTTACCTTAAAGAGGCGTTCAACCCGCTTGCCGGTTTTCTGTATGGCTGGAGTTTTTTTGCCGTAATACAAACAGCTACCATTGCGGCAGTAGGGGTGGCCTTTTCTAAATTTGCAGGCTATTTTATTCCGGCACTGGAAGTAACAGATGCCAATATCATTGCCCAAATTGGCATCTTTAAGATTTATCCTGCACAGTTGGTTTCCATCGCTTTGATTGTATTGCTCACCTATATTAATACAAAAGGCATACAAGGCGGTAAAATGATTCAAACTGTTTTCACCGTCATCAAGTTGTTGTCATTGTTTGGCCTCATCCTGTTTGGTTTCTTCATAGCCGCCAGGGCAGAAATATGGGATGCCAACTGGGCAGATGCCTGGGTGATGAAAACACGTGGTGGCGATGGGGCAGTAGTGGGCGGCGTTGCCGGCAGTGCGATATTGGGAGCAATTGCAGCTGCTATGGTGGGTTCTATATTTAGTAGCGATGCCTGGAACAATGTGACTTTCATTGCAGGCGAAGTAAAAAATCCCCAACGAAATATTGGCCTTAGCTTATTCATGGGTACGCTCATCGTTACCTTAATTTATGTAGCGGCCAATCTAATGTACATCAGCGTGTTGCCTTTGCAGGAAATTGCATCTGCCCCGCAAGACAGGGTAGCCGTAGCCGCCAGTACGCCTATCTTCGGTACCATCGGCGCCTACGTGATAGCCGTGATGATTATGATTTCTACTTTTGGTTGCAACAACGGATTGATCCTGGCTGGTGCCAGGGTTTACTACACCATGGCTAAAGATGGCCTCTTCTTTAAAAAAACCGGCCAGCTCAACAAAAACGATGTGCCAGAATTTGCTTTGTGGATACAATGCCTCGTGGCCTCCCTGCTTTGCCTGAGCGGCAGGTATGGCGATTTGCTGGATATGATCTCGTTTGTAGTAGTGCTTTTTTATGCACTCACTATACTAGGTATTTTTGTGCTGCGCAAAAAGCGCCCCGATGCGGTGCGGCCTTACAAAGCTTTTGGCTACCCCATACTCCCGGCATTGTATATCCTAATGGCCATTACTTTTTGCGCATTGCTCATATTTTACAAACCAACTTATGCAGGTTGGGGTCTTGCAATTGTTTTAACTGGCATTCCTATTTATTATCTTGCACTCAGAAATAAGAATAGTCATTCCTAAACGATTTGTTATGATAAGCTCTATATGTATTAATATTTTTGAAAAATCTATCAACGATTATCACATTTCAGATAATGTAGATGTGCCCGTAAGCAACCCATTTGAAGAAAGTAGCCTTGAGCATTTGCTTTACTTGAAGAACTGGATAGATACGGTGCAATGGCACCTGGAAGATTTAATCCGGGATCCACACATTGAGCCTGCAGCGGCTCTGTTGTTAAAGCGTCGCATAGATAAGTCAAACCAGGAACGTACCGAACTGGTAGAATTTATAGATACTTATTTTTTAGAAAAATACAAAGCGGTCATTGCAAAAGAACATGCAACCATCAACACAGAAAGTCCTGCCTGGGCTGTAGACCGCTTGTCAATCTTAGCACTTAAAATTTACCACATGGGTTCGGAATCTTCCCGGGCGGAGGCCACAGAAGAGCACCGGCAGGCATGCAGTAACAAATTAGAAGTTTTGCTGCAGCAGCGCAAAGACCTTTCTCATGCCATAGATATACTAATGACGGAAATACGGGATGGCCTGAAATACATGAAGGTATACAAGCAAATGAAGATGTACAACGATGAGAGCCTGAACCCTGTTTTATACAACCAATCTACCACTTAGTGCAGGCTCCGGGGCATATTATTGTGATACGTTTTTCGGCAATGGGTGATGTGGCCATGGCAGTGCCGGTTGTAAAAACTTTGTTGCGGCAGTATCCGTTACTGCAGATCACTTTCGTAAGCAACGCATTTTTTGCACCTCTTTTTGCGGGCATTGAGCGCTGCCATTTTTTTGCGGCTTCCACCAAAGGCCAGCACAAGGGCTTTACGGGTCTTTGGAAATTATTTAATACTTTAAAAAAAGACAAGAGTAATTATGTTGTTGCAGATTTGCACAATGTGTTGCGGTCTACGATCCTGCTAAGCTTCTTTCGCCTGGCTGCTGTGCGTGTGGCTACCATAGATAAAGGGCGGGCGGAGAAAAAAAAAATAACAGCCCGGGAACCTAAACTGTTGCGGCAACTTGCCACCTCACACGAGCGTTATGCAGCAGTGTTTGCAACGCTCGGTTTTCCCGTCAATCTTCAAGACCATTTGCCTGTAATGCCCACGAGCATTCCTGCATCCATTCAAACACAATTAAGTGCAGGTAAATTATTGGTGGGCGTGGCGCCGTTTGCGCAACACCTGGAGAAGATGTATCCTCTACCCAACATGAAAATATTTTTAAAGCAACTCGTTGCTGAAAAAAATGTAGAACTGTTATTCTTTGGAGCACCCGGAAAAGAGGCGGAATTGCTACAGGATTGGGCAAAAGAAATCCCTTCTTCTATCAACGTTGCAGGCAAAATTTCTTTGGCCGAAGAACTGCAGGTCATCGGTAAGTTGAAGATGATGATCAGCATGGACTCTGCCAACATGCACCTGGCCAGTATATATGCAGTGCCGGTGTTAAGTATCTGGGGCGCTACGCATCCCTTTGCAGGATTTTATGGATGGCAGCAAGACGAAGACAACATTGTACAAGCCAATTTATATTGCAGGCCCTGTTCCGTTTTTGGCAACAAGCCCTGCTACCGCGGAGATCATGCCTGCATGCATCTCATTAGTTCAGAAATGTTGATGAACAAAGCCACGACGATATTGAACAAAGCTGTTTAAATACAACCTGCTCATTAAAACACTTAAGACTAATTATTGCTGCGTTGTGGGCTGAGGCCCGTATTAACGCCTGTTGAAGAAATACTGCTGTTCATTGACCTGTATTCAACTATTGCTAAAAAAACTTAGAAGCTTTGTGGCAGTAAATTAAATAGTTTTGGCGGATAATTTAAAACCTTCATATGCAACCATTTTCTCTTGTTATTCACGGCGGAGCCGGCACTATTTTAAAAGAAGACATGACTCCCGATCTTGAAATTGCCTACATGAATGCGCTTGAAGACGCCCTACAAGCAGGCTATGCAGTGTTAGAGCAGGAAGGCTCTGCAAGCAATGCTGTAAAAGCCGCCATTGTTGTGTTGGAGGATAATCTTTTATTCAATGCAGGAAGGGGTTCTGTATTTACAAAAAAAGGGGTGCAGGAAATGGATGCTGCTATCATGAATGGACAGACGATGGCGGCCGGTGCGGTAGCGGGTGTAAGAAATGTGCGCAATCCGATAGAACTTGCCGAGGAAGTAATGCTCAACAGCAACCACGTTTTTTTGAGTGGCAAAGGTGCCAATGATTTCGCCATAAAGCAGGGTATCAAATTGGAGCCAGATGAATATTTCTTTTCAAAATTCAGATACGATCAATGGAAAGTAATGCGTGACAGTGATAGTTATTCGCTCGATCATACACACCAGGGATTGGAAGAATTGATGAAAGACAAAAAATTTGGAACCGTAGGTGCTGTGGCCTGCGATACCCTTGGCAACATTGCTGCAGCAACCAGCACAGGTGGAATGACCAACAAAAAATACGGACGCATAGGTGATAGCCCGCTCATAGGCGCCGGCACTTATGCCAACAATGATACCTGTGCCATCAGTTGCACGGGGCATGGCGAACCATTCATTTGTGCCGTAGCCGCTCACGATGTGAGCTGCCTCATGGAATACAAAGGCCTGAGTCTGCAAGAAGCCATGAACGAAGTGGTGCATGTGAAACTCATTAAACTGGAGGGTGAAGGCGGTATGATTGGTGTAGATGCAAAAGGAAACACTGCTATGTTATTCAACAGTGCCGGCATGTACCGGGCTTCCAAAAAAAGTACCGGTGAACATTTTGTTGGTATCTACAAAGACTAATAGCCAGGGCTATGTTATAAATAAATTAACTATTCAATTTGTGAATGGTCAAGGGTAAATGGTGAATGGTGAATGGTTGAATTGTGAATGGTGAATTGTGAATGGGGAATTGTGAATAATGAATGGTGAATAGTTGAGCATTCACCATTGCCCTTTCATACTTATCACTAGTGCTATATTAATAACAAAATGACGTTTCGATTTTTAAATGGTAAGTGGTCAAGGGTAAATTATTGACCATTAACCATTCAATGTCGTTTACTTAAGGTATTTGCTCCGTAGGAGCACCCTGTTTATAGAAACATCGAAATGAATAATTTTTCCAGACTCCGTAGGAGTCTCCTAAGCACAGGAAGCACCTACGGAGCTTTTAATACAATTAGCCAGACCATTCT
>JBBSJJ010000113.1:0-11605 GCA_038257335.1 Chitinophagales bacterium | reverse complement strand
TCTGCCATTTCTACCAAATGGCCCAGCAAGCCAAACCCTGTTACATCCGTCATGGCCGATACCGTTTTTAATTTACCCAGGGCTTCTCCCACTTTGTTCAACTGCATCATTTGCCGTGCTGCAAGGCCTACATGTGCTGGCTTTAGCAATCCTTTTTTTTTAGCGGTGGTTAAGATGCCCACACCAAGTGGCTTGGTTAAAAATAACAGATCGCATTTCTGCTCCAGGTTGTTTTGTTTGATGTTGGCTATTTCTACCAGGCCATTTACTGCTAAGCCAAAAATAGGTTCGGGCGAATCTATGCTGTGACCGCCAGCCAAGGGGATGCCAGCCTCTTTACAAATACTCCTGCTGCCTTCTATTACTTTTTGGGCCACGGCAGGCGGTAAAATATTGATGGGCCAGCCCAAAATTGCAATGGCCAAAATCGGTTTGCCGCCCATGGCATACACATCACTGATGGCATTGGCTGAGGCTATTCTTCCAAATTCGTAGGGATCATCTACAATGGGCATAAAAAAATCGGTGGTAGAAATGAGCGCTGATCCATTGTCCAGGTCATACACTGCTGCATCGTCTTTGCTGTGATTGCCCACCAACAATTTTTGGTTGTCGGGCATGGCAAAATTACTGGCCAGTATTTCGTCTAATGTTTTTGGAGATATCTTGCAACCACAGCCAGCGCCATGCGAGTATTGCGTTAATAAAAAAGATGGATCAGTGTTGGGAGATTGCTGCATGCGGCAAAGATATTACTCCTTCTTCCTCTTAAATACAATGGATGCATTTTTTTGAAGATCGCCGCTAAATCGCACCTCGTATAAATTTTTTCCATCTCTTACCACCAGCAAGCCGGTGTTGGGTGGTATAGAACCGAGGCTTTCTGCATACATCAGCAGTTCTACCTCATCAGTACCCGCAGGAATGTAGATTACTTTTTTGATGGCAGTTGTACTCAGCCCCTGCTTTGCAAGTATGAGTTGTCCGTTCATCAGTACACTAACCGTATCGCCATCTACTTCGCCATTGTCGTACAAGGATAATAGCAAACTATCAGAACTAAAGTTTACGGTTTGCTGCAGCACTGTTGTGCGATTGGCAACATTTGCTGCCGGCACCGCATTGTTGATAGCATTTCCTTTTGGAGTATTTTTTACAATCGCTTCAGCAATGGGCGCTTTCGTTTTTTGGGCAGCTATGGCGGCTTCTTTAGCTTCTTTGGCATCTTTATCTTTGACGGCCTGCGCTTGCTTGGCTAGTTCTACTTGCTGTTTTTCTTCCCTGCCCCTGGCTTCTGACTGCTGTTTTAGTTGAAGTCTTACGGCATTTTCCTTTGCTATTTCCTGCGCACGGGTTTGCTGCTGCTTTACAAATTCCAGCCTCGCATTTTCTTTTTCAGCCTTGGTTTTTGCTTCGGCCTCTTTTTGGGCCAGTGCTTTCATCGCTTTTTCTTTGGCAGCTTCTTCTTTTTGAATAGCTTCTTTCAAAACGATTTCAGCCTGTTGTTTTTCCTTTTCTTCCTTTGCCCTAATATCGGTTTCAAGTTTTGCAATCCGCTTCATTTCATTATCTCTTTCTAGCTGCAGCTTACGATCTTGCTCCTGCAGCGCAGTGGCTGTTTTTATACGCTCTTTCTCCACTGCTGCCTGGCCGGCGGCTTCCTGCTTAGCCTGCAGTTCTAATTCCTTTTTTTGGTTGGCTTGCTCTTGCTGCAAGGTTTGCTGTTTCGCTAACTCGGCCCGGGCATTTTCTTTTGCAGCCAATGCCTGGCTTTCATTTAGTTGTTGTGTTGTATTTTTTTTATCAGAAGCAATTCGTGCAAGGGTTTCGGTTTCCTCTTTTACAAATGACAGGTCCTGCTCCTTGCCCAATTCCTGCAGATGCGGCACCAGGGCCGACTGCCAAAAGTCGTTTTTCCGTTGCAAGCTAACAGAGCCGGTAAGGGAGTGGTACTCCTTTGTTCTATTGGTACTAAAGGCCCCGGTTAGCGTCATCACTTCTCCGCCGGCATCAAGAGTTAATATATTTAACTGGCGAACATTTTTATTGGGTGCCACCGGGTAATTGTTAGAAATGAGGCCGTCGTCTTCCACGATAATTTTGCCATCAGCAGCCATTTTTATTTTTACTTTTTTGACCCCAAAATATTGCTTGTCATCTAAAATAAACCAGGTGTGAGAAAAGCCGGTGAACTTATCCTTTTCTTTACTGATGCCTATTTCGTACTTATAAAATTGCCGGGTAGTATCGTTGTACAAAGTACCCTTCCATAAGCCGGTAATATCCTGGGCAAAAACAGCAAGGGGGAAAACAAATAACAGTGTAATTACATATTTGCAGTATTGCATACAACTAGTTTTTCAGCATTGATTATACTATCAACGGACGGAGAGGATATTTTATTTAATAAGCTGTCAATATTTTCCCGGTTTTGCAAAGCTTTACCATAATGTTTGTCGTAATAATGCAGCAAGATGCTGAAACAAGCTTCTATATCGTCGTGCTTTAAATGGTCAAGAGCGGTTTTTGTTTCAAGTGGCCCAAGGCGTTTTTGTATTCGCTCTATCGACAGTGCAAGATGATCTTTAGCAAGTACTCCATACTCCTTTACAATGTAACCCAGCCTTTCTGCAAAGGGAATATCAACAAAGTAGATTGGTTTTGTACGCATGGTATTCCATAATGGATGCGGGATGTGTAATTTTCCAATGCGTTGGCTTTCATCTTCGAGCCAAATAGTTTCTTTTTCTTTTCTGTGCAGTTCTGTCGCCAGCAGGTTCTCAAACATTTCCTGCGTGGGTTGATCTCCCTGGCCGATACCTCCAAAAGCAGAACCTTTGTGATTGGCCAGCTTTTCCAAATCAACTATCGTTTCCCCCTTGTACTGCAACTGCTGCAGAATGGCGGTTTTGCCGCTGCCGGTATAGCCGCCCAATATTTTAAAATCATAGCTCTTTTCAAATTGCGAGAGCACCCAGTTGCGATAGGCCTTGTAGCCCCCAGCCAGCGTATACACTTCGTAACCATACAAGTCCAGGAGCCAGGCCACAGCTCCGCTTCGCATGCCACCCCGCCAGCAATGTACAAGCAGTTTAGTTTTGGGAGTCGGCGGTTGGTTATCCTGTGCGACAGTTTCCTTGTCCGGATGGTCAGATCCTTGCTGGCCGTCAACTGTCAACTGTCCACTGCCCACTGCCAATTGCCAACTGCCAACTGTCAACTGCAAACTGCAAACTGCCCTTTCCACCTCCTCCACCATGCTCCGCATCTTTACTCCAAAATAGTCGAGCCCAATCTTTACCGCTATTTGTTTGTCCTGCTGTTTGTAAGCGGTACCCACCACCTTTCTTTCCTCATCGCTAAATAACGGTAAAGGGTAAGCGCCAGGTATCTGTGCATGCACATGTTCGCCTGGGCTGCGTACATCAAATACCGGTAACTCGTGGCTAAGGACTAAAAACTCTTCTATGGATATTCTGTTTACAGGCATACTGCGTTTAAGCCGCTAATTTACGCATAATTAACGGGGGCCAGATGGCGTGCATGGGCAGGAGCTAATAATTAAAAGAGTCCGGCAGGGGTAGAGCCCAAAAAAAATGCCGGCGCAAGCCAGCAGCTTTTAAATTTAATGCCTAAGATTTAATCACTTCTCTTTTTCATTTTTTACCAATTGATCGGAATTGACTTTGGTAGCTTCTTCCTTTACGGTGCCCCGATTTTGTAAATATTGTTCATGGTCTGCTGCAGAAAAACCGCTTTTTCTTTTTAATACGATCTTTCCCGTAATAGGCGAATGTCTTTTGGTTGCATTTGTTACAAAAAGACCGCTGAGCAAATATTGACCTTCCTGTTGTTCAATATCCAGGATACTAAGCTGCCTCACTTCTTTGTGGGCCTGCACGGGGTAATTGTTGAAGACCAGCTCTACATCTTCAATCACGATTTTTCCGTCTGTTGCAATTCTTACTTTTACTTTTTTTAGCCCTTCGTATTTTTCCTGATTGATTACAAACCATGTTTTAGAAAAACCAATATACTTCCCTTTTTCTTTGCTAATACCAATCTCATAATCGTGAAACTGTTGGGTGCTGTCGTTGTACAAGGTACCGGTCCAAAGTCCTGAGATATCCTGGCAAAAAATACTGACGGGCAAGCATAAAGCAATTAGAGAAACTGCAATGAATTTCATAAAAAGGGTTTAGAGGTTTATTTGGTAAAAACCATTAACGGTAACCCTTTCTTTTTATTTTAAAAAAAACAAATATTTTAAAGCTAATATTCATACCAGGTTTACTGCATAAAAAAAGCCGCCGGAAAACCGGCAGCCCTAAAGTATTTCACAACTAAATTATCCGTTCATGCTGGTTAAAAACTCTGCATTGTTTTTTGTTCCTTTCATATTTTTCAACAAAGTGTTGATGGCTTCTTCCGGGTTCATATCGGCCATGTGCTTGCGCAATACCCACATGCGCTGGAAGGTATCTTTATCCAACAACAAATCGTCTCTCCTTGTACTAGATGCAACAATATCGATGGCAGGGTAAATTCTCCTGTTAGAAAGTTTGCGCTCCAGTTGCAACTCCATGTTACCGGTACCTTTGAATTCTTCAAAAATAACTTCATCCATTTTACTACCCGTGTCTACCAGTGCCGTAGCAATGATGGTTAATGACCCACCGTTTTCAATTTTGCGGGCAGCACCAAAAAACTGTTTTGGTTTTTGCATAGCATTGGCTTCTACACCGCCACTCAACACTTTACCGCTGCTAGGCGCTACCGTATTGTGCGCTCTTGCCAAACGGGTAATTGAATCTAATAAGATCACTACATCGTGACCACATTCTACCAGGCGTTTTGCTTTCTGCAAAGCGATGGTTGAAACTTTTACATGCTTTTCTGCGGGTTCATCAAAAGTAGAAGCTATCACTTCTGCTTTTACGCTGCGCTCCATATCGGTAACCTCTTCCGGCCTTTCATCTACCAGCACAATCATCAGGTAACACTCCGGATGATTTTCAGCAATAGCGTTGGCCAGTTCTTTTAGCAACATGGTTTTACCTGTCTTTGGTTGCGCCACTATCAAGCCACGCTGGCCCTTACCAATGGGTGTAAACAAGTCCATGATACGGGTACTGTAATTATCCGACTTGGTGGTCAGGTTCATTTTTTCGTATGGAAACAAAGGAGTGAGGTAATCAAACGGTACACGGTCTCTTACTTCCTCCGGGCTCTTGCCATTTATGGTGGTAACCTTTAGTAAGGCAAAATATTTTTCACCTTCTTTTGGAGGGCGAACAGATCCAAAAACTGTATCGCCTGTTTTTAATCCAAATAATTTTATTTGTGAAGGCGAAACATAAATATCATCCGGAGATGAAAGGTAGTTATAATCGCTGCTTCGCAAGAAGCCATAGCCATCTGGCATCATTTCTAACACCCCTTCACCTGGCACTACTCCGTCGAACTCAATGTTAAAAACAGGTTGTGCCTTAGGCTGATAGTTGCGTGTGTTGGCCGGCGGCGTGCGCTCCTGCTCTTCTTCTTCTTCTTCTTCGTCCATATCTACTTCGGGCTGTTGTATTTCATCTTCTGCAGCCAGCATTTGGGCTATGGCAGCAGGGATAGTACTTTGCTCGTTGGTAATTGGTTGCAGATCTTCCTCCTCTTCCTCTTGGTCTACGGGTGCTGGTTCAACTTTTTGTTTTTTCACTGCCTTTTTCTCTGGTGCAACTTTTTTAACCGAGGGGGCGGCTTCTTTTTTAAAAAGTTCGTTTTGGGGGGCAGGGGTGGCGTCTTCAGCTACATCGGTTTTTGCAATGCGTTTGCGTTTGGGTTTTTCGCCTTCGGGGATTTTATTTTCTGGTGCCATAGTAATTTGTTTAGCAAGAATGGTGGAAACCAATTCTTGTTTATTCATCTTGTTTGAGTTTGGTATGTTTAACTGCTCTGCCACATCATGCAGTTCGGGAACGAGTAAGTCGTTCAATTGTGATATATCGTACATAAAGTATTGAGAAGTGCGTTGTTCTAAAAAGCCGCTGTGATTGTACCGTTAAAATAAATTGTAGTTGTAAAATGATGCTGATGGAAGAGGTTGTACTATTGAAGCAAGAGATATGGGATATGCGCCCCAACCGATTCCGTTGCAATATTACGAAGCTTTTTGAATATAGAAATAATTAATTTGCCATTATATATTGCCCTAAACAATGCCATGTGGGCTGTTAAACGTAGCATTTCATAAAAAAACCCGCCGCCCGATAGGCTTTTGAATCCCTTTTCTATTATTATTACAGGATGGTTCTGCTTACACCCTGTAATAATGTTGATGCAGACACACCCCGCAAATAACCTTCAGGTTTATCGTGGCTTATTACTATCATCAATGCAGTTTCTTCCTCAGGCAAGCTCCCTAACACCGGAAGATTAACCTTTGCAACAAGTTTTGACAAGTTCGGGTATGGCTTACCTTCCTGATTGCTAATAGACAATTTTATGGCTGCGTGTTACCGGTGAAAGCTGGCGAAAAACTACTCCACCTTGTAAAAATTAGTCCGCAATACCAGCAGCCAGGAACCTGTTTCTGAATTATAACCGTGCGGTAATTGAATTCAGCTGGTTGTAAACTTGTAACTGATTTGAACATTTTGTACCTTAAGTGAGATATTATTTACCCATCTCTTAGTAAGAAGAGTTTGGCAACATTTTAGTATAGTATTAAACAGAATCTTATTTATCACTTTTTAAAATTATTAATATGAGCAAGAGTAAAGTTTTAGCAGGTTTATTGGTTGGCGCAGCAGCAGGTGCTATTTTAGGTCTTTTGTTGGCTCCAGAAAAAGGATCAGAAACCAGAAAAAAAATCTCAGAAAAGAAAAACAAAATTGGTGAGGATCTCAAAAATAAATTTGGCGAGGTTAAAGAAACCCTCAAGGGTAAATATGATAATATCAAAAGTGATGCAAACGACTTGCTTGAAAAAGAAAGAGAAGCAAAAAGAAACTTTGGATAATAGTATTTAGAAACTGACAACTAGAATCAATGGAAAATAACCCCGGGCATATAGATTCGCTTTTTGAACAAGCCGGCAATTATGTAGAGACCAGGATTGAATTAGCTAAATTAAAAATAACAGAAAAGTCATCCGATGCTATTTCTAACCTGGCCAGCAAACTTGTTCTCGTAACTATCGTAGCTGTGTTTATGCTAATGCTAAATGTAGGTATCGCACTTTGGCTTGGCGAACTATTAGGAAAAAACTATTATGGCTTTTTTGTCCTGGCGGGCTTTTATGGTATTGTAGGCCTTGTTTGTTATCTGTTGCAAGAGAAATTGATAAAGGTTCCAGTTACCAATGCCATCATCAAAAAAATGATTAAACAATGAACATCAGCAATTCGGAGGAATTACGGCAGGCCATTCTTAGTCTTGAACTAAAGAAAAAAGTTCAGGAGCGAGCACTGATAGACCATTTTCATGCAACGGTAGAAAGTCTTAAGCCAGGGAACCTTATCAGATCTGCCGTTAGTAAGGTTATGCCCGTAGATGTATTTGAAACAATCATTAAAACCGCTGGCACTGTAGGCATGGGTTTGCTTACCACGAAGCTAATGGGTGGAGTTACGGTGGCCTCTAAAGGCAAAGCGCTGTTGGGCGGCCTTCTTACTCAAACTGCCACCAAAACAATTGTAAATAATATCGATACCATTAAGGCATATGGCACGGCTATTATTCAAAATCTTTTTAGCAAATCGAGATAATATTAAACAGTATAACGGTTCAATCAAAAGACCCCGGCAATTGCTGGGGTCTTTTGATTACTGCCTAAGCTTTAGCTTTAAATTTTTCGATAGCTTTTTTAGAAAAGTTGCTTAATACCAATCTTCCGCTAATGGCCGCTCGCTGGCTTAGCAATTCATCCCAGTGGCTGGCATCCTTCCAAAACATTTTTTTCATCTCGGCCATAGCCTCCGGGTTCGATTGTGCAAGATGTGTACTGAGGCGGCCAATCGATTCATCCATATTTTCAGTATTCTCGTGCAGTTCCGCAAAGAGTCCTTTCGTTTTAGCCCACTCACTGTTGCGCCACATGTTTCCATCTATTGCCAGTGCACTAAATGCTGCACTGCCTATCTTTCTTTCTACAGCAGGCCCTACTACAAAAGGACCGATGCCAACCGTAATCTCACTAAGCTTGATATCGGCTCCTTTAACAGCAATGGTATAATCTGCAGCAGCCGCAAGGCCCACACCTCCACCCACACATTTGCCCTGTACGCGGGCTATTATAAATTTAGGACACTTGCGCATGGCGTTGATCACCTGCGCAAAACCTGAGAAAAAAGTGAAACCCTTTGCTTCCGTTTCTATGTCCATCAGTTCGTTGAAAGATGCACCCGCACAAAATGATTTGTCGCCGGCACTTCTTAAAATAATTACCCGGGTTTCCTGATGAGTACCTGCAAAATGGATTTCGTGGGCAAGTCTTTCTAAGATTTTAGCCGGCAGCGAATTGCTCTGCGGGTGGTAAAATTCAATGCTGGTAATGCCGTGGTGGGTTTCTGATTTTACATATTCCATAAAACTAGTTTGTGCTATCTATTTAATGTTGTACCAATCGGTTTCTAAAAACGAAGTTCTACCCTTCAAAATCGGGGAGATAAAAGTAAGACAAGGTTTATTTATTTTCTGGCTTATTTTTCATTTGCACCATCGTAAGAATGGTGGCTACGCCTGCAATTTCGTCGGTGGAGTCTAAGATTTCTACATACCATTTTACAATGCCTTTTGGAATATCCTGTCCTTTTACAAAATCCACATCGGGATTTTTTTCTTTTAACTCCTGCGCTGTTTTTTCCTTACAGGTAAAACGTATGTAAATACTGTTTCCGGGATAAATTGGTTTTGTAAACCTCAACTCGTCGATGCCATAATTGAGCAACACCGGGTTCTTTTCATAACTCTCTACAAATAGACCTGCTGCTATACTCATAATGAAATAGCCATGTGCAACCTGATGGTCAAACATAGTTCCTTCAAAGTCCGTTTGTGGCAGGTGTGCATAAAAATGATCGCCGCTGAGGTGTGCAAAACTTGTGATGTCTTCTGCCGTAACCTGGCGTTTCGCCGTTACCAATTGATCCCCCACAACCAGTTCTTCAAAATATTTTTTAAAGGGGTGTACTTCGCCAGTGATGCCTGTTGCATATGGCTGATAAACATTGGTAATAGCGGTGATCATAGAAGGCGAACCCTGTATAGCTGTTCTTTGCAAGTAATGCTTCACACCCCGCAAGCCTCCCATTTCTTCTCCCCCACCAGCACGGCCGGGCCCGCCATGCACCAGCATAGGCAGTGGAGATCCATGCCCTGTGCTTTCTTTGGCACATTCGCTGTTTAGCACGAGTATGCGACCATGGTGGGTGGCTGCGCCCAACACATAATCCCGGGCAATGCTGCTGCTTGCAGTTATAATGGACGAACACAAACTCCCCTTGCCTTTCTTGCTAAGCATGATCAAATCTTCCATCGACCTGTAGGCCATCAAAGTGCTTACGGGGCCAAAAGCTTCTACGTTATGCGGCTCTTCGCTGGTAAATGGGGAGTCGTTTCTCAATAAGATGGGGCTTAAAAAAGCGCCCACCTTTTCATCTGCGTCAATAACGGCCACACTATCCAGGGAGCCATAAATTATTTGAGAACTTGCGAGTAATTTCTGTACCTGCTGGCGCACTTCTTTTCTTTGTCCCTCACCTGCCAGTGCTCCCATTCTCACCTTTTCGTTTGCAGGATTCCCAATGAGTGTTTTTCCCAATTCTTGTATCAATGCTTTTGACACACCCTCCATTTTATTTTCCGGTACAAATATCCTGCGCACTGCAGTACATTTTTGCCCGGCTTTTACAATCATTTCTCTTTTTACTTCTTTTATAAATATATCCCACTCAGGTTGACCGGGCGCTACATCCATGCCCATCACCATACAGTTCAGAGAGTCTGCTTCCATGTTAAAAGGCACCGATTCACCCAAAATAACCGGGTGAGATTTTAGCTTTAGTCCTGTGGAAGCTGAACCTGTAAACGTTACCACATCCTGCGAGTTGGTGTGGCTAAGCACATCGCCAGCGCTACCGCAAATCAATTGCAGCGCACCTTCTGGCAATATGCGGGAAGCGATGATTTCCCTCACCACAGCCTCCGTAAGGTAAGACGTAACGGTAGCAGGCTTTACTACGGCCGGCATACCGGCCAGCAGGTTAACCGCAATTTTTTCCAACATGCCCCATACAGGAAAATTGTAGGCATTGATGTGAATAGCCACACCTTCTTTTGGCACCAAAATGTGGTGACCCATAAAGCTGTTGCCTTTGCTAAGGCTGATAGCATCCCCATCCAGGCAAAAAGATTCGTCGGGCAGTTTTCTTCGCAAAGAGGCATTTGAAAATAAATTACCAATGCCACCTTCAATGTCTATCCAACTATCTACCCTGGTGGCTCCACTTTGGGAACTGATGGCATAAAATTTTTCTTTGTGCTCCATTAGGTGAAGCGCCAAAGCACGCAGCATGCGCCCCCTTTGCTGAAACGTCATCTTGCGCAAAGCCGGGTTACCTTTTTTCCTTGCATATTGCAGCATGGCTTCAAAGTCTATACCTGCCGATGTAGCTATGGCAATGGGCTGCCCATTGATAGCATTGTACAATGCCTGCCCTTCTCCGTCGCCTTCTATCCAATTACCTGTTATATAATTTCCTAATTTTTGCATGCTGCTAATTTGTACCGTCAAATTTAGTCAATGAAAAGAAAAATAAGATTTTATATTGCAAGCGAGAATCTAAACAACCCTAAAATTAGGGGCAGGTTTTTTGCAGCGTGGGTAATTTAAAATGAAGACGTATGGTAAAATTAATATTAGCAGGCACGATGCTTCTTGCAGCATGCGGAACCAGCAAGATGAACGATACCTGTAAAGGCGAGGCTAAAAAAGATTGTATGTGCACCATGCAGTATGACCCTGTATGTGGCTGTGATAAAAAAACCTACAGCAATGCTTGTGTTGCAGGATGCGCAGGAATAAAATCTTTTGTAAAAGGTGAGTGCCCGGTAGAATAATTTGTTTTAAGGCAGTAAGGAAAATTGCCGGTAATGGTGTGTTACATGCTTATAATGAAGCAATACCCATTCCTCAAAATTGAGTAACCCAAACACGGGATGCACGGTCTGTTTGCCTGGATGGTCTGTAAAATATTTAAAAAAAGCGTTGATGGTTTGCTGCATTTGCTGCTTTGCCTCCTCCATGCTGCTGTTCCTTATTGGCAGCGGCTCTTCGCCAATGATGGCAACAGGCGCTTTGGTATTCTCCCTAAATTTTTTTTCGCTGTATAAAAATTGTTTGTAAAGCGGCAGTTGCTCCTCTGGTGTTATAAGGGCGTACATCTTTTTTTCAATAGAAACACTAAAAAAATCTTCTAAATGCTCCAGCATTTGTTGGGCATTCATCTTCCCCCAATTTGAGGTAGTATCCTCTGATAAATTTTTTAGAGGAGACCATAATCCTGCTTCTAAAAACAATTTTTTATCCTGGTCCATTTCGTGTAAAATAAAG
>JBBSJJ010000112.1:0-11677 GCA_038257335.1 Chitinophagales bacterium | reverse complement strand
GATATCATGCATTCCGCATTACAGCATCCCCTTTCATAAGCAAGGTACAGCGCCTGAGGGCAGGGGGATTTTTGATTTCTGATGTATGATTTGTGATTTGCCACCGCTTAGGCCTACCATAGATCATACATCAGAAATCCGACATCAGAAATCGTATATCCGACATCAGAAATTCTGTAATACAGCATTCCTTTTTCATAAGCAAGGTACAGCGCATGAGGGCAGGGGGATTTTTGATTTCTGATGTATGATTTGTGATTTCTGATGTATGATGCAAGATGTCTGATTTGACAACTGCTTCAGTTTTTCATACATCATAAATCCGACATCAGAAATCGTGTATCCGACATCATGCATTCTGTATTACAGCATCCCCTTTTCATAAGCAAGGTGCAGCGCCTGAGGGCAATGGGATTTTTGATTTCTGATGGATGAATTGTAATTTGACAACTGCTTAGGTCTACCATAGATCATACATCAGAAGTCGTATATCCGACATCAGAAATCCTGTATCACAGCATCCCCTTTTCATAGGCCAGGTGCAATGCCTGTGCCCTGCTATTTACATGTAGTTTCTGATAGATATTCATTACATGTTTTTTTGCTGTGTTGGGACTTATGCTCAAGCGGGCACCTATTTCTTTGTAGAGTAACCCCTGCACGAGTAACTGTAATATTTCTCTTTCCCGGTGTGTGAGATCAAAAAAGTTTTTAGTCACGGAGACTGCTGGTTTTTGAACGAGGGTGAGTTCATTGTTTTGCACCAGTTGAAGAATTTTATGTGCTATACCTGGAGAAATCGGACCTGCGCCGCTCGCATGCATCTGCCACAACATATCGGTAATATTCACAGCATCTTCATCCTTTAATAAATAGCCGAAGGCCCCCGCTTTGATGGCCTTAAAAATTTTATCCTCGTCATCAAAAATGGTGAGCACTACAAATTTTACAGACGGAAAAAAAGAGGAGCCTAAAGCAATGGCATCTACTCCATCCATGTTAGGCATTTCCAGGTCCATAAGGGCTACATCGGGGATTTTATCTGCTGGCAAAAGTTTCATTTTTTGCATAAAATCCTTTCCGTCTTCGGCAATAAGCGTAATATCAAAATGACCGTGGCGCAGGAGTTTATCTTTCAGAATATTCCTGTTGCTTGACTTATCGTCTATAATGGCAATCTTAATTTGCATTGTAGCTACTTCTATCTTCTAAAGATCTTAAAAGATATGCCATAAAATAATAATCCAATTGGGTTATGTTCTAAAGGGTAATTATGAGCCTTGTTCCGGAGCCGGGCGAAGAAATGATTTGCAGGTCGAACCCTGCCTCCGTAGCTCTCTCCTTCATATTTATAAGGCCATCCCCTCTTTCCGTTTCTTCAAAGTCATTTTCAGCAAAACCAATACCATCGTCTGATACTTCTAACTGCCATTGGGTGTGTAGCTGGGTGCTTTTAATAACTATTTCACGGGCATTACTATGCTTGATGGCATTGGTAACTGCTTCCTGCAAGATGCGTACAACATTCAATGCCTTGGAGTAATGTAGATGAATTTCTGTAGACCCTTCGCCCTCTATTTTAAATAGTATATGTGGGTAATACCTGCCGAGGGGTTGCACAAAATTGCGGATGCGCATAATGCAATCCTGTGCGGTATAGCTCTCTTTTTTTAAAGCCCAAATGGTTTCTCTCAACGAAGTAATGATGTCTTTGGAAGCAAATTTTAAATCTGTCATCAACCCCAGCTTTGCATTAGGCTGCTGCTCTTTTTCCAATAGTTCGGTTTTGTATAACACGGCATTGGCATAAGCGCCAATGCTATCATGCAGGTCACGGGATATGCGTTCCCGTTCAACCTGCACCCGGTGCTCCATTTTTAGCTCTGCCAGCTTTTTGCGGTAGCGCTGCCTTGTATAGCCACTTATAAAGAAAGCAGTAATTAAAAATAGCAGCAATGCCATACCGCCAATGAACCACCAGGTTTGCCAAAACGGAGGCAGAATGGTAATAAAAACACTTCGCATGGCGGTTGCATCTTTATCAAAAAGCTGGGAGGCTGCAATTTTAAAAACATATTTGCCCGGTGGCAACAAATATCTTACCGTTTGCATATCATTGTTCTGCAGCCATGTTTCATCTATCCCCTCCATCTGGTATTGATAAATATATTGGTCGGGATTGTTGTTGCCCATGGCAATAAAATCAAAGGAGAGTGAGTTTTGCTGAAAAGGCAGTTTTATTTTATCTATAGCCGACAGGCCCGAGTCCGTAAAGGCTTCTTCATTGTTTATTTTTATTTTGGTAAAAAGCAGGTCAATTTTTTCTTCCGTGTTCACAATACTCCCTGGATAAAAACTACTTATTCCATTTACACCGCCAAAAAATAATTCGCCATCCTTTGCACTTGCCACCACATTGGTATTGAACTCATTTTCCTGCAGCCCATCTTCTTTTTTTAACTGCAGTATATTTCCGTGTTTGTTTATTCTAAAAATACCTTTATTGCTGCTGCACCACAATGCCCCTTCTGCATCTATGGCTATTGCATAAATACATTCATCCGGCAAACCATTTTGTTTGGTTAAATGGGATAGTACCTTGCCTTGCCCATCTATCTTAAAAATACCATTATTGCTGCCTATGTATACATTTTGTGCATCGCTGGCAAAGCTCCTTACTCCTCCAGTATTTTTAAAAGGTATTTTGTTTTTCAGTGCTAGGGTGCTGGCATCCAAAAAATAGAGTTCATCATTGCAATGGGTGATGATATTGTTACCATCACGGATGCCGCCCATGGTATAACCTCGTGTTACTTCAGTTTCTGTAACAGTTTGTTGGCTGAAATTAATTTTGTAGATGCGCCCCTGCGACTGAGTTAGGGCAGTATCGGCACTCTGCCACAAAAAATTACCAAAGTAGTGAACACCCCTTTCTTCTTCCGGCACATCAGTAGCTATAGGTATCTTCTTATAAAACGTCAGGTCTCCGTTTAAAATCCACACTTGCTTTTGGCCATTGTTGATTAAATAATACCTGCCTGCCGGATCTTTTACAATGCTGTTGGGCGCAAAATATTTTCCCATACCCGGCAGTTGCTTAATATGCTTTACCAGTTGTTGCAACGTATCAAATACCAATAAGCCGTTGCCTGCCGTACCGGCAAGTATGCGATTGTTTTCTTTATCTGGCAAAAGAGACAATATATTTGTGTTGGTTGGCTCAGTGTTGCCATAGTACTTTATGGGGTAGCTGTTTCGCATCAGTTTTTTAATACCCCCGGTTACGGTAACTATGCAAAGGTTGCCCCGCTTGTCTGTCAAAATGCGGCCTATGCCTGCACCGCTTGCAACAGGCTGGTTTTGAAAATTTACCAGCTCCGACTTTAAGCTGCCAAGGGCCGTGTCAATTTCCCAAATCCTGTTGTTAAAAGAAATGACTTGGGAGTTTTGCCAGGGTGTAACGACGCATCGGCTAATGGATTCAATTTTTTCTCTGCCCTTTATAAAGTGCGGTGTTATAGTTTGAGTGGCAAAATTATACAGCAGCAAAGGGCTGTTAGCTTTAAATGAGCTGAACATTACCAAATTCCGGGATCGCATTTCTAAAAAATAGGGCGACAAAAAAGGTAGCGTAGGCGACTGGGCAATTAATTTCCTGGCTTTCAAATCCCATAGATAGATGTTTGACTTTATAATAAATGCAGCAGCATTGTCTACAACATTCCTGCTTATTTTAGGCCGGTTTTCTTCATTTTCCATATAGCCGGCAAAGCCGCTGGGCTGGGCAAACTGTAGTTGGTAATTGCTGTTTTTAAAGCCGGCAATAAGGCCACTGGCAGTAAAAAAATATATCACGCCTTCATCTTCTCCGATAAATACTGATGGCTTTTCATTAGATGGCTTGTTGTTATAAATCTGGCTAAAATGGTTACTGTTTAAATCATAACGGCTGACTCCGCCGCTGTGGCTCAACAACAAATCGCCGTTACTGCATTGAAAAAACAGCACCATCTTATCATCGGGCAAGCCCGGCTGAATGGGAACGCTGGTAAAGTTCTTTCCGTCAAACTTCTGAATGCCATTGGGAAAGCTGATCCAATAAAAATTATTGTTATCAAAAGCAACATCGGTAATGGTGCTTTGCAGCAAACCGTCATTTACACTGTAACTGAAAGTATTAAAACGCTTGAGATCTTGCCCCGGCAAATGCAGAGCAACAGAACAAGATAACAACCATATAAAAAATCTTATTTGCAATACAGATGAAGAGTTAGCTATCAATACAATTACTTTCAAATTACGCAAAGCCTCTCTAATAAAGTAATTATCCAATCGGATTATTGATTACCATCAAATGATTGCATTTTTTTGGTAAACATTCCTGTATACTTTTTACGCATAGCTGTATTCTGTATAAAGCGTATCTGCTTTCATTTCCAATATCTTCTCAATCTTTCGTTCATCCCGAATTAAAAAATATTCTTGTTATGAAAAAATTTCTACCCCTTTTATTGTGCTCCCTATTATTATGTAAATTATTACAAGCCCAAACCTGGGATGGTAGTACCAGCACCGACTGGAATACCCCGACCAACTGGAGTACCAATGCGGTACCGGTTGCTACAGGAAATGTCGTAATTCCCAACACGCCGAATAAGCCTGTGTTGGCAAATAATGTTGTGGTCAATAGCTTTTCTATGTCGCTGGGAAGCGGTTTAAATTTTAATGGGTTTACCCTTACCAGCAACGGTAATTTTGATATCAACGGGGCTACATTGGCCAACAGTAGTGGAACCACTGATATAGCTATAACCTTAAATGGTAGCGGCATTTTATATTTGAGACAATCTGTTATTAATGATCATATCATTATAAATCACAACAGCGCATCAGGATTTTTAGAAGGTTACCAGTTTCCCAATACATTTAATGGAAATGTTACATTTAACAGTAGCGGTGCTGGTATTTTATACGTTTGCTATGATAATGCCTCAACCTTTAATGGCAATGTAACGATCAACCGCAGTGCCGCCGGAGCCTCAGAAATTTTTAGATTAGGGGCAGTATCTGTAGCCGGTAATTTTTCTTATACCAACAATGTAGGTGGTAACACACTCATCAATCAGTTTGGCCCTACCAAAGTGCCCATTTCAGGAACGGTAAACATTGCTGCAACAGGAGCAGGAAATCCAACTTTTTTGATGCAGCGCATACGAAATAATACCACCGGCGGTACCATATCTCTTCAAAACAGCGGGTTTGTTACCATTGCCTATGATACTTTATTACTAAGCGCATTAAATGTAGCTGGTTATAGCAGTGCAAACACAGATGAATTTTTGCAAAATCAAATAACAGGAACCGTAAATATTTCAGATGCTTCAACCAAAACAGGTTCAATCTATTTTAGGAGAAATACCATAAATGGAAATACTACCATAGGACTAAATTCTTCGGCAGTTTTTTACGAGGCATTTCAATACCCCAACAATTTTAATGGAAATACATCTTTCAACATTACGGGATCGGGTACTTTTTATACCAGCTATGATAACGCTTCTACTTATACGGGTAACGTAACCATTAACCGCACCGTGGCAGGTCTTACAGAAATTTTTAGAGTGGGTTCCCCATCAGTTGGCGGTAATTTTTCTTATGCCAATAATGCCGGTGGCAATACATTGATCAATCAGCATGGTACTACTAAAGTACCCATTGCAGGCACCATAAATATTACAGCAACAGGAGCAGGCAATCCAACTTTCTTACTCCAAAGGACACAAAATAATACTACCGGCGGTACCATCTCTGTTCAAAACAGCGGGTTTGTTACCATCGCTTATGATACTTTAATGGTGAACCAATTAAATGTAAATGGTTTTACCGGGCCAAATACAGATGAATTTTTACAGAACCGCATAACAGGCACAGTAAATATTTCCGATGCAGCAAGCAATACGGGTTCAGTTTATTTTAGAAGAAATACCATAAATGGCAATAGCAGCTTAACGCTTAATTCTGCTGCATCATTTTTTGAGGCATATCAATACCCAAACACCTTCAATGGTAATACAGTTTTTAACATTGGAGGAACTGGTGCTTTTTATAGTAGCTATGATAACGCTTCTACGTATACGGGTAATATAACCATTAACCGCACCATGGCAGGGGTTTCAGAAATTTTTAGATATGGTTCCCCTTCTGTAGGTGGAAATTTTTCTTACACCAACAATGTGGGTGGCAATACTTTTATCAACCAGTATGGCAGTACTAAATTACCCATTGCAGGCACCATAAATATAAGTGCAACGGGTGCAGGCAATCCAACTTTTTTTATGCAACGCACACAGAATAATACCACAGGCGGTACCATTTCTATTCAAAACAGCGGCTTTGTTACCCTGGCTTATGATACTTTAGTGGTGAACGCATTAAATGTAAATGGTTATACCGGTGGAAATCTAGATGATTTTATACAAAACCAGATTACCGGAACTGTAAATATTTCCGATGCCGCAGGCAATACAAATTCAAGTTATTTTAGAAGAAATACTATAAACGGCAATACTACCATAACAAATAATTCTCCGACAACTTTTTTTGAATCTTATCAAGGTACAAATACCTATAATGGCAATGTTACTTTGGTAAGAAATGATGGAACTATTGCTTTTACTTCTTACGAGCCTGCTATTATAAACGGAAACCTTACTTTAAATTCTTCAACGGGTATTACATTCTTAGATACCCTAAAGTTTGGCGGCAATCTTAATGGAGCTATTGAACAATTAGGTACACAACCCATTATTTTTCCAAAAATGCAAATGCTAAAAACAGGCGGCGGCATTCTTACGCTCAACGATTCTGTCAGCATTTCAACCAGGCTAAATTTTAATGGCGGCAATATCATCAGCAGTTCTTTAAACCAACTTAAATTTTTAGATGGTTCCAGCCATCTAGATGCATCTGCCAGCAGTCATGTAATAGGGCCAGTAACAAAAGTAGGAGACGATGCTTTTACGTTTCCGGTGGGCAACCCTCTTTCCTACAAACTTTTAGGCATGAGTGCTCCAGTAGGCATTACCACCCGGTTTAGTGCCGAATATAAGAATCAAAACCCAGGCAGTGACGGCTATAATACAAGTCTAAAGGCGGGAAGTTTTGGAGCTGCTGCCATCAGCAAAGTTGGCTACTGGGATGTGCAACGATTAACCGGCAATACCAATGTTACCCTTACACTGGGTTTTAACAGCAATCCTTATGAGCAGTATCCGGCTGCCCTGGCCAATTTAAAAGTGGCTCATTGGAATGGCGCACAGTGGGATGACCATGGCAATGCTGCACCAACAGGAACTCCTGCCAGTGGATCTATCAACAACAGTGTGCCCATTACCAGCTTTAGTCCGTTTGCACTGGCGGGGGTAACGAGTACTTATTTTTACGTGTATAGTAATCCTGGTGCCGGGCCAGATGGAACTCCGGTGAAATTTGGAGGAACCGGCGGCTACCCTGCATACGGTACCAAACAATTACCAGCAGGTAGTTATTCCTTAGACAGTATTTACCTGGTGCCCAATGGCAGTTCAGCAAGTTTTAAAATGAGAGATTTTTATGCTGTAGAAAAAGATGATACAACTGTAACCGTAGCTGCAGCACCAACCACGTATATTTCAGCCAATGGAAACGGAACCGTAAACTTCACCGGCTGGCGTCATTTTGTATACATTAAAAACGCCGGCGATCAAATCATTGGTGCGGTAAGGGACAACAATCTTACGCTGGGCAACACTACGATGACGGCTTATTTCTCTGCAGCCAACGTGGCTACTGCGCCCAACGGAAATATTTATTTAAAAAGGAGCTTTAAAGTAACCAGCCAGTTTGCACCGCCAGGCACCAAAAGGGTACGCTTTTATATTCTTAAAACCGAGTTCAACAATTTGGTTGCTGCCGATCCTGCATCGTTCCCCAACGGCATCAACAGTCTTACCATCACAAAATATACCGGCCCGCAAGAAGACGCTTTGTTCAATCCTATTCCCGGTGGTAACAGCATCATTATTCCGAACAGCGACATAGCCATTGTAGATATGGGCACCATGTATTCTCTGGATGTAGACGTTACCGGGTTCAGTGGCTTTTACATCGGTGGAAACCAGGCCAATGTTAGTCTTTGCACAGGTTCTACCATTTCAGTTCCGAGCAATGTAAATGGTGCCACCTACCAGTGGCAGGTAAATACTGGCAGCGGCTTCACCAATATTAGTAATGGTGGGGTGTACGGAGGTGCGGCTACCAAAACACTTACGCTTACCAATGTTCCCTCTTCTTATTACGGTTACCAATACCGGGCATTAATAAATGGCAGCACTTTTAGCCAGGTTTATACCGTAAAATTCACAGCAACCTGGGAAGGAACAATGAACAATGTTTGGGAAAATACTGCCAACTGGAGTTGCGGTATTTTACCCGATGCTAATACCGATGTGCTCATCAATGCCGGCAAATCCAATTATCCCCACCTAGGAGCAAACACATCTGTAAGATCGGTAAGAGTGGCTACTGGCACAACGGTAATTGTGAAAACAGGTTTTAATTTAACGATCACGAAGTAAAATCGTTACAAATAGATTATGAAATGAATCAACATCTATATCAAAAAAAGGGGCTGCAAAATTGCAGCCCCTTTAATATTTTAAACGAAAGTATTAACCCAATGCAACTCTTTTAAAGTCTGTTACTTTAAGATCTGCATCAATGCTTTTCAGGTAATCTGCTACTGACTTGTTACCATCTTTTACGAAGGCTTGTGCCATGAGTGTGTTGTCTTTAAAGAATTTGTTCATTTTACCAGCGGCAATTTTCTCAGCCATTTCTGCTGGCTTGCCTTCTGCTTTGATCATTTCGATGGCGATGTTCTTTTCTCTTTCGATTGTTTCTGCAGAGATAGACGTTTCGTCAACAGCCAAAGGATTCATAGCTGCAATTTGCATGGCTACATCTTTACCGGCTTCTGCTGCTTCTTTGGTTAATGCTACCAGTACACCCATGCGGTTTGCACCGTGGATATAACTTGCAACATAAGGTGCTTCTATTCTTTCGAATTTAGACACTTCAATTTTTTCGCCAATAGAAGCTAATTTATCGTTGATCATATCTGACACTTTCGCACCATTGATCTCTACACTGTTTAATTCTTCTGCTGATTTCACATCATTGCTGATGGCGGCATCTGCAATGCTTTGTGCAAATGCAACGAACTCTGCATTCTTACTTACGAAATCAGTTTCGCAACTGATGCACAGAACGATACCTGCTTTATGATCGGCGGTAGTTTTTGCAATGATCACTCCTTCTTTGGCTTCACGGTCGCTGCGTTTTGCTGCTACCTTTTGGCCTTGCTTGCGCAACCAATCGATGGCTGCTTCAAAATCGCCGTTGCTTTCTGTAAGTGCTTTACGACAATCCATCATACCAGCACCGGTGGCCTGGCGTAATTTGTTTATATCTGCTGCTGTTATCATAGCCCCTGTCCCCTAAAGGGGAACTTGATTTTAAAGTTTATAATATGTTTCAAGAATATTATATTCAATGCATTAATGCTGAATAAAAATATTCTGTACAAGTGAGTGACCCCGCAAGCCTGACGGGGAGCCACAACGATGTTTAATAGTAGTACAACTGTTTTTAACTAAATAAAAAACACCAAAAATAAAAAAGCTGCCCAGTTCCCCTTTAGGGGCGGAGGGGCTTTGCCTTTTTATCTCGCACCACCTGGCCCACCACTACCTGCTGGCCTTCTGCCACCGGCACCCGGACCTGGTACACGACGCTTGGTTGGAGCTGCACCTCTTGCACGCTTGTTCCTATCGTCGCCGCCATCTGCTTTTTGCTCAAAACGTGCTGCTTTCGCTTCTGCACTTTCGTCGCTATCGCTGTTTTCGTCTTCGTCTTTATCTGCCATGCGTTCTGCCAAACCTTCTGCAATGGCAGCGGTAATGTAGTTTACAATGATAGAGATAGATTTGGTAGCATCGTCGTTTGCAGGAATTGCAAAGTCAACTTTGTTGGGATCGCAATTGGTATCTACCATTCCAAAAGTGTTTACGTTTAAACGCTTGGCTTCTGCAAGGGCGATGTGCTCATGACCTATATCTACCATGAATAAAGCTGCTGGTACACGACTGATTTGTGCGATACCACTTAATACTTTTTCCATTTTTTCTTTTTCACGGGTAAGCGTCAACCTTTCTTTTTTGTTCAGGCTTTCTGCGCTGCCATCAGCAAGCATTTTTTCGATGCTCTGCATTTTCTTCACACTTTTACGTACGGTGTTGAAGTTGGTAAGCATACCACCTAACCAACGCTCTGTAACGTAAGGCATGTTTACACGTTTGGCGCTTTCCTGCACAATTTCTTTTGCTTGTTTTTTAGTAGCTACAAACATGATCTTTTTACCACTGCGTGCAATGGCTTTCATAGCGGCTGCAGCTTCCTGCAAACCTTCTACGGTTTTGTTAAGATCGATGATGTGAATACCTTTCTTTTCAGCAAAAATGTAAGGCAACATTTTAGGGTTCCATTTTTTCTTTAAGTGACCAAAATGAACGCCTGCTTCTAAGAGTTGCTGTTGTAAGGAAGTGTTATTTTCCATTGTTTATTTTTAGCCTCCCCAACCTCCCAAAAATATCGGGAGGCTATGAAGATGTTTTGAATTACAAATATTATTAGTCTATAGTAGGCTCCAAACCCACCCGCTTCGGGGGAGTTGGAGGGGGCTTTAACGCTTAGAGAACTGGAAGCTCTTTCTTGCTTTTTTGCGACCTGGTTTTTTACGCTCTACCGCACGTGGATCACGCTTTAGTAAACCAGCAGCTTTAAGTGCCGGGCGATAATCTGCACTTACCTCTAGCAAAGCACGGGCAATACCCAGCTTGGTAGCTTCAGCCTGGCCTTTTACACCACCACCGGTAGCGTTTACAACCACGTTAAATTTATCTGCAGACTCTACTGTCTTTAAAGGCGCTTCTACCTGGTTTTGCAGGTAAACCAGCGGAAAATATACTTTATAGTCTTTGCCGTTTACTGTGATGGCACCGTCTCCTTTGCTAAGGAAAACACGTGTTACAGCTTCTTTTCTGCGGCCAACTGCGTTTTTTTGTTTTTCCATTTTGTATTTTTTTGCATTGCCAATGGCCGGGGCCAAAAGCTAACAGTTTATTTGTTTGAGATTTTATTAAAGGTTAAGTCGGCTGGTTTTTGTGCACCATGTGGATGCTCGCCACCTGCATATACAAATAGCTTTTTGTACATCTGGCGACCCAAACGATTTTTAGGCAACATTCCTTTTACAGCTCTTTCTATAACTACTTCAGGCCTGCGCTTCAACAGGTTTTTAGCAATCTCCCCTTTTTGACCACCGGGATATCCACTAAAAGTTAAATACTCTTTATCGTCCATTTTATTACCTGTGAATTTTACTTTTTCGCAGTTAATAACGATGATAAAATCTCCGCAATCAACGTGTGGAGTGTAATAGGCTTTGTTCTTACCACGGAGAACGGACGCAATTTTTGCGCACATACGACCAACGGTTTGATTAGTACCGTCAACAACGTACCAGTCGTGTTTTACGGTAGCCTCGTTCGCATGTTTAGTGGTGAAATGTAATTTGCTC
>JBBSJJ010000111.1:0-11693 GCA_038257335.1 Chitinophagales bacterium | reverse complement strand
GCGGGTTTCGTGTACGATGCCAGCAATAAATTCAATTAACCGGTGTTCAATTTTTACCTCTTGTGCTACCTTGCGGTAATACTGTATGCTTTGTGCAGATAAAACTTTACTTACATCCTGCAACAGTTCGTTCTGCGTTTTGCCCTGCTGGTTGGCCAGTATGGCTACTTCTTCGTGCAGGCTCGGGTAACCAATTTCAATTTTAAATAAGAACCTGTCTAGTTGTGCTTCCGGCAGTCGATAAGTTCCTTCCTGCTCTATAGGATTTTGCGTAGCCAGTACTAAAAAGGGATATTCCATCATGTGGGTATGGCCATCTACAGTTACTTGTCTTTCTTCCATCACTTCAAAAAGCGCTGCTTGTGTTTTTGCGGGAGAACGATTTATTTCATCTATCAAAATAATGTTGGCGAAAATGGGTCCTGGCTTAAAATAAAAACTTCCTTCCCTGGGGTTAAATACAGAGCTGCCAATTACATCGCCGGGCATCAAGTCTGGGGTGAACTGCAGCCTGCTGAACTTTACATCAATAATTTTTGCCATCAATTTTGCAGCCAGGGTCTTTGCCACACCCGGTACACCTTCCAGCAACAAATGCCCATCGCACAAAATGCCTATGAGCAGTAGATCAACTACCTGCTGTTGGCCTACAATCACTTTACCAATCTCTGCTCTTATCTCTGCCATCTTCTCATTTAATTCTGTAACGGCAGTACGTTCCTCAAAAAATTGATCTTCCATTAGTTTCTTTTTTTATAAAATAGTTGAATTTGTTCATTGAGTGATAACAGTTCAAAATCGCTCACATCCTGCGCCAGGCCCACTTGCTGTATCGTATTGTACAAAGATTGCACATGCTCCGCTTCTACCCCGCTTTTTTTACTAAGGGCAGTTGCAAAATCTTTGTGGGGAGCATGCAGGTGCAAAAAATAACGGGTACGAATGAATTCGCTAAAATAACTGATCATTTTATCAGCAATATTTTTATTATTTTTTTCTGACAAGTACAAACCTGCCACAGCTTCTGTAAAAGCAATAGAAGTATTTTTTACCGGCTCTATCACCGGTACAATGCGTTGCTTTCTTTTTCCGCCAAAAAATATATAGAGTAAAAGCAATGCCAGGCTTATCCAAAATGCAATGGCCAGGGCCGGGTGTTTCAGTATCTCATCCAGGGCTGAGAATGATCTGTCATCATCCTGCCGAAAATTTTTCTTGTTATAAAAATTGTCGTAAAAAATATTCCCGGGCCTATCGTTCATCATTTGCATGATCTGTTTCAGGTATAGATGATTGCTTCCCGTTAGTAAAAAATAATTACTAAAAGCTCTTGGTGCACAATGCAGGAACAGGCGGCCTTTGCCCCAAAAGAAAACCATGAAGTTAGGTTTGCCCTCATCGTTGTATCCCGTTATCCTGCCCCTGTCGCCATGTATTTCAGAAAAATAACCACTAAACGGTCGGTAGTAATACGCAAAACTATCCAATGTAGAAAAATCATCCGGCAACAAACTCACCGAGGTTCGGCGATACTTTGCCGGCGCAAATACATTAGAAAAATCGCCCGTTAACTGCCTGCTGTAGATTTTACCCATTAGGTTGGTATCTATTTGCGAAGCGGATATAAAGGCCGTGTTGCCATCATACACAAAGTCCAGCAAAGACTGCGCATCTGCACCATTTACAAAATATTTATTGCTGATGTTGATGTAGAGCGAAGCTGAATCAAACTGCGTTTCGTTGTAAAACTTGGAGAACGCTTTTTTTGTAAAGATGATAGACTTGTCAGGGTAAATATTGGAGAGCATTTGAAATGCTGTGTTAGCACCAAAAGGTTTTGTGTCCATGGGGCCATAACGTTCCCGCAGATCGGGAAGATCCTTTTTGAAGCCGTTGCAGGAATACAGGCTTCCAGCCAGGAGAAACAATAAAACTATATATGGAAGATTTTTATTCAAGCTGGTGGCTATATTTTTTCGTTGAAGGAAACATATTTTTCTTGCAGCAGGTCATACTGCTGAAACGAAAGGTCAAACTTACCATACCACACATATTCATAATTTAAAATAAGGCGGGCAAAATCGTTGCGCCATTTAGCAGGTACTTCCCGCACATAAAGGCTGTTGGTTTTTTCCACGGAAAATTCTACCAGTTCTTTTTCTTTAAGCCTTTGCAATGTTTTTAAAAACTGGTAACGGGTGGCCAGGCGATAATCTGCCTCCCTTGTTGCTTTTTGAATGAGGCTGTCAAAATCCTGCTCCAAAATATTTTCCCGGGCATCTGGAATTTCCTCCTCAACCGGTTTCACAAACCTTTGTGCGAACAGTCCTTTATTTTTAAATAACTGGTAAAGTACTACCAATACAAATATGCAGGCCATCATCCACAAAAGCACTCTTAAAAAACCACTATTAAAGATCTTGCCCAGCAGGGAGAGATTGGGGCCTTCTGAGCGATCCTTCATTTTTGCCTGTTCTTTTTTTTGTGAGTCCTCCAGTAAACTATCCAGGTTCTTTACATAAGCAAATTCCTTTTTGTTCTTCCAATAGGCTACTGTGTCTTTAGAGATTTCAATTGGATAAACTTTTAAAATAGTATCGTACAGTTCTTCCTCCGGGCCATCATCTTCATCTTCCTCATCAGAAAAGTCAGCCGATACGCTATCCTGCATTGCCATAATTGAATCGGTAAAAGACGTTTGCGCCGTCACGGTTACCGTTAGCATGGCCAGTAAATAAACTATTGAAAGGCGCTTAAGCATGGCGGTTATGAAGGCGTTTAACAATGTCGTCGTTCTTTATAAACTTACCCCGCTTGTGCAGTACCATGGGCCATATAATAAAGTACCAGGTAATAAAAGCGAGTGAAGCAACGAGAATAACAATACTGACCCAGACAGGCAAACCCTGGTTGGTTTGTTTATCGTACGTCTGGCTCATGAGGTGTGTTACATAACTCTCCAAAAAAGAAGCGGCAATAAAAAATGGTACCAGGGCAATGAGTATTTTGGCAGCATCTTTTATGCCTCTCTTAAACGACTCCAGCCTTGTAAATGTGCCCGGGAACAAGATGCTATTGGCCAACACAAAACCGGCCGTTCCGGCAATAACGATGGCCGATATTTCGAGCGTACCGTGTATCCATATAACCAATACCGACTGCAGCCCAAGGCCGTTGGCAAAAAACAAGTATTGAAAAGAGCCCAGCATAATGCCATTGCTCCACAATATATTTAGTGTAAAAAAGCCAAGGGTAAAACCACCAATAAAGGCGAGAAATGCCACCCTTATATTGTTGAAGGCGATGCGCACAAACATGGTAAACGGATTTTCATCTTTGTACACTCCAAAGGGATCGCCATTGGCAATGTTTTCTTCCGTCATATCTACGTAATTGCTACCCAGTACGCCCCGCACAAACTCAGGGTTGGAATGCGAAGCCAACACGCCGATGGTAACAAACAAACAAAAAATACTGACGGTGAAAAGAAATGTGCGATGGTGTTTTTTAAACATCATCGGAAGTTCGTACTGCCAAAAATCGAACAAACGGCTGTATTTCTCTTTCTTGTTTTTATAAATACTTTGGTAAATGCCGGCAGCAAGTCCGTTGACCCAGCGGGTAACTTTGCTTTTGGGATAAAAAGTTTTGGCATACGACAAGTCATCAATAAGTGTAATAAAACGTTGGGCCGTTTCATCAGGGTCGGTGGATTTTTCCTGCTGGTATTCATTCCACTTCTCCACATTCTTTTTAATAAACATCGCTTCTCTCATAGTACCGGTGGTAAGATGGTATGCCCTACCGTTCAACTGAAACAGATTTTTAATGTATTGGTTTAAAATCTTTGCAGCATCCTATCTCAAATACAATTTGCTTCTTTTTTCAATAATAAAAAAATAACCTTTTACGGTTGGTTTTATTTGGAAGTGTAAATTGCAGTTAGCATGGCATCTGTACAAATCAACACGGTATTTAACATTGACCTGGAGTTTGAGATAGCAGCTTTTCACAAAAGGCTGCTGGCTTACCTGATAGATTTCGTGTTGCTCATCATTTACCTCTATAGCATGAAAACCCTGCTGTACGGAGCTTTGGGCCTTGGTAATGGTAATGCCGGGCTCGATATCATCATCATATCTATCCCCATGCTACTCTACTCCCTGGTTACAGAAATATCCATGAACGGGCAAACGCTGGGTAAAAAGATAATGGACATCCGGGTGATAAGCCTCACCGGCAGCGAACCCACCGCAGGGCAATACGTGCTTAGATGGATCACTAAATTTTTTGAATGGCCTTTCTTCTTTGGTTATATTTATTTTTCAGACGAAGTTTTGTTTGCCTATATCATCATCACTGGCTTACTGGGTATTGCCGTGCTCATTGCTATTTCTCTTTCTCCCAAAAGCCAGCGCCTCGGAGATATAGCCGCCGGCACCGTGGTGATAGACACCCGATCTAACATGAGTGTGCACGATACAGTGTTTATGCATGTGAACAGCGAAAATTATAAAGTGAGTTTCCCCGAAGTAATGAGGCTTTCAGACAATGATATCAACACAATTAAAACAGTGGTAACGCAGGCCCATCGCAGGCACAGTGAGGAACTCTGTTACCGGGTAGAAATGAAAATCAAAACGGTTTTAGCCATAGAATCAGACCTGCCTGCCCTGGCATTTTTAGAGAAATTGCTGGAAGATTATAATTATTTGGCCACGAAGGAGTGAGGGGGAAGAGTGAAAGGTCAAAGGTGAAAGTTGAAAGGTCAAAGGTGAAAGGTGAAAGGTGAAAGGTGAAAGGTCAAAGGTCAAAGGTTGAGCTTGCCCATTGCCCATTGCCCATTGCCATTGCTAATTGCCCATTGCTAATTGCCCATTGCTAATTGCCCATTGCTAATTGCCTTCTGCCTATTGCCCATTGCCTATTGCCTATCGCCCATTGCTAATTGCCCATTGCTAATTGCCTTCTGCCTATTGCCTTCTGCCCATTGCTAGTTGATAGTTGCCAATTGCTAATTGCCCATTGCCTATTGCTAATTGCCCATTGCCTATCGCCCATTGACTATCGCCCATTGCCCATTGCCTTCTGCAAATTGTCCATTGCCCATTACTAATAGCCCATTGCTAATTGCCCATTGCCTATTGACCTTAATACGCCCTTGCAAACAAAACCCGCTGTGTACTCGGTTTGCCGCTAAGAATGCAAACTCCTTCCTCCAGAGTATTGTTTAACGGAATACAACGGATAGTGGCTTTGGTTTGTTCTTTTATTTTTTCTTCGGTTTCTTCGGTGCCGTCCCAATGTGCAGAAATGAAGCCGGCTTTTTCGTCGAGCAATTGCACGAATTCTTCCCAGGTATTTGCCTTGCGTGTATTTTCGTTTCTAAAGGCGAGGGCTTTGTTGAAAATGGCCTGCTGAATTTCGTCCAATAAATTTTTTACATATTGACCTAGTCCTTCTATTGAAACGGATGTTTTTTCTTTGGTATCTCTCCTGGCAAGTTCCACTACATTGTTCTCTATATCTCTTTGGCCCAGGGCTATTCTCACCGGTACACCCTTTAGTTCATACTCTGCAAACTTCCAGCCTGGCCTTGCATTATCGCTGTCATCGTATTTGACCCTTATGCCCAAGGCTTTTAATTCGTCGATGATAGTTTTTGCTTTTTCATCTACCAAAATCTTTCCTTCTTCTCCTTTGTAAATAGGAACTATCACCACCTGGATGGGAGCAATTTTAGGAGGCATTATCAAACCCTGGTCATCGCCATGTGCCATTATCAAAGCACCAATAAGCCGGGTACTTACGCCCCAACTGGTAGCCCACACGTATTCCAGTTTATTATTTTTATCGCTGAATTTAACATCAAATGCTTTGGCAAAATTTTGCCCGAGAAAATGGGAAGTGCCAGCTTGTAAAGCTTTACCATCCTGCATCAGCGCTTCTATGCAATAGGTATCTTCTGCTCCTGCAAATCTTTCGCTGGCAGTTTTTACACCTTTTATTACGGGCACAGCCATGTATTCTTCTACAAAGCTTGCATATACATTCAGCATTTTTACCGTTTCTTCCACTGCCTCATCTTTGGTAGCATGGGCCGTGTGACCTTCCTGCCATAAAAACTCGGCAGTGCGCAAAAACAGGCGTGTGCGCATTTCCCAACGAACCACGTTGGCCCATTGGTTTATCAACAATGGAAGATCCCGGTAAGATTGTATCCAACCTTTGTAAGTGTTCCAAATGATGGCTTCGCTCGTAGGCCTTATCACTAATTCTTCTTCCAATTTGGCTGCCGGATCTACAATCAATTTGCCCTTATTTTCAGGATCAGCTATCAGGCGGTAATGGGTTACCACCGCACACTCTTTGGCAAAACCTTCCGCATTTTTCTCTTCTGCTTCAAACAAACTCTTTGGAACAAACAAGGGAAAATAAGCATTCACATGCCCGGTTTCCTTAAACATTTTGTCTAGCTGGTCACGCATGTTTTCCCACAAAGCATAGCCATAAGGTTTTATAACCATACAGCCTCTCACGGCAGAATGATCTGCCAGCGCAGCCTTCACTACCAGTTCGTTGTACCACTGCGAATAATCTGCTACTCTTGTTGTAAGTTCTTTACTCATAAAACGAACCCCGGAGGGTTTTTACTTTTAAATTATAAATCATTCATCTGCTGTTTCCGGCACTTACGAAAAACCAGTAGAAGCCTCCTTTTATAGAGGGGCACAAAAGTAACAACTTCTACCCCTTTGCCAAAGTTTATCTAAACCCGGTAATGTGAACATTTTAAACAAGCAACGCCAGGATTCCACAAACCAATTTAATATTTTTTGCAATTAAACATAGCCAGCCAAAGGACGGCGCACAAAAAAGACTTCGCTGCACTATTACCAAATGGGGTCATATCCCCTGCACAACGTACCTTTAAACAACCAAGTTTTATTCAATCAAAAAATTATACCATGTCTACATTTAAAGAAACTTTTGCCATGAAGGGCGAGCAGCTCATCAATAAAATAAACGAAGTAGTTGCTGAGGGCAATGTGAGAAGAATTGCTATTCATGATAAATCGGGCAAAGAAATCATGTCGTTTCCGCTCACCATAGGAGTTGTGGGTGCATTGATAGCCCCCATACTTGCTGCCGTTGGTGCCATGGCGGCACTCATTGGCGAGTGTAGCATTACTGTAGAAAGAGAAGAAAAGAACGAAACCGGCAGTCTTTAAACATAAGGAACGCAGCGACCTATTTTGCCGGGCTGGCAAAATGCAGTCCCAACAGACCAGCAACAATCAATAGTAAAGACAATCCCTGTAGCAGGCTAAACTTTTCGTTGAAAAAATATATGCCCAACAGCGCAACCAATACTGTGCTAGCCCCGGCCCAAATTCCGTTGGCAAGGCCAGCCGGCAAATACTTGAGAGAAAGCGTTAAAAATACAAAGCTGAGGGCATACATTACAAAAGCCGAGAGGGCATATCCCTTGTGCTGAAAGCCGGCAGAAAATTTCATGAGCACAACCGCAGAGGCTTCAAATAGAATGGTAAGTATTAAAAAAAAGTATCCCATAGTTGCCTGGTTTAAAAGCTAAAATACAAATAAATAAAGACGTTGGTCCACACTGAAAGCAGCTAACAGGGCGCAAGCTATTATGTAGCAAAAAAGTTTTTTAGTCAAAATTTAGTTTATTATTTAAACCTTAAAATAGCAGTATTGCAAAAGAGAGAAGGTTACATTTCCTGGGATGAGTATTTTATGGGCGTGGCGCTACTGAGTGCGCAGCGAAGCAAAGATCCCAGTACACAGGTGGGTGCTTGTATTGTAAACGAGCGAAACAAAATTGTAGGTACCGGTTACAACGGCTTGCCCCGTGGCTGCGATGACAACGACTTTCCCTGGGAAAAGCAGGGCGATTTTTTAAATACTAAGTATCCCTACATCTGCCATGCAGAGCTCAATGCCATTCTCAATAACATAGGCATGGATCTGAGTGGCTGTAAAATTTACACGGTTTTATTCCCTTGTAATGAATGCTCAAAAGCAATCATACAGGCGGGCATCAACGAAGTAGTTTACCTGAGCGATAAGTATGCAGCCACCGACGCTGCCAGGGCTTCCCGCCGCATGTTTGAAAGAGCGGATGTGGTGTGCCGGCCGGTCAAAACATCGCTACAAAGCCTAACCCTTTCTTATGATGAGGGCGAAGTATAACAGCTATCACAGGGTTGTTCCTACATTTCAAATCCCCCAAAAATTCCCTTATGAACAGGACACTGGTAATTGGCGATATCCACGGAGCCCTGCGGGCTTTGGAACAAGGCCTTGAAAGAGCGGCAGTAACCAATGAAGACCAGCTTATCTTTCTCGGAGATTATGTAGATGGTTGGAGCGAATCGTGTGCGGTGATAAATTACCTTCTTCAACTGGCCGCCCGGCAGCCATGCATTTTTATAAAGGGCAACCATGATACCTGGTGCGAAGAATGGTTGCGCACCGGCAACGCAGCGTCTACGTGGCTGGAACATGGTGGTTTGGAGACTATAAAAAGTTATGAAGGCCTCGATACCGCCGGTAAGATAGCCCACCTGGAACTGCTGGAACAAATGCCCTACTATTATACGGATGATAAGAACCGGCTTTTTATACATGCCGGTTTTACTTCTATGAATGGCCCGAAAAAGGAATTTCGCCGCCCGGCTTTTTCGTGGGATAGAACACTGTGGGAGACTGCACTTGGACTTGATCCAAACATCAAAAAAGAAAGCACGTATTATCCCCGGCGACTGCGATTGTTTGAAGAAATTTATATTGGCCACACCCCCACACTGCACCACGAAAAAGTGGAACCCATGCGGGCTGCCAATGTTTGGAACGTTGATACGGGGGCGGCCTTTGAAGGGAAGCTGAGTATCATGAATGTGGAAACAAAAGAGTTTTGGCAAAGTGATCATGTCCCCAAACTTTATCCCGGTGAAACGGGCAGACAGTTTAACCGGTAAATGCAAATAGGTTGGTGTTGAAAAAAATCTAGCCGGTTCATATCCAATAATCTTTTAGATTGAACGCTTGCAAAAGTAATTGCGTTACTAAAAAATGTAGGCGATAAAATACCTGCACTAGACCCCCAATAACTAATACTGCACTCACGCCATCCTGGGGCTATAAAATATTTTCTGAACTGTTTCTATACATCATGCTTTCTATTAGTACCATTCATAAAAATGAAAGCTCACACAAAGGAAAATATGTGTAAAATAGTATCCTGTAAATTTTACACTATACCAATTATAAAGCAGGGTTATGAATAGGTACTATAATTTTAAAGGAATGGTTTGGTTGTTTTGTGCGATGACCTTGTTCCCGTGTTGCTCTTACTCACAAGCGCAGGAGCCCGCTTGCATACTTGGTGAACCGCTCATTCACATTGATTTTGGCAGCAACTCCAGCAAAATCTTTAACCCTACTTCACTAAAGAATTACCAACAGGTAAACCATAATTGTCCCGACGATGGCGAATTTTCGATCTCCGCCCGCAGCGGCAATTGTTTTGACGGAAACTGGCATTCATTAAACGGTGACCACACACCGGGAGATTCCGAGGGTAGAATGCTGATCGTGAATGCTTCCCTCACACCTGGTGCATTTTTTATGGTAAACATTGAAGGCTTGAAACCCGGAGCCAGCTACGAATTAGGAGCCTGGCTGGTAAACATTTGCCTATCCGCCTCCGGCTGCACCCCCACTCCACCAACCTTATCTTTTGATGTGCGCAGCAATGGTTCTCTTGTAAAAAAGTTTGTAACCGGTTTGTTGCTGCCAACCCTGCTGCCCGAATGGAAACAATACAACGGCATTTTTAAACTGCCAGCCAACTCAACCTCCATTAACCTGCAAATAGAAGACCTTACAGAAGGCGGCTGCGGCAATGATTTTGCCATAGACGACATAACCATCCGGGAGTGTAAGCACCCGGCACCGCCCGTTCAAAAAACTGAAGTTGTAAAAATTGCGGATAAACCCATATTGAAAAATCTTTCTCCTGTAAAAAGTACACCTGCTTCAACACGGGTGCCTATTCCTCAAAAAAAACAAGAGCAAGTTGAGGTACCTGGCAACAGCCCGGGGAAACCAGGAAAAATAATCACAGCCACCAACAGGGAACCCAACAAAGAAATTGCTTTGCCTCCCGTGTTAGCCACCAGGTCTAATCCTGTAGTTCGTACAATAGAAACAGGGCCGGGAGAACTCTTGGTAGAACTGTATGACAACGGGCAGGTAGATGGAGACACGGTGAGTATCTACCACAACAATAAATTACTGTTGAGTGGTGCCGGCCTTTCCGAAAAGCCATTGAAATTTAAAATATTGGTAGATGCGGCTAACCCACACCATGAACTGATCATGGTTGCAGAAAACCTGGGCAGCATTCCGCCCAACACTTCCCTGATGCTGGTCACCTCTGCCAGTAACCGCTATGAAGTGTTCATCTCTTCCTCCCAAACGAAGAATGCTAAAATTGTGATCGACTTAAAGAAAGCGTTTTAGCGCAAACCGTTCCTACGGGACGTAGGGACGACCTTCAAAATTTAATACCGTCTACCTACAAAATGTTCCTACGGAACAATGAAAAAAAATACCGCCTCGTCAAACTGACATTAGCCCCCTAAAATTGAGGGTGAATGTTAGATAACTTCTACCGACAAATATTCCTACTAAACAACGGATTTATGATCGTAAGTCCCACACAAATTTGTTCCATCGGAACATTTGGCTGGTAGAAAAGTAATAAAAATTGAGCCCGTCCTACGTTCCGTAAGAACGTTTTGTGTAATTGTATTGAAGTTGGCAGAGAGATAATTATTGAAAATAATTTTTATGCCAAATATGTATCCTCAGTTTCACATTCCGTTTGGTTTGCTGTAGTATTTCGCCTTGCACTCATTAATAAAGAATGGGAATAAGAAATACACAAATATGTAACTGGTATTTTCATCAGAACGGCCACAAGGAGCCGCAAATAAACAGTAAACCATACCATATTCCTGTCAAAAAAAGCAATAGGATTTAACAGGTGCTTTTTCCGTTTGGGCTTAACTTTGAACACTCCGAAGTAGGGACAATTATTTTTGATGAATGAGTGAACTGCTCCCTTGCACCTTGCTCATCCAAACAATTTATGCAATGAAAAAAATAGGAATAGTAATTATTATCATGCTTGCCACCGGTTTGGTTTTTAAAAATGATCTTGCGTCTTTTTTTGAAAAAGCTTCTGCCCAGAAAGGTAAGGGCACTAAAAATAAAAAGCAAAGTAATTCAGGGTTAAAGGGAAGTGCTACTGTTGAGATTATACAAAAATGGAATTTACCCCCAGCATTACTTGAAGTGTCTGGTATCGCATACATGGATGCAGACAGGTTTGCCTGCGTGCAGGATGAAAAAGGCGTGATCTTTATTTTTAATAAGAAAACCGGTGAGATAGAAAGAGAAATACTATTTGCCGACCCTGGCGATTTTGAAGGCATTTGCCTGGCGGGCAATACAGCTTATGCAGTGAGGTCTGATGGGGAAATTTTTGAAATTGATCTTTCTACAGAAAAATCAATTGTGTATAAAACCTATCTCACATCAAAAAATAACATAGAGGGTTTGTCGTTTGATGCAACCAATAAGCGCTTGTTGCTGGCAGG
>JBBSJJ010000110.1:0-11739 GCA_038257335.1 Chitinophagales bacterium | reverse complement strand
TTACATCTTTCTCCAATTTTTCCAACTGCAACAAGATGTCCTTATTCGTCAGGATCATTTCCTGCATCTTCGTAAAAATTCTTATAATCTGTATATGAACCTGGATGGCTATGGTACTATTGAGTACTCCGGACAGCATGGATACTCCCTGTTCTGTAAAAGCCAATGGTCTTTTGCGTAATCCCATTTTATCAGCATTGGATATCACAATTTGTGATTTCCAATTTTCAAATTCGGCAGCTGAAAGTTGAAAAACAAAATCTTTTGGAAATCGGTCCTGATTTCTGCTTACAGCCTGGTTCAATACCCTCGTTTCCACACCATACATTTCCGCCAAATCCCTGTCCAGCATAACTTTTTTGCCACGAATGAAATAAATCTTGTTAACGATTACTTCATCGGGTAAAACTGTTGGTTGTTGCTTTTTAGTTTTAGCCATTTAAATTCATATTTTTTCGAAAACAGTCTTAATCCTTCTAATCCTTATCATCCGTGTTCCTATCTTTTTCCTCCGTGTTCCTGTCTTCTAACTCATCCAATTAACTCCAGCCTCTGCATTCCATTTGGTAGTGCTCTTCTTTAGCTTTGTCCAAAATTCAATTGAACTTTTGCCGGTGATGTCACCCACACCAAATTTACTTTCGTTCCAACCGCCAAAGCTGAAAGGTTCACGTGGCACAGGAACACCAACGTTTACGCCAATCATGCCTGCGCTTGCTCTGTCAATGATGTATCGTGCCATACCACCATTTTGTGTGAACACACTGGCGGCATTGCCATAAGGGTTGGCATTTTCTATGGCCAATGCTTCATCAACCGTATTGGTGCGCATGATGGAAATTACGGGACCAAAAATTTCTTCTTTGGCAACACTCATCTCGGGTGTTACAAAATCTATAACAGTAGGGCCTACATAATACCCATCTTCCTTACCGGAAACAGTTGCATTGCGGCCATCTACCAAAATGGTTGCACCATCTCTTTCGGCCTCGCCAATATATCGTTCAATTTTTTCTTTGCTTTCTTTACTAATCACTGCGCCCAGGTTTTCTCCCGGCACAATCTTTTTAGCTTCTTCACATATTTTGTCGATGATGCTATTCACATTTCCCACGCCTATCATGGCACTGGCAGCCATGCAACGTTGGCCTGCACAGCCACTCATAGATGCAGCCACGTTCTGGGCAGTCATGCCGGGGATTGCATCTGGCAGCACCATTAAATGATTTTTAGCACCACCTAAAGCGAGGCATCTTTTGTAATTGTGGGTGGCACGTTGGTAAACAATTTTGGCAACCTTGGTAGAACCTACAAATGAAACCGCTTCTATGCCCGGATGATCGCAAATGGCTTCTACAATTTCTGTATCGCCATGAACAATATTTAGTACACCATCGGGTAAGCCTGCTTCTTTTAAAATTTCTGCCAGCCTTCCGCAACTCAAGGGAACTTTTTCGGACGGTTTTAAGATCATACAATTGCCAAGGGCTATGGCGTTAGGTATGGTCCAGTTGGGCACCATGCTGGGGAAATTAAATGGAACGATAGAAGCCACCACACCAAGTGCTACATGTTCTGTGCGGCATTCAACCCCCCGGCTTACTTCCAGCACTTCGCCGGTTACGAGCTGCGGTAAGGAAGTGGCAAACTCAGTCAACTCTATACATTTTTCAATTTCTGCAACAGATTCTCCATACATTTTTCCGTTTTCTTCGCTGCACAATTCTGCCAGTTCTTTCAAGTGTTTTTCCAATAAATATTTATAACGAAAAAAAACCTGCACCCTGTCTTTGATGGGTGTTTTGCTCCAGGCCGGAAATGCAGCCTTGGCGGCTTTAACGGCATCATCCAGGTCTTTGGAGGCAGACATGGGAACAGTGGAGAGATGATTGCCATCCACGGGAGAAATTACCTCCATTGTTCTGCTCGTAGTGGCATTTACAAACTGGCCGTTGATGTAATTTTGAATAGCAGGATATTTCATAAACTGTAATAATTGTAAAATATGAGTATTGAAAATAAAAATATTTTAGTTATAAACCATCAAACTGCTGGAAGTTTTATTAAAATACCTCATTTTTGTCCCACATATTTTTTATGCAAAGAAACAGCAACAGCCTCGACGATCTTGATTTTACGATTCTTTCCTGCCTTCAGCAGGACGGGAGAATGAGTTTTACGGTAATGGCCGATAAGCTAAAAGTATCTGTAGGCACTATTCGAACAAGGGTAAATAAATTAATAGAAGATGGCACGGTGAATATTATTGGCCGTGTGGACCCGGATAAAGTAGGGTTTCATTCCTATGCGCATATTGCAGTGTATGTGCGCCCCGCAACCTTAAAAGAAAAGGTTGCGCAAAACATTGCAAAATTTAAAGAAGTTAGTTTTTTGGCAATGACTTCAGGTGACTATGATTTGGAAGTGGATGTGATGTGCAGGGACAATGATCACCTTGTGCATTTTGTAAATGAAATTTCAAAGATTGAAGGAGTGAACCAAACCAAAACAACTATTTATTTTAAAGTTTATAAATACGCACAGCCCGATTTGAATTTGCTGAAATAAGAAGTAAAATGAGGCTTTTATTTGTGAATTGTGAATGGGCAATGGTGAATATTTACCATTCACAATTAACCATTCACAATTCGCCATTCACCATTCGGTCATTTCAAATGATTCCACCCCTGCGCCACCAATGCATGTTTGTTGCCGCCACGGGTTATCAAATGTTTTCCTTCTGCCGGTTCTGTTATATACCCAATCACTGAAATACCAGGGTTATTTTTTACTTTTTCATAATCTGCCTGCGAAACGGTAAAGAGCAGTTCATAATCTTCTCCGCCGCTTAAAGCGCAGGCGGTTGGGTCTAACTGTAAGTTGTATGCAAAAGCTTTTGCATCATCATTCAGTGGGAGTTTATCTTCGTACAACACACAGCCGGTATTGCTTTCTTTGCAAATATGCATGATGTCGCTGCTCAACCCATCGCTGATGTCCATCATACTGCTGGGTTTAAAATCTGCCTCTGCAAAATATTCAATGATGTCTTTTCTTGCAGCTGGTTTTAGCAGCCGGCCTACTATGTAAGACTGTCCTTCCAGGTCGGGTTGTGCACCGGTGGTTTCAAATATTTTTTTCTCTCTTTCCAATAAAGTAAGTCCAAGAAAGGCGCCGCCTAACTCTCCGCTCACACATATTAAATCGTTGGGCTGAGCGCCGCTGCGTTTTACATAACGGTCCGGCGCCACTTCTCCAATGGCTGTAACACTTATCACCAAACCCTTTTGAGAAGTAGAGGTATCACCGCCTACCAGGTCTACGCCATGTTCTTCACATGCAGCATACACACCGGCATAAAATTCTTCCAATGCTTCCAGGCTTACCCGGTTGCTAAATCCAATGCTCATCAACACCTGCGTAGGCACAGCATTCATGGCATAAATATCACTTAGGTTTACGATGATGCTTTTATAGCCAAGATGTTTTAAAGGTGTATAAGACAAATCAAAGTGAATGCCTTCTAGCAACAAGTCTGTTGATACAACGGTTTGCCTGCCGAAATGATCGATCACGGCCGCATCATCGCCTACCGATACAATCGTAGACGCATTTTTTGTTTCATTGTTTTGGGTGAGGTGGTCTATCAAACCAAATTCTCCCAAAGAGGATATTTCTGTTCTTTGTTCCATGACTGTTATAATATTTACGAATTAGGAGTGACGAATTATGAATGTGTTCGAACCGCTAACGCTATTTACAATTTACGAATTGGGAGTGACGAATGACGAATGTGTTCGATTCGAAACCTTTTTAAAATTACGAATTAGGTGTGACGAAAGACGAATGTGTTCGATGCGTTACAGCTAACTCATTTAGGTTGTTTTTTTTTATAATTACGATCAGGAGTGGCGAATGACGAATGTTTTCGATTCTAAATTATATAATTCCTTTTGAGAAATTTTTGAATTTAAAAGATTATCACTACTCGAAGGTCGCCTATTCGTCATTCGTCACTCGTCATTCGTCATTTCTTTTTGCTTTCTTCAATTCGCTTTCTTACAGTTTTGATAGATGCTACAAAAATGGCCAGTAGTTCGTCACACTCTTTGTGCAATACAACTATTTTTTCTTCAAAACCTTTATTAAATTCTCCAAGGAGTTCCAGCCACAACTGCGTTTCATCTGCTTCCTCTTCGCAAATCTTTAATTTGTTTATAAAATCTGCGTCAGACTTCGCCCTTGATGCAGCCCGGTAGTTCGCAGCCACAGACCCTGAACTCCTAATGATTTGTGCAATGTATTGTTTATTCACAGGACTATAAGGAAGTAGTAAAACAAGGTGCCCAACACTAATACTTAAATTCTTTGTTCTTAATTTAATATTTTCCCCTGGCATAAAAATGATTTGTGAGTATCCACATTGTCAGAATTTAAAAGCTCCTTGTTCAGACATTCATCATTCGTCACTCCTAATTCGTCATTACGAAGTTCTCACTTCTCCCCCATTCACAACGGCTCTCAGTTCTTCATGAATATGCCCATTGGTAGCCAAAATATGCGGCTGATAAGGTGAATAAACATCGCTTTCAAAATCGGTAACCTTACCGCCTGCTTCTTCAATTAATAAGAATCCTGCAGAGCTATCCCATGCCTGTAATTTATGTTCATAAAAACCATCAAACCTTCCGGCAGCTACCCAGCAAAGATCTATAGCTGCACTACCGAGGCGCCTTACCGGAATTCCCTTCCGAATTAATTTTTCAAATACCTGCAAAGGTCCGTTGGCTGCATCCAGGTAGGTGTAGGGAAAGCCGGTAACAAGGCAGCTTTTAATCAACTCAGTTTTTGTACTAACACTTATCTTTTTGTCGTTCAACGTAGCGCCCATGCCTTTCTCAGCCACATACAACTCATTTAATAGCGGCGCATGTATAGCCCCCATGATCATTTTGCCGTCTTTTTCCAAGGCTATGCTTACGCAGCAAAGTGGAATACCATTGGCAAAATTGACGGTGCCATCAATAGGATCGATGATCCATTTATATTCACTATTGGTTTTTATTTCACCGGTTTCTTCACTCAGAATAAAATGGTCGGGATATTCTTTTTGAATCACCTCTATGATGGCTTTTTCCGCTGCATGATCTGCTTCGGTAACCAGGTTATTCATTCCTTCTTTGTTGGAAATTTTAAACTCACCATTAAAATAATGTTGCAGTTGTGCAGCTCCGGCCTGCATAGCATTTAGTAGGGTTGTTTTTAGCATGCGGCAAAGATAAGGAAGCGGCGGGAAGGCTCGTGATAGGGCTCGCATATCAAAAAGGGACGCCTGATATCTCAATCAACCTGCAAGGTATGTAAGCAGCAGCCATGTATGGTTGTGCGTTTTTACAACAACACATGCATAGCCTTAGCTTATTTCAACATAAATTCCCTTGTCCAATTTAATAAAGCTGTTTTACACTCTTCAGCATAAGGAATTGTTTTAAAAGAACCTTTATAACACAGAGTGGAAATCATAAAACCATGATTAACATTTTTAATGGTCACCGTATTAAAATTGCCCGGAATTCCTGCAGGAAAAACTTTGTTCAACGCCTCTTCGCACCAGGAGGGATATACAAGGGCGTCGTTTTCGGCAAACATTAGTAAAATTGGCTTTTCAATCTTTTTTAAATAGCTGCTGGGTTCAAACTCCTTAATAACCTTAAGTTGTTTCCAGTTTTCCTGGAAGGGAAACAAAGAAGTAAAAAATAAATCACGGCTAACCTGCTTTTTAGCCTTACGGTGTGCAGCAGTACTGTCCAGGTTTTCAGCACAAATAAATTTAGACTGATAGTCGTTAACTAGCTGGTCTCTTACACTGAAGGTGGGCCCGGCCATTGATATTCCACCTACAAAAGTTTCGGGATATTTGGCCAAACAAATTTGTACAATCCACCCACCCTGGCTGTGACCAACAACGGCTATTTTACTTGTATCAATATTGGAAAGTGTTTTTAAATAATCTGCTGCTGCCTTTACATCGGATGCCCGTTCTTCAAAGTTGGTATTGAACCATTTGCCTTCCGATTGGCCAATTCCTCTTTTGTCGAAATATAAAATAGCTACACTGTCCATCGGCAGATTCTTCTCAAATAATGAGTCAAGAAATTTAGTATAGTTGGAGGTATGTGACGATACTGCTGAACCAACACTAAAAATAATAGCAGGAAATTTTCTGCCTGTTGCTTTCGGTAGCAACAGATTTCCTTTTAATGTGTAGGGGCCACTTTTAAATGAAACTGGTATTCCTTTTTTATAGGTTGTGGTATCCGGCACTGGTAGTTTATTTCTCGAAGAGAATATTTCATTGTGCAAAAAATTAGCGTAGAGTGACAGCGCTAGTACAATAAGAATGCTTGTAACCAGAATTTTTTTAATCATCTTCATTACCTCTATAGTGATGTATAATGAAAGTAATTTAAGGGTTTAAAATGTTCGACCCTCCGTTAAGCCAACATTTTTTAATATTTATAAGTTTAAGACAAAAGTTGGGAGGTCTGGAAGCTGCCATGTCCTTAAAATAAATCAGTGAGCCAGGAACTCGTGTAAGTAAATTTATGCCTGCATCCCTGATCCACTTGTCAGGGATGGGTAAAAGTTTTAAATCGGTTACAACATAGTTCATTTAGTTTTTTTAAGCATTCCATTTTGCTGACTGGTGTAAATCCTCGTATTTCGTACACAAATAAAAAATCCGTTTGCAACTTTCAATCATCATAGTAAATTACAACGTAAAATATTTCCTGGAGCAATGCTTGTATTCGGTAAAAAAAGCATGCCGGCAAATAGATGCCGAAGTGATAGTGGTGGACAACCTTTCTACTGATGGGAGCAGGGAATATTTAACTGATAAATTTCCTGGGGTAACTTTTAAATGGCAGAACAGCAATGACGGTTTTGGTAAAGCCAGCAACAGTGCATTGAAAGAAACAAAGGGAGATTATGTTTTATTCTTAAATCCGGATACCATCGTGCCGGAAGATTGTTTTGAAAAATGTTTAGCCTTTTTTGCATCCAACAAAAAAGCTGGCGCCTTGGGTGTGCGCATGCTGGATGGCAGCGGGCAGTTTTTAAAAGAAAGCAAACGGGGGTTTCCCTCGCCCCTCACTTCTTTTTTTAAGATGACCGGCCTTGCAAATTTGTTTACTTCCTCCCCTTTGTTTGCCCGCTATTATGCAGGGCATTTGAAAGAGCATCAGAATGCTGAAATAGAAGTGTTGGCGGGCGCTTTTATGATGCTTAGTAAAAAAGCCATTACTGCCACGGGTGGCTTTGATGAAGACTTTTTTATGTATGGCGAAGATGTGGATCTTAGCTATCGCATTAAGCAAGCGGGTATGGCTAACTATTACTTTGCTGACACTACCATCCTCCACTTTAAAGGTGAGAGCACTCAGAAAATGTCTGCGGACTATAGCAAGCATTTTTACGGGGCTATGTTACTTTTTGTAAAGAAACATTACGGCGGAAAAAAGGCGACCATATTTTTTATGCAAAATGCCATTGCGCTTAGCAGGGCACTGGCATCGTTCAAAAGGAAAGAGAAAAAAACTAACAGTACGGGGGCATCGAACACGGGCATTCTTGCGAGTCAACCCAGTTTCAATGATTGCATTATCCTTGTAAAACACGCCAGCCCAAGTCTATTATTGGCAGGGCGCATTGCATTACAACCAGATGGGGAAGCGGCCATTGGCACATTGGATACTATAAAGCAATGCATTCAACAATATAAAATAGAACAATTGGTATTGTGCGAAGGCGAGCTGAGTTTCAAGGATATTATTTTGAAAGCAGAAAATCTTAGCGGCAAGGTCAACTTTCTTTTTCATGCAGCAAGCAGTAGCAGCATAGTGGGCAGCAATGATAAAAATGCCAGGGGAATATTTATTGCAAAGCCTTAGATCTTGCTAGATCTTTTAGCCACACCGTTACAACGTTTTCATGATACTTGATGGCTACAGGGGACTGTCTTGTATAAAAATCTGCGGCTTCAGTTAAGGCATCTTTCAAATTAAACTGCTGCTGGGAGCAGCTATAAAATAATCCTACGTTGCTTAAGTAGTCGGCCAGGTATTCCTGTTCCGCCTGGCCGGGTGTTGGCACCAGTATGGCTTTTTGTTGCAGCTTGGCCAGGTCCATTATGCTCGAGTATCCTGCCCGTGCCAGTACCATTTCTGATTGTAAAACAAGCTTACACAACGCTTCTGCAGGTAAATGATTATAAATACTAACATTAGCTGTTGTTGCTGGAGTTGCTTGTTCCAATGGCAGTCCTCTAACCAAAACTACATCGCCCTCAAAGTGTTGGAGTTGACTGTGTATCAGTTTTTCAAATATGCTTCGCTGTGGTTCCGGGCCAGACAAAAGTACGAGTAGAGTAATGCTTTTTGCTTCTTCAGTTTTTTCAAACCTTGATAAGCTACCCATGTACTTAACTGGAATATGCGGAAGCTTTATGGGGTGCGACAACCGCCCGGCAAGATTTACCGGCCCGGCTGCATCCGGCACCCAGCACTCGTTAAAGCGGTTGATGAACCTGTAATGTATTTTTTGCGTAAGTGGATTGAGCCACTTAACCCCGGTTTCAATAGTTAGCTGGTGGGTAATGTAAACGCTGGCAATGCCGGGGTTATGTAGGCCAAAGCGGTTGTCGGAAATTACTGCATCTATTTTATGATCTTTTACAACTTTATCCAACCATTGTTGTTCATATTTTATGGTTTTTCCGATGCGGGGAATCTGTCTTAAAAGTTTCCCTAAAAACTGTTTTTTATAGCGTGAATAGGTAACATGGTAGCCTCTGAGCTGGAGAAACAGAAGTGTAGGGAACTCTTTTTTAAGTAGATTTTCAGTAGCAGCGTCGCCAGCAATTAAAACAGTGGCTCCAGCTTCTATAAGAGTGTAAATGATAGGTATACAACGGGTAGCGTGACCCAAGCCCCAATCTAAAGGAGCTACCAGAATTTTTATGCCTTTGGAAAGATTGTTAATTTTTTTGACATTCATTTAAAGAGAACAATAATAATGGGTGAAAATAGTTTATTTTGTATCCAGAAATTATGCAGAAATTAAAAAGAATATCCGCTTTGCTTTTAGTATCCGTTTGTTTAATGCTTGCGGGTTGCTCCTCGTCCAGGAAGGCGGGATGTGGCTGCCCAAATAAGCAAGGAATGGTAGGCTATAAATAGCTGGCAAAAAGTTATAACAATGCACAACCCCAATAGAGACATTTTAGTGCTGTTAAAACAGGAATTAATGACCGCCCAGGCCATGGAGCGTGAAGTGTCGTTGTTGCACGAATTGTTGTACACGGTTGAGAGATTAGACAATCTTGTAACTGCTCACGAGCTACTTGACCTTAATAAGTTTAAAGTGATCTCAAAGTTTGCACACATAAAAAACTACCTGCGCAGTGGTAGAGAAAAACCCTTCGTGTTTTTAAATAACCTGAACTAGCGCAATTTCGCCAGGGCCTCGCCCAACAATCCCAACATAGTATCTATATCTTCTTTTTTACAGCATCCTACACTCAACCTGTACCAATTACTTTTTTTATCGGCACCAAATGCATAGAAAGGTACCAACGCAAGTTTGGCTTCATTTAATAAGTATGCTGTAACGTCTTCCTGCGTTACAAGGAGTTGCCCCGCATGCGTGGTTTTGCCCACCAGGTTTAATTGAACCGCCAGGTAAATAGCGGCTTGTGGGGTAATTGCATCTACCGCATAGCCTGCTGTTTTTAAGTCTTGAATTCCCTTGAATATCCTGGAAAGCCTGATTTCAATTTCTTTTTTGAAAGAGTGTAGATAGGTGTCTACGGCCGTTTCGTTGGTTAGAAATTTTGCCACTGCTTTTTGTTCGGCCATGGGAGCCCATGAGCCAATATGACTATTGATAGCCTTCATTTTAGCAATCACTTCTGCCGGGCCAAGAGACCAGCCGACCCTAACGCCTGTTGAAGCGAAAGCTTTGCTGATACCATCTACAAAAACTGTATAGTCTTTCATTTTTGGCCTCAGCGAAACGGGGTTATAATGAACGGTGTCTCCAAATGTGAGGGTCCAGTAAATTTGGTCATAGAGCAGGTATAGCTTCTTTTCACCTGGTTTTCTTTGCTCATTTTCTTCTATTACCAAATCACAGATGCGTTCCAGCTCTTGCCGGGAAAAAGTTGTACCCGTAGGATTTAAGGGAGAACATACAGCTATCAGTGCAGCGCCTTTCACATGCGGCCTCATCTGGTCTGCCGTGGGCATGAAATTATTTTCCTGGCTCGCTTCGATCATGATGTGCTCCCCCTCTGTGAAATGCACGTAGTGATTATTGTTCCAGCTTGGCACAGGGTATATTACTTTATCGCCCTTGTCTACAATGGCCCTGTAAATCGCATAAATAAGGGGTCTGCCTCCTGCAGCAATTAAAATTTCCTGGGGGCTGTAATCGATCCCTTCTTTGCTGTTGATAAAATTGCTTACGGCTATCCGTAGGTCAAGTTCACCGTCGGCAGCCGGGTAAGTAGTAAATCCGCTTTTATAAGCTGCGATGATTTCCTGCTCCAGTTCCTTAGGTATAGGAAATTGGGAAGAGTCGAAATCGCCAATCGTATAGTTATAGACATGGTCTCCTTTACTAATTTTTTCTTTGATAACACCGCCCAACTTTACTATTTCAGATCCTATAAGTGTTTCTGCCAAGTGGCTAAGTTTATTTGAGGCCATACAAAGATTTTATATTTGAAAGGGGTTATTGACTTTTACAAAAATACTTGTTAAGCGCTTTATTACAATGAAGGGTCGATAATTAACGTCAAAACAATAAATGGACACTAATTTTTACATCAGAACACTAAAAAAACACTAATTACAAATGCTTAGTTATCTTTGGTAGCTGTGGAATAAAAAACAAACCCAAAACTTAAAACACAAGAGAGACAAGATATGTTCAATTTAATCCTCTTTGGTCCTCCCGGAAGTGGTAAGGGAACGCAAAGCGAAAAACTGATAGTTCGTTATGGTTTGAAACATCTAAGTACAGGAGATTTGCTCAGATCTGAAATAAGCAGGCAAACCGCTCTTGGCATGGCTGCAAAAAGTTTTATGGACAAAGGCCAGCTCGTTCCGGATGAGGTAGTGATAGGTATGATTAGTTCTGCATTAGACGAAAACCCGCATGCAAAAGGATTTCTATTTGATGGCTTTCCCCGAACATCTACCCAGGCCGAGGCGCTCGATAATTTATTAGAACTTAAAGGAACTTCTATTGCTGTAATGCTGGCTATGGATGTAAGCGAAGAAGAACTTGTAAAAAGATTAATAAAAAGAGGTGAAACCAGCGGAAGAAGTGATGATGTAAACGACCAGGTAATCAGGGCCCGCCTTTCAGTCTATAATAATACAACCGCGGCAGTGGCCGATTATTACCAGCAATTTGACAAGGTAGTAATAGTGAAAGGCGAAGGAAGTATCGACGATATATTTGAAGGCCTGTGCAAAGAAATTGATGTTCGATTGTCATAGCCAAAAAAACGCCCGGCTTCACGCTCAAAGTCTTTATTTTACACGAAATGGACCAGGATAAAAAATTGTTTTTAGAAGCAGGATTATGGTCTCCTCTAAAAAATTTATCAGAGGATACTACCTCAAATTGGGGGAAGATGAATGCCCAACAAATGCTGGAGCATTTAGAAGA
>JBBSJJ010000109.1:0-11751 GCA_038257335.1 Chitinophagales bacterium | reverse complement strand
CTCTGCTTCCTGCTTCAGCTGTTCGATAGCAGCTTTGCCATTTTGAATCTTTTCTACGAGGTCTTTTTCCTGTGTCCATTTAGCTTTATAGGTATCTCGTTCCACAGAAAGATTGGCAATTTCTGTATTCAAGTCTTTTAACTTAGGCTCATCGTTTTCTCTTTTGATGGCTTCTCTTTCTATTTCTAACTGCCTTATCTGCCTTTCCAATTTATCCAGGTCTTCGGGCATGCTGTTCATCTCCATGCGAAGTTTGGCAGCACTTTCGTCAATAAGGTCAATGGCTTTATCGGGCAGAAAACGATCGGAAATGTACCGGTGCGATAATTCTACTGCAGCAATAATAGCTTCGTCTTTAATGCGCACGTGATGGTAAGTTTCATAGCGATCTTTCAAGCCCCGCAGAATAGAAACTGCATCCTCTACATTCGGCTCATCAATAACTACCTTTTGAAACCTGCGCTCCAGAGCCTTGTCTTTTTCGAAAAATTTCTGATATTCTGAAAGTGTGGTAGCACCTACTGCCCGCAGCTCTCCTCTTGCCAGGGCTGGCTTTAAAATGTTTGCGGCATCCATCGCACCATCACCTCCGCCTGCACCTACAAGCGTATGTATTTCATCAATAAACAACACGATTTCTCCTTCCGCTGAAGTAACTTCTTTAACAACCGATTTCAGTCTTTCTTCAAATTCACCTTTGTATTTAGCACCTGCAATTAATAGACCCATATCGAGCGCATAAATCACTTTCGACTTTAAATTTTCTGGCACATCACCATTAATGATGCGCATGGCCAGGCCTTCTGCTATGGCGGTTTTACCCACACCGGGTTCACCCACCAATATTGGATTGTTCTTAGTTCTACGGCTAAGAATGTGCAGTGTCCGCCTAATCTCTTCGTCTCTTCCTATCACCGGATCTAACTTGCCCTGGCGGGCCATTTCATTTAAGTTCTTAGCATACTTGTTCAAGGCATCAAACTGCGTCTCCTGGGTTTGAGACGAAATGGTTTCGCCCTTGCGCAATTCTTTGATAGCGGCCACCAGGCCTTTTTCTGTGAGGCCAGCATCTTTCAATAATTTAGCACTGGCATCATTGCCTTGCACAATGGCCATCATCAGGTGCTCTGGAGTTACAAACTCATCGCCAAAAGTTTTTAATGTGCCGGCGGCACGCAATATCATATTGTTGGCATCACGCCCCACGGACTGTGCAGGCTCAGCCGTGGTAGTCGGTAATTTAGCAAGCAGCTCCTGCAATTTTGATTGCACGAGGTTGATGGTCACATTGTTTTTTTTCAACAGGTATTCAATCGGCGAATCCTCCATATCTAACAAAGCCTTTAAAAAATGCTCTGTTTCAATGTTAGGATTCTTATTATTAAAAGCCAACTGCTGTGCCTGTTGCACGACTTCAGAAGCCTTGATGGTGAAATTATTTAAATTCATATTTTCTGTTTTTGGGTATAACTAATGTCCTACCTAAGCTACAAATGCCCGTCCAAAGAAATAATTAAGAAACAATGACATATAAAACACGCACTCACTGACTGCCTAGCAGAAAAATGAATGGGCACCTGCTATTATATCATCTCACAAACAAGGTAAGAAGTATGGGTTCTTTTAGGCTCAAGAATGAAGATCTACGCCTGCAAAACCGCTGATAGCAACAAATACGAATCTAGCCGCGGAATTACTATATTTTTGCTAATCACAATAGTTTTAAATTTCATGAGAAAAATAGCTGTGGGTATTTTGCTACTCACTTTGTTTTGTACAGCCGAGGCTCAACAAAAAAGCAAACTAATTGAAGGTATGTATGTGCAATGGGGTTACAACACTGAGTGGTACACCCGCAGCAATATACATTTTCGAATGGCTAACGGCGATCAGTTTAAGCTTCACAAAGCAAGGGCACATGACAAACCAGATATGGATGCCATCCTGGAAAAGCCTTTGGAGGTTTCTATCCCTCAATACAATTACAGGCTGGGTTTTTATTTAAATAAGAAAAAAAGCAAGGCCATTGAACTGAACTTTGACCATATAAAGTATGTGCTCACAGGCGGCCAAAAAGTAAGGGTTACCGGAACTATAGATGGCCAGCAAGTGAACGGTGACAGCATTTTGAACCCTGCTACTTTCCTGCACCTGGAACATACTGATGGCGGCAATTTGCTACACCTAAACTACGTGCAACAACATACTATTTTAAAAACCGCCAGCAAAAGCAGGGAACTGGTGAACCTGTTGTGGAAGGCAGGCGCAGGTATCAATATTCCACGTACGGATTTTACCTACCGTGGAGACCGGTTGAACAACAAATTTCATATAGCAGGTTATAATGTGAGTGCCGAAGCCGGTGCCCGCATTTACCCTCTTAAAAAAATATTTTTGGAATTTACTGGCAAAACAGGCTACGTAAAATATGTAAACGCTTTGGCTAATACCACACAACAAAGCGGCAACAGGGTGAAACATAGTTTTGGATATGTGGAGTTGATTGGTCTCATCGGCTTTGACTTTAAATTTTAAAACTACCTGAAAGGGTTGCTGATTCTTGCGGCATCATTGTAAGGGGCTTAACTCTGCTTTGTGAAGCAATCAACTTGCAGTTTTGCATTTATCCTGTTACGATAGATCACTTTCCTTTCTACCCTTAACGCATCAAACAGCGCTTGTTCTAAGGCGTTACTAATTTAAGTATCTCTAGAGGAAACCGCAGACAAACCAATGATCAATATTTTTACAAATAGCGACCTTGTAAAACAAACTGCCCGTAATTTGGGTTTCGATTTTTGTGGTATAGCAACAGCACAATTTTTGGATGAAGATGCAAGGCGCCTGGAACACTGGCTGCAGCAAGGCATGCATGGAGATATGCAGTACATGCAAAACTATTTTGACCTTAGAACAGATCCACAAAAATTGGTGCCGGGGGCAAAGTCAGTTATTACCCTTATGCTGAATTATTTTCCTGAAACCCTACAGCCAACAGGTGTTCCCAAAATATCGAAGTATGCATATGGCCAGGATTACCATGAAGTAATCAGAAAAAAACTCAACGAGTTTTACAATATTTTACAGTCTTCTTTAGGCCAGTTTAACGGCAGAGGTTTTGTAGATAGTGCCCCCGTGCTGGAGCGGGCCTGGGCAAGAAAGAGTGGCTTGGGCTGGATAGGAAAAAATGGTAACCTCATCAACAAAAAAAGTGGTTCCTTTTTTTTTATTGCTACCCTTATTACAGACTTGCACTTACAAGAAGATGATGCATATGCTAAAGACTATTGTGGCTCCTGCACCCGTTGTATAGACAGTTGCCCCACAGATGCTATCTTGCCAGATAAGGTGGTGGACGGGAGCAAATGCATTTCATATTTCACCATTGAATTAAAAGATGCATTGATTCCGGATAAGATGAAAGGGCAATTTGACAACTGGGCATTTGGCTGCGATGTGTGCCAGGACGTGTGCCCGTGGAACCGGTTTTCTTCACCTCATAAAGTAGAAGAGTTCGAACCTGTGAGCGCCATTGTAAATTTCAATGCTAAAGATTGGGACGAACTAACCGAAGAAAAATTTAAGATCGTTTTCAAAAATTCCCCGATTAAAAGAGCGAAATTTAGTGGCATTAAAAGAAACCTGCAATTTTTAAAAAACCATGAATAGCAACATAGAAAAACTGTCGCGGCTTGCAGCTAAACAAGAGCGCATCATCATAGGATTAATGAGCGGCACTTCCCTGGATGGGCTGGATGTTGCCTTGTGCCAGGTGGAGGGCAACGGATTGCAAACCAACCTTCATTTAAAAAACTTTGTAACTGTTGCTTACAACGAAGATTTCAGGCAGGAAGTAAGGTCTGTGTTTTCTAAACAAATGGTGGATTTACAGAAGCTGTGTTTGCTGAATGAATGGATTGCCGGCGAACATGCGAGGATGATAAATGATTGCCTGGAGAAATGGGAAACTGATGCGGCAGATGTGGATCTTATTGCCAGCCATGGACAAACAATTTATCATGCTCCACTCTCTCTGCATGGCCTGGATAAATTTGGTAATGGCACTTTACAAATAGGCGATGGTGACCACCTTGCTGTAGGTACCGGCATCATTACGCTCAGCGATTTTAGACAGAAGCACCTTGCAGCGGGCGGAGAAGGCGCACCCCTGGCTGCTTATGGCGATTACATCCTTTTCTCCGACGATAGTACCAATGTTGTGTTATTGAATATTGGAGGAATTTCCAACTTTACCTTTCTACCGAAAAACGCTGCGTCCGGAAAGATGTTTAGTTCGGATATAGGACCGGGCAATACGATGATGGATGGTTTTATGCAGGAACATTTTGTGGGCAGCCATTATGATGAAGATGCTACATTAGGCAGGCTAGGAACTGTGAACGGAGCACTGCTGGAAGCGTTGTTGCAAAACGATTTTTTAAAGCAACCACTGCCAAAGACAACGGGACCTGAACTTTTTAATGCAGGCTACCTCATGGAGGCACTGAAAAGAGCATCGATACCCAGGCCCATCGATGCGGATATTATGGCCACGCTAAACCGTTTTTCGGCCATGACGATTGTAAATGCATTGAACGAGGTTATTAAAAAGGAACCCTGTAAAATTTTTGTAAGTGGAGGCGGTATGCACAATCCGCTGTTGATGGATTATATAAAGCTGCATGTAAAGGTTGCAAGTTTTCATTCTACCGCAGAGAAAAATATAAATCCCGATGCGAAGGAAGCTGTGTTGTTTGCTGTTCTTGCCAACGAAGCGGTGGCTGGCAATCCGCTGTTGATACCGACCTCTCTTGAAAATTTTCCGGCGGTGAGTATGGGAAAAATTAGTTTCCCTTGTTAGCTTCCCCGGCCTCGAGGTAAGTTTTTAAGTTGTTCAAGGCTACTTCATAACCCGGCCCCGTAAGTTGACTTACAAAGATGCCGCTGAATTTTTCCCAGGGATACCATTTTAATTTGGTAACCGCTGACCATTCTACCTGGAGCTCCTTGCTATCCTGCATTGGAAAAATACTGAGTGCATTTTTCACAGGATTTTCTCCGGCCTGGGAAAGGGTGATCATTACAGCCTCTGCCACAATGTTTGTGATAAGAAGTTTTGTTTTCTTTTCAGGCGGCCCCCACCCGGCAGAAGCATTTACTCCATAGGCAGGATTACTCAATACCAGGCTGCTACTGTCTCTTATGAATATCGGATGCCAGTTTTTCCATTGTGCGAAGTCAACTAAAGCTGCTTCTATTTTGGAACGGTCTGCATTTATTACCACCGACTGCGTGGTCACTACTGTAGACGGCATTATCAATGACACGAGCGTAACCATTGCAAATAGTCCAGCAATTGCAAACAAAAAACCTTTAACCAATTTCATTTTCATAATTATATTATTCCCATTTAAAAACCCTGGCGGCTACAATATAAACTGCTACCGTCCATAAAAGCAAAATGCCAATTTCGTTGCGAACATCCCATAAATTATGACCTTCAAATGCCACGCTCCTCATGGCTTCATTGAGATGGGTAAGGGGCAAGGCCCTGGAGATGGGTTGAAGCCATGGTGGAAAAGCATCTATACTGAAAAAGGTACCGCCTAATAAAAACTGCGGCAATGTAATAAGATTGGCAAAAGGTGGTATCGAACTATCGCTGGTAGCGAGGCCACTTACAATAAACCCAAAACCCATAAACAAAAGAAGGCCTACAAAACTCAGCACGAGCATTTCTAAGAAGGTTTGCACACCATGCACGAGTGTAAATCCAAAAAATAAATAACCAACGCCAATGATTACAATGGCTGTGATCATTTGAAAAATGACCCTGCTAAAACTTTCACCCAAAATAATAAAAGTACGGCTGATGGGTGTGGCGAAAAATCTTTTGAGAACCAATGTACTTCTTAGATTATAGAACATAAATGCTACGCCAAAAACGCCGGAGCTTAGTAACGAAAATCCCAACTGACCGGGTAATATAAAATCAATTGTTTTGTACTGCCTGATCTCGGTGATATCTCTTTTATAGTCGAAATTAAAATCGGAGTAATTGGCCCGATTGGCATACTGCCTGGCGCTCACTTCATTTATCTTACTTTCTATCAAGGTTTTTAATTGCGGCCATTTATCGTTGCTGGAGTTGGTGCTGGTCATGCTCACACTGTATGGAGCTCCACCTTCTGTGTTTTTCTTAATAAAAAGTTTACCAGCTATCTTTCCTTTTTGAACATCCAACTTTAACTCTTCTGCATCTTTGTATTCCATAAATTTTACGGAGCCACTTTCTTTCAGTGCCGAATAGAGAAGGTTACTGGTATCGGCTCCCTCTGCCAGCACCACTCTAAAAGTTCGCCTTCCACCACTATCTCCTATAAAACCAAATACCAAAATAAAAACAAAAGGAAACACAAAGCTGAATACGATAGCCGAGGGGCTGCGCATGATAGACCTTAAGCTTGCCTTGGTAACAGCCCACATGGCCTGGAATTGGCTATACTTCATAAACAGTTAAATTTATAAGTTGCAAAGCTATTTAAAAAAGAGGGAGAAAAATTTGAAATAAAAGACAAATGTCGTAGGTTTGTGAGACAAAAGTCGCAGTATGAAAAAAGACAGCAAAAATCCAAGGGCGGATGCAAACCAGCCTAAAGGTAAAATTGGTAAAGTAGAGGAGCCAATGGCAGTGTATCATTCTATAAAGAAACTCCCTTCGCTCAAAGATTTTACTTTTAACGAGTTTAAGAAAATTGCCGATGTTGCTCCATTTAATCAAGGGGAATGGGCCGCCATGTTGCATGTGAGCGAGCGCACTTTACAGCGCTATGCAAAAAGCAATGGCACATTTGCCCCCATGAATGCAGAACGGGCCCTGCAAATTGCCAAGGTGTTGGAGCAGGGTACCATTACCTTTGGTACTACCGATCTTTTTTACAATTGGTTGAAGGGCCATCCCAATATGTTAGAAGGAAACCTATCCCTCGAATCATTAACTTCCGCCGAGGGCATTCAAATGATCCTTACCCAGCTTGGAAGAATTCAACACGGTATATTGGCATGATTGTATACCGATTAGCTACCGAACAATACGTAGAAGACCTCACCGGCACAGGTGCAAAGCTATTTGGCGGCAGATGGAATAGTACTGGCATTGCGGCACTCTACGCAACAGAAAATATTTCACTGGCACTTGTAGAAATATTGGTTAGGGCAGACAAAACCCTACTACCTCCGGATTACATGCTGTTGAAACTAGAAATTCCTGACCACCTTAGCGTAGCAACCATCCACAAAAATAAATTGAAGAAAAACTGGAAAGAGGATCTTGAATATACCCAATTCATTGGGTCATCCTTTGTTACTACAGGTGCTGAACTTGCCTTAAAAGTACCCTCTGCCATTGTAGAGGAAGAAAATAATTTCGTTATCAATACCAATCATGCGGATTTTAAAAAAGTAAAAATAAAATCCATCAGTAAATTTCAGCTTGACAAAAGATTCTTTTTAATAAATGAATAAAGCTTACCTGCTACTTGGGAGCAACCTGAATAACCCAAAAGAAAACCTACTACAAGCATTGGGCTTTCTCTCTGAAAAACTAGGTACCATTACCAGGCTGAGTAGTTTATACCAAACGGGGGCCTGGGGTAACACTCAGCAACCAGACTTTATCAACCAGGTGATTGTTGTGAACACAATATTCCCTGCTACACAATGCATAGACATTATCTTAGCAATAGAACAAGACATGGGCAGGGTTCGCACTAAAAAAAATGCCCCGCGGCTGATAGATATTGACATACTCTACTTCAACAAAGAAATTATTGATTTGCCCCACCTGGTTGTGCCCCACCCTGCCATACAACTGCGAAGATTTGTTTTGATACCCCTGAACGAACTTTCTCCTGGTTTTGTACACCCGCTGCTGAACCAGAACAATCTTGAACTTTTAAAAAATTGCGAAGATCAACTGAATGTGAAAAAAATTTAACAACTCATCCATCGTTTACGGTTATTTTGCACCCCGGATGAAATATAATTTTGTAACTATCGAAGGAAATATTGGGGCTGGCAAAACCACTCTCGCTCATTTGCTGAGCAAACATTATAACGCAAGGATCGTCCTGGAGGAGTTTGCGGAGAATCCTTTTCTCCCAAAATTTTATGAGAGCCCCGAGCAATATGCGTTTCCGCTGGAGTTGTTTTTCATGGCCGAGCGCTACAAACAGTTGAAAGATCTTTTGCAAACAAAAGACATGTTTCAACAAATTACCATATCAGATTATCTATTTACCAAGTGCCTGTTGTTTGCCAAGGTAAATTTACCAGACGAAGAATTCAGGTTGTATCAAAAGTTATTTGACATCATCAATCCACAAATCATTCAGCCAGACATCTTGATTTACCTCCACACGCCGGTTGTAAGACTCCAGGAAAATATCAAAAAAAGAAACCGGCAGTACGAACAAGGCATACCTAATGATTATCTATTCAGCCTGCAGGAAACATACACGCAGTACATAAAGCAACACAATATAAAAACGTTGTTTGTAGATGCCAGCAATGCCGATTTCCTGGGCAACGAAGCACACCTGAAAGTGATAACAGACGCCCTGGATAAAGAATACGAAAACGGGCAACATTACCTGGTGCTTCCTGATTAAGCAAGTTTAAAGAAAATTAATTTTACCATTGGCAAGTATTTTACCCCGCAACAATCCTTATGCTCCGCTAGGGATACCTGAATTTAAATTCTTTATTGCGGGCAGGTTTATTTTTATCATGGGTCTTCGCATGACCGGTACTGTTATTGGCTGGTGGATCTATCTTCTTACCGGAAGTCCGCTGGCCCTCGGCATGGTGGGCCTTTCTGAGGTTATACCAGCGCTGTCGCTTGCCCTGTACGCCGGACATTATATAGATATTACAGAAAAGCGTAAACTCCTGTTGAAGTGCATCCTTCTTTACATGGGCTGCATAAGTATTCTAATGTACCTCTCTTCGTCCCATGCTTCCAGCTTTTTCTCTCCCATAGCGCTGGCCGCTTGTATTTGTGCTGTGATAGCTGGTACAGGTGCCATTCGTGCTTTTAGTGGACCCACTTTCTCGGCTATGATTGCCCAGATTGTACCGCTGGAACAATTACCTGCTGCCGCTTCTATCAGTTCTGCTACATGGCTCATAGGCTCCATAACAGGTCATGCTGCAGGCGGATTTTTAATTGCATACGTCGGCATCAACTATACTTTTTGTGTGATATTGGCAATGATGCTCACCGGGTTTATTATCCTCAGGTTCTTATCAGTAAAACCGATCCTGCAAAAAGCAGGTACAAAAACCTGGCAAAGTGTAAAAGAAGGCATCAACTATGTTTTTAAAACAAAAGAAATTTTTGGTGCCATGACCCTTGATCTTTTTGCAGTACTTTTTGGTGGTGCTGTGGCATTGGTACCCATTTTTGCTAAAGATATTTTGCACATAGGGCCAGTGGGCTTTGGTTGGCTAAATGCTGCGGCAGATATTGGCTCCATCATAACTGTAACGATACTCACCATAAGGCCTCTGCAAAAAAAACAGGGACGAACCCTATTTTTTGCCGTGGGCGGTTTTGGCGTTTGCATTATTTTGTTTGCCTTCTCTACTGCTTTTTGGCTTTCCTTTTTTGCATTGCTGCTCAGCGGCTGTATGGATGGCGTGAGTGTGATTATAAGAAGTACCATTTTACAATTAAAAACCCCGCCTGAGTTAAGAGGCAGGGTGATGAGTGTGAACAGTATGTTCATCAATAGCAGCAACGAACTGGGCCAGTTTGAAAGTGGTGTAATGGCCAAGCTCATGGGCATTGTTCCTTCGGTAATTTTTGGAGGAAGCATGACCATTGCCGTAGCCGTGTTTACATGGTTCAAAGCGCCTTCTTTAAGAAAGATGGAATACTAAAATGGCTGCTGGTGCTTAAGGATAAAATGACATGTCGATTTGTGAATGTTGAATTGTCAATCAATGTCGTTGACTCAAGCTCCAATGGAGCTTCCTGTTTACAGAATGGCCTGGCTAATTGTATTAATAGCTCTGCAGGTGCTTCCTGTGCTTAGAAGACTCCTGTGGAGTCTGGAAAAATTATTCAGGTTGATGTTTCTATAAACAGGGTGCTCCTACGGAGCAAATACCTTAAGTAAACGACATTGAATTGTCAATGCCTGTCTGACTGCCTTAAGCAGACAGGGGGAAATATTGACCATTCACTATTGACCATTCACCATGGACAATTCACGCTTAACATAACACTAGTTTAAATTCGTAAACCTTTAGCTGATACCGGCGTTAACAGAGCAAATCAATACATGGCAGCTGATGTTGCACGAAACATTATTTGAATTACCTTGATCTAAACAATAACTTATGCAAAGAAGATCGTTTATAAAAAAGACGGCGTTTACCCTTGGGGCGCTGGCCTTATTTAACCAGCAAACACTGGCCAATTTACTTGCAGAGCCAACCTGGAAAATAAAGATGCTCACCGATGACATTGGCATGTTTACAGAAAGAGGCGGCACCATCCTTTTCATGGTTACGAAAAAAGGCGTGGTTGTAGTAGACTCCCAATTTCCGGATACTGCGCAACACCTGATAGATGAAATTAAAAAGAAAACCACAAAGCCTTTTAGATTGTTGATCAACACACACCATCACGGTGATCATTCTGGGGGCAATATTGCTTTTAAGGGAATGGTGCAGCAAGTGGTAGCGCATGCCAACAGCAAAATAAACCAGGAAGCCGCCGCCATCAAACAAAAAACGGAGGCCAAACAATTGTACCCTGATGAAACATTTACAGATAGCTGGAGCAAAAAAGTAGGAAAGGAAAAAATTCGTCTCCATTATTTTGGGGCAGGCCATACAAATGGTGATTGCTTCGTGCACTTTGAGCACAGTAACATTGTACACACCGGCGATCTTGTTTTTAACCGCCGCCATCCTTTTGTAGATAAAACCGCCGGGGCAGATATCAGCAACTGGATAAAAGTGCTGGACACGGCTACACAAAAATTTGATAATAATACGATGTATATAAGTGGGCACGCAGCTACGGGCTATGAAACCATTTTAAAGAAAGACGATGTGCTTTTGTTTAGAGATTACCTGGGCAATTTGTTGACTTTTACAGACGCTGCTTTGAAAGCCGGAAAAACCAAAGAGGAAATATTGAAAGCAACAGAAATACCTGGATCTCCTGAGTGGAAGGGCGATGGCATTAGCAGGCCACTGGCGGCAGCCATTGAAGAATTGACCGGCAAGTAAAGACCTTGTATTTTTGCAAGTGTTAATTGGGTAACTCCTAATTTATCTGTCATGACAAACGAAAATTACCTTGCCAGTACAAAGAAAATATTGGTTAATTATAAATTGCTGGGCGAAAAAGCTATGGCCCAGCTTGACAGTGACGAATTTTTCCTGTTACTGAGTGAGGGCAGTAATAGTATAGCAATAATAGTGCAACACCTTGCAGGAAATATGCTAAGCCGGTGGACTAATTTCCTTACCTCAGATGGTGAAAAAGATTGGAGGAACCGGGATGCAGAGTTTGAAACTGTTTTGAAAAACAAAGAAGAAGTCATTCAAAAATGGGAAGAAGGCTGGGCCTGCCTGTTGAACGCAATTGATCAGTTACAACCCACGCAACTTGGGCAAATTGTTTTTATAAGAAACGAACCGCACACGGTGCTGGAAGCAATCAACAGGCAACTG
>JBBSJJ010000108.1:0-11854 GCA_038257335.1 Chitinophagales bacterium | reverse complement strand
TGAAGTAGTTGACTTCCTGATGAAATACGGCGATCTGTTTTTGGGTAAAACTACCGTACTGGCAAAAGATACGCCTGCCTTTATAGCCAACCGTATTGGGGTGTTTGGTATGATGGCCATCATGAATACCATGGAAAAAATAGGCCTGAGCATCGATGAAATTGATGCTCTCACAGGGCCCATCATTGGCAGACCGAAATCTGCAACCTTTCGCACCGCTGATGTGGTGGGGATAGACACTTTTGTAAAAGTGGCCAAAGGCGTTTCAGAAAATTGTCCGCAAGATGAAGCACGTGCCTATTTTAATATCCAGGGTTGGTTAAATGGCATGACAGAAAAAAACTGGCTGGGCGATAAAAGCGGCCAGGGCTTTTTTAAGAAAGTAAAAGGAGCAGATGGCAAGAGTGATATACAAGTGCTGAACCTGCAAACGATGGAGTACGAAGCTCGAAAGAAACCAAAGTTTGCAACAGTAGAAGCGGCAAAATCCATTGAGGATTTACCAACGAGGTTGAAAGCCCTGGTAGCTGGTACAGACAAGGCCGGTGAATTTTACAAGCAATTTCATTATGCTCTTTTCTCCTACATCTCTCACCGCATACCAGAGATAAGCGACGAAGTGTACCGTGTAGACGATGCTATGATGGCGGGCTTTGGCTGGGAGATAGGCGCTTTTGAAAGTTGGGATGCACTAGGTGTTGCCAAAACTACAGAAGCTATGAAGGCTGCAGGTTTTACCGTGGCAGCCTGGGTAGAGGAAATGATTGCAGCGGGTGTAAAAACTTTTTACAAAGTAGAAAATGGGAAACGCTATTTCTACGACATTGCTGAAAAAAGCTACAAGATCATTCCTGGTGGAGATGCATTTATAGTGATGAAAAATTTTGCCAATCAAACGGTTTGGAAAAACAGTGCCTGCCGTACTTATCATTTAGGCGACGATGTGCTCGGCCTTGAATGGTACACAAAAATGGGAAGCATTGGAGGAGAAGTGTTGGAAGGTATTCAAAAATCAATCTCGCTTGCGGAGGACAAATACAAAGGCCTGGTGATTGCCAACGAGGGTGCGCTTTTTAGCGCAGGTGCTAACGTGGGCATGATCTTTATGTTGGCCATAGAGCAAGACTACGATGAAATAGACATGGCCATCCGTATGTTTCAAAACACCATGATGCGGGTGCGATATTCTTCTATACCGGTAGTGCTGGCGCCACATGGCCTGGCCCTGGGTGGTGGCTGCGAAATCTGTTTACATGCCGATAAAGTAATTGCATCTGCTGAAACCTACACGGGCCTTGTAGAAGTGGGCATTGGCGTTATACCTGGTGGTGGCGGTACCAAAGAATTTGTGTTGCGTGCCGCAGACGAAATGCATGCGGGTGAGCCGGAAACCATCACTTTACAAAATCGTTTCTTAACCATTGCTACAGCAAAAGTGGCTACGAGTGCGCAGGAAGCTTTTGAAATGGGCATCTACCGTAAAGGCACAGACGCTATCAGCATCAACCCCGGCCGTAGAATTGCCGAAGCAAAAGAAGCAGTAATCAGTTTATACGAAGATGGATATGTAATGCCTGTGCAACGAAACGACATCAAAGTGCTCGGCCGCACTGCACTGGGTGCGATGCATGCAGGTATCAATGGCATGTGGCGGGGCAATTATGCAACCGATCATGATGTAACCGTTGCTAAAAAACTGGCTTACGTAATGTGTGGCGGCGACTTGAGTGAGCAAACAGCCGTGAGCGAGCAATACCTTCTGGACTTGGAGCGGGAAGCTTTCTTAAGCCTCACGGCAGAGAAGAAAACCCTGGAAAGGATACAAAGTATTTTAAAAAGTGGCAAGCCTTTGCGGAACTAATTTAAAGTATATAGAGTAAAACGGGGTTGTCTCAAAAGGCGAGTGATTTCACACAAAGAGCGCAAAGAAATACAAAGTGTACAAAGAATTCGTTTAATAAATGATCGTTGTTTCTTTGCCTCCTTTGTTTCGTTGTGTGAAATTTTCCTTTGGAGACAGCCCCTTTTTTTATGTTTTATGAAAGTGTCGTAATTATCCACGCCTTCTTTCCAGCAAAGCCATCATCATCAGGCCAAGATGAATGCGCTGCTCTTCGCCTTTTTCAAAAGAAGCATCCTGCGTAAGTTCAAATTTGCGGCCGAAGAAGGAAGGTTTTTTAGAGAAAGTAGCTACGAGTGTACCATCGGGACGCTTCACTGTATAGCTTGGGTTAAAAAGGTAACCGCTTAAGAGACCGGCAACCGGAATTTGTGTCAGTATGCCATCCATCACTTTTACCCAGGCATTCTTTTCTTGAATTACCAGGTCTTGCTGATCCTGCTCATCGTACAATTCGTAAGATGCCTTCCATAATGAACGCCATCCCTTGCGGGCAAGCCTGCCTACCGATTGACCGCCAGCATCGGTAAAACTGTAAGTGGTATTAAAATCCAGCCATTTATTTGCCCGGATATTGTACAGGATCTCTGTGCGGCTTTCATCTGTAAACACTTCTACATGTTCTTTTAGTTTAAAGATCTTTTGTTTTACAAATGCTTTGGTGTTGCCCGTTGCATCCTTTGCCGTAAAATCGTTGTGAATGGTGCCAATCTTAAAACTGAAGTTGTAAGGGTAAAATACATTGTCCAGTAAATTTGTTTCTTGCATAAGTTGTTGAGTTAGTTGAGTGGTTGTTTGAGCAAATAAACGACTAATTATTGTTTATGGTATACAATGCGCAATTTGGTAACTTATAATTTGATAGGGTATAGGACTTTTATCGGATCACTACGTTGTAATTTTAATGCTATAGAGTTGGCTTGCAGTAGGATCGTGCATTTAAAGTCCTGAAGCAATCTGCGCAATACATCGTGAGACTCTATTTTGTAAGCAGGCTACCAATGTTAGTGGCATCGTGGGGTTCATTTCAAATTGTCGCTTAAGTACAAAACGTTCCCACGGAACGAAGGAAGTCGATACATTCATTTTCTACGCCATAAGTCGTTCCGAAGGAACGTTTCGTGGGTAGACTATATCGAAAAATTAGTTCGGGCGTTCATTGGGGAACGCTTCGTGGATGCGACAATCTGAATTGTATCCGCATGGGAGACCGATCTTATAAGTTTTGTAAATTTGTTTTATGACCTTAAATAGTATCGAGATAGAATCGATCAAAATGTATTTCAAGACTCGCCCGGTTTTGAAAGCGTATCTATTTGGTTCCTACGTGCGTGGTAATGCTGACAGTCACAGTGACATCGACATTCTCGTAGACATGGATTACAGCCAGCAAATTGGGCTTCAGTTTATTCAGATGAAGCTTGACCTTGAGAAATTATTAAATAATAAAGTTGATTTGGTTTCGTCAGAAGGGATATCCAAATACATCAAGCCAATGGTTGATGGTGAAAAACAACTAATTTATGCGAAGTGAATTAGGTGACAAAGCCAGGCTTAGGCATAGTCTTGAAGCAATTGAAGAAATTGAAAAATACCTCGTACACGTAGACTTCCCAAAGTTTATTGAAAACTCCATGATGCGTTTTGCCTGTGTGAAGCAAATGCAAATAATTGAAGAAGTCAGTAACCATCTTTCCAGGGATTTAAAATCAAAATTTTCAGACATTGCATGGGCGCAGATAGTAGGGATGAGGAATGTATTTACGCATGAATATTTTGGCATTGATGCTAATTTAGTGTGGGAGATTATAAACAAAGACATCCCTGAATTGAAAGCCAAAATAAAAATCATCGAACAGTCACTTTCATAGAGCAAAACTTTATGCCCCGGTGGTTTAGCGCAGGCAAGGCATAGAACAGCTTCATCATTTTTATAAATTCGTTAAGTAAAAAGCGACAAAAAAACTGACATGGGTATTGCGGAACTTGACCAAGAGCATCAACTGATTTACCTGCGGGCCACCATTATTTTATATGGTGAAGCCGCCAATGCGGAATTGAGCAGGCAGGTGGCCGACGATATCGAAAGTCATTGGAACGAGCCAGCAGCAACTGTATTCCTGCAATCGGTTCCCTACAGGTTGCAGTTTGAAATAACAGGCCTGTATGCGCCCTCCTTGCAACCCGTAGATATTAACGAGAATGATGAGGCCCGCAATAATTATTTTAGGGTAGAAGCTTATTCTAACCTCGATATATCTTTTGTGGATGGCCTCGGCTGCAACACTGGTTACTTCAAACTCGATAACCTGCTACACAATTCTACCACTGCCGCTCACGAGTTCGGGCACACACTCGGGCTAGACCACCCAATGGATTTAGACATCAGGGGTAAGGGTGCTCCGGGCATCATGTATCCACGAGGCACCATCACCGATGTGCAGTACCAATACGATCCTGCTGCAGCCCCTGCAACCAAGGGCGGCACGCTCAACCCTTTTTATAGGAAAGTATTGCAAAGGGATATCGATGATTTGCAACTGGCTTCCAGGTTCTCTAAACGTAACAGCAGTGCGCTTATCGGCGAGTTTAGTTCGGTATGGCACGATAAACATTTACCAGTATAGAAACCACCTATCATTTATTTTTTTTGTCGCCTGCAAAAATCTGTTATCTTGACCATCACAAATATTTACCAGGATGCCCATACTAGCTGTTGACAATTTATCTAAGAATTACGGAGCCATCCGGGCTTTGAAGGGAATTAGTTTTGAAGTGCCGGAAGGAACCGTGTTTGGAATTTTAGGTCCCAACGGGAGTGGCAAAACCACTTTGCTGGGTATCATCATGAGTGTGTTAAAAGCCAGCGGAGGCGGTTACAGGCTTTTTGATGAAGAGCCTACAGATGCACACCGCAAGCATATTGGCACCTTATTAGAAACGCCCAATTTTTACCATTACCTGAGCGCTGTTCAAAACTTAAAAATAGCAGCTGCTATCAAAGGCCATGGTCACGATGATATAGATCGGGTGTTGGAAGTAGTGAACCTCACCCAGAGAAAAAATTCTCCGTTTAGTTCTTACTCTTTAGGAATGAAACAACGCCTGGCCATTGGTGCTGCCCTGCTTGGCAATCCCGATGTGCTGGTGTTTGATGAGCCGACAAATGGATTGGATCCTGTGGGCATTGCAGAAATAAGAGACCTGATCAAAAAATTATCAAAGGATGGTAAAACCATCATCATGGCCAGCCACTTGCTGGATGAAGTAGAAAAAGTGTGCACGCATGTGGCCATTTTAAAACAAGGTGATTTGATGGCTTCTGGAAATGTGAACGAAATATTTGTGCACGAAGATATCGTGGAGCTAGCCGCTGAAAACCTGCACGAACTGGACATTGCTCTCAATGGGCTGCCCGGTGTGGTAAGGAAGACCCGGGAGGGCAGCAGTATTTGTTTGTACTATCCACGGGGGCAGGTAAACCTTGCACAAATCAATTCATTTTGTTTTAACAAAGGCGTTACGCTAAATCATTTGCAAATGAAAAAGAAAAGCCTGGAAAGCAAATTCTTTGAGCTCACCAATTGAGTTGCCAGCCGGCAAGCTTTAGCCCTTCCTAAAACAAACAAGCTTTTTTTACCAACAAAAATACCAGCATGCAATCTTTATTAAAAATAGAATGGCTTAAGATAAAGCACTACACTGCCTTTAAGGTGCTCAGCATATTTTTTGTAGTGGGTATTGTGCTCACCAACTATATAGTGTACAGCGTTAATAAAAATATTGTAAGCAACATCAAACCAGTGGGTCTTGTTTCTGCTTTTAATCCTTACACTTTTGAGAATACCTGGCAAACTACCAGTTATGCAACCGGGTTTTTGTTGATCTTGCCAGCCTTGATGATCATTATTTTGATAACCAACGAATTTAGTTTTCGCACCAGCAGGCAAAACATCATAGATGGATGGAGCCGGCAAGAATTTATTGCTGTAAAGATGATGTTGGCATTGATCATTTCTACCGTAAGTACATTTTTGGTGCTCCTTACTGCCGCCGGGTTTGCCTTATTCTCCGGCACTGACTTTTCTCTGAACGGCTTTGACCATGTGGGATATTTCTTATTAAAATCTTTTTCCTACAACATGATTGCAGTGCTGGTATCGGTACTCATTAGACGCACTGGTTTTGCCATTGGTCTTTATTTTATTTACCTGGGTGCAGAAAATATTATCTCTCAATTACTGGATGTATGGAGCATGAAACTAAAAAAAGATGGCGTTGCAGACCTGGGAAGCATGGGCGACTACCTGCCCATGAATGCTTCCGATGGCTTGCTCACTTTTCCCGACAATCCTTTAAAATCGTTGGCTAAATCTGCACTGCCAACCGATTACTACTGGGTGGTTATTGGCTTTGCGGTGTTTTACCTCGCCCTTTTTATTTGGCTCAGCCGCAAGCGATTTATTGAGTCTGATCTTTAGTCTTTTTTTGGCGGCTCGTTGGTAAGATTTTGCAGTGCCGCTTCTATGCCAGGATATAAAAACGTGAAGCCTGTTTGTTGAATTTTGGTACAACTTACAGTGGTGCTCTTAAGTACCTCGGTGCTCCTGTTGCCCATCATTAATTTCAATACAAAAACAGGCACATGCATGGGAATAAAAAAACTTCCCTTTACCAGCTTGGCAAGTTTTAAGGTGAGTTGCTCGTTACTCACCGGTGCCGGAGCTACTGCATTGTAGGATCCTGTTAACTTTTCATTCGTAATGGCATACTCATACATTCTGCAAAGATCTGTAATGTGAATCCAGCTTACGATTTGCTTACCATTGGCCAGTATAGCGGCAACACCAAGATTAATAGGCTTTTTAAACTCTGCTAGTGCGCCGCCTTCATTGCTCAGCACAATGCCGGTTCTAAGCATGCATACACGAATGCCGAGTGTTGTAGCCCGATCGATGCTTGCTTCCCACAATTGGCAGGTTTCGCCCAGAAAGCCAGCATCTGCAGGATCAGCTTCCGTAAATGCAAAACCACTTTGTTTATCTTCTCCATACCAACCAATGGCCGATGCGCTCACAATGGCTTTTACTTTGTTAGAGTTTTTTGAAAGACTGTCTACGATCAGGGCACTGCTTTCGGTTCTGCTGGAAACTATTTCTTTTTTATAAGCGTCTGTCCATTTCTTGTCTACCACTCCGGCACCAGCAAGGTGTATAATGTAGTCTGCTTTCTGCAGTGCCTGCACATCTATCGTTTTCTTTTTTATATCCCACAATGCAAACTTTACGGAGCCTTGTTTTGTTTCTTTGGGAAGTGTTCGGGTAAGAACAATAACCTGGTGTCCTTTGGAAACCAAATGTGCGCTCAACGCTTTTCCTACAAGGCCGGTGCCGCCGGTAATCAGATATGTATCCATATTATAAAAGTATTATTTAATTGTGTGATGAGTGAAGAAGGTTTTTTAACTAAACAAAGGCAAAGGCCAAATTTTTTCTCCGTAAATTTATCCAAATGTATCTGAAGATGAAACGATTAAGCCTGCTCCTTTGTTCAACTCTTGTGTTAATAGCTGCTCAGCCACTGCTTGCGCAAAATATAACTTACTCTGTTGTTCATTCTGAAAGTGCCAGGGATGCTAATTTTGAAATATTAGGAAAAGTAGGCGCCAATTTCATAGTATTTAAAAATATTCGGGATAAGAATATCCTCCAGGTGTTTGATAAAGATATGGTAGAGTTGAGCAACGAGCGCTTGAAGGAAATTCCGGAAAGAGTATTGAATGTTGACTTTGTTACCTATCCTGATTATTTCCTGATGGTGTATCAATATAAAAGAAATGCTGTGCTGTATTGCGATGCCATGAAGATGGATGCCAACGGTAAAATGCTGGCACCCGTTTTAAATATTGATACTACAAGAGTTGGGTTCCAGTCTGGCAATGATATTTATAGCACCATTTTTAGCGAAGATAAAAAGCATGTATTGGTGTATAAGTTGCATGAGAAAAACGACCGGATACATGTAGTTACCAAGCTGTATAACCAGGATCTTCAATTGCAGGACAGCACCCGTTCCGTGATTCCCTTTAATGACAGGCGTGAACTGTTTAGCCCTTTCCAGATTACAAACGACGGTACTATCTTCTTTACCAAAGAAACCAAGCCCGGCTCCAGGGAAAATATTGCCGGGCTGGAAGTAGTTACCAATAAATTACGCTCCAACGCATTCCGGGCTACGGCCATCAACTTGCAAAACAAATTTATAGACGGGGTACAAATTAAGATTGACAACCTGAACAATAATTTTATCATCAATTCTTTTTATTACGAGAATAAAAGATCTGGTAGCATCGAAGGACTTTTTTCTGCCCTTATCAGCAAGGAAACAGATTCTGTAAAGTCATTTTTTAATCCCTTTGGTGATTCTCTCCGGTTCAAGATCAATTCATCGGGCCAGTACAGGTATGCTTTCGACAATTTGTTTCTTAGAAATATTTTTGTGAAAAGAGATGGGGGTTACGTGTTGGTGGCAGAAGATTACTCTACCCAAAACATGGGCAATAACAACTCCTGGAACCGCTGGGATTATCTTTATGGCAACCCTTATGCTATGGGAAACAGTTTTAATTACTGGAACAGTCCTTATTACCGTTACAATCGGTTCAACAGCTTCAACAATAATCGGAGCATCCGTTATTATTACGACAATATCCTGATCATGAGCATAGACAGCTCTTTAAAAATGAGCTGGAGCAATGTGATCTTGAAAAAACAAACGGATGATGATGATGACAGTTTTCTTTCTTATGGCACTATGAACGTTGGTGGTGAAATTAATTTTCTATTTATAGAAAAAGAAAGAAATACGCAGATCATCAGCAACCAAAGTATTTCCACCTACGGTAAATTATACCGGTATCCTACTTTAAAAACCAGGGAGAGAGGCTATCAATTTATGCCAAGGCTGGCAAAACAGGTGGGTGCAAAGCAAATGATCATGCCCTGTGTTTACAGGGGAAATATATGTTTCGCCAAAGTTGATTTTTAAGTCGTAGAAGCGGCGTCTTGTTGAGGGTTGTTTTTGCCGGCTTTTACTGCGCATCTTAAATTTTTTACCTTCTGTTTAATTCGCCATTTTTGCAGCAGTATCATTTTTTAACCATTTAACTCCAACTTAAAGTGACGGGCACTTTTAAAGCCAATAATCCTTCTAACAATTTCTTGCTGTTGCTGTATGGTTTGGTGTTGAAGTTGCCCATTTTTTTAAACCCCCGTGTACCACAACTCCAAAGCACCGACGGGCCATTGTACAGTTCTTTCATCATTTGGATGAAAGGTGTTTTTGCCGGGTCATCCATCGTTTTCAGTATCATTAGTTTCATTTTATTGTACCTGCAAGCCATCGTGTTTAATAAAGTGGCGAACGACCAACGCCTGTTTCAGAAGCCCACTTACCTCATAGGCATGAGTTACCTGCTCATTACATCGCTGTTTGGCGATTGGTTTGCTTTGTCTGCAAGCCTGATGGTAAGTACGGTGCTGATTTGGGTTTGGAGCAAGCTGTGCACCCTACACAACAATAATACCGTAAAAACAACTGTTTATAATATTGGATTAAGCATTGGGGTGGCTTGTTTTTTTTACTACCCCCTTATCATTTTTACACTTTTGTTTATGGTGGGAATTGCTATTACCCGACCGTTTAAACTGAATGAATGGCTGATAGGCCTGATAGGAATTTCTACAGCTTTTTATTTTTTCGCTTCCTGGCTCTTTCTTACCGGGCAGTGGAATACTTACCGCCTGCCGAGGGCAATTACGGCTAACCCTGTATTTGAGCAGGGTAAGTGGGCCATGGCGGTGTTGGTGATCCTGCTATTGGCAATGATGTTGGGTATTTACTTTGTGCAGCGTAACATGCGTAGGCAAATAGTACAAACAAGAAAGAGCTGGCAACTAATTTACCTCTATTTACTAGGGGGATTATTGGTACCTTTTGTAAACTCTGCCGGCAACTTTGGCAATTGGATACTGATCGCTGTGCCTTTATCACTGCTTATTTCAAGTGCTTTTTACTATCCCGATAAAAAATGGTTCCCACGCATACTACATTGGGTAATGGTGGCCATTGCTGTTGCAATTGGTTATTTCACCTGATAAGTCCTGTTGTAATCGTATTTTTGCGCTTCTCATCAATAAAACAGATTTTATGAAGTTTGGTGTGGTAGTTTTTCCCGGCTCCAATTGCGACAGGGACATGATAGAAGCTCTTCAAACAGATTTGAAGCAGGAAGTAGTTCCACTTTGGCATAAGGACAAAGACATTAGCCAATTTTCTACTGAGGATTGTATTGTACTTCCCGGCGGCTTTAGTTATGGCGATTATCTACGTTGCGGTGCTATAGCCCGTTTTAGTCCTATGATGCAGAGTGTAATTGAATTTGCTAATCGTGGAGGTAAAGTGTTAGGTGTGTGCAATGGCTTCCAGATATTATGCGAAAGCGGTTTACTACCGGGTATTTTGCTGCGAAATGCCAACCAAAAATTTATTTGTAAAAATGTATATATAAAAGATGCGGCAGGTAAAGCGCTGAAAATTCCCATAGCACATGGAGAGGGAAGGTATTACGCAAGTGAAAAAGTATTGCAGCAGTTGGACGCCAACAACCAGGTGCTCTATCGCTACTGTTCTGCAGATGACTCGATAGATGAAGAGGCAAACCCTAATGGTACGCTAAACAATATTGCCGGCATTCGCAATAACGCAGGCAATGTTTATGGCATGATGCCCCACCCCGAAAGGGCTTGCAACAGCAGCCTTGGTAACACAGATGGATTGCAGGTATTTAACAGGCTTTTCGGCATTTCTTAAGGACATTTAACATCCAAAAAAGCGAAGTAGCTCGTAAGTATAATAAATTTGCCATTCACTATTACAACTCAATTTTTAGCAATGAAAAAATTATACCTCTCTATCCTTTCGCTTGTTTTTGTAGGAACAGTTTCTGCTCAAATTGAAAATCCTATCAAATGGGCTTATACAGCAAAAAAGGTTTCAGATAAAACTTATGATATCTACATAACAGCTGCCATAGATCCTAAATGGCATTTATACGCACAGGATGCAGGCGAAGGGCCGGAACCTACCTCTTTAAGCTTTACCAAAAACCCTTTAATAAAGCTAGATGGAAAAGTAAAGGAAGATGGAAAATTAGAAAAGCAATTTGATGAAAATTTTGGTTCTGTGCTAAAATTTTACAGTAATAAAGCAAGCTTTGTGCAAAGGGTTAAACTTAAAACCTCTGTGGCTACTGTTGTAAAAGGTTCTATCAACTACATGGTGTGTAACGATAGAAAGTGCCTTCCCCCAAAAGAAATTCCGTTTTCAGTAAAAATAGACGGTAAATAATTTTATAATTTTGTTCTTATCCCGATTTTAATCGGGATTTTTTTTATTTCACAATTCTGGTTCATGCGTATCATCATCACTACCTGCTCCTTTCTATTATTTTTGTTGTTTTCATTTACCGTTTCCGCCCAAGATAGCCTGGTGTCGTGGCAGGCAAGTGCTGTCCGTAAGAGTGCCAATAGCTACGAACTTACCATCAAGGGTGCTTTGAAAAAAGGCTTTCACATTTATGCAAAGGATGATGCAGATGGTTTGACTGGAATCAATATAGTTATAAAAGATGCTGCTGTTTCCCAAGGAGCGCCTGCCATCAGCCCGGCATTTGAAGACTACAAGGATCCTATTTTTGAGAACAATAAAAAAATTCTAAGGGATGGTGTAAGCCTTAGTTTACCTATTACTATTAAGGGAGAAGTGACTGCTTCCCTTAAATTGATGCTGACCTACGAAGTGGCGGATGCTGCCAATTTTTTACCAGAAGAGCAGCAAATAACGGTAAGCCTTGAAGGTGGGGTGGCTGTTGATAACAGTAACAGGATTTTAATT
>JBBSJJ010000107.1:0-12103 GCA_038257335.1 Chitinophagales bacterium | reverse complement strand
TGGGTACAGCAGCGCCACCACAAACAGCCACACGAGATATGTTTGCCATAATGAAAAGCCATAGCCTTGCAACCATGGGCTGTCTTTCGCATTTAAGTTTGTGATGGTAACCATGTCCGTCCATGGCCTTCCGCTTAATACGACCGCAATGGTTGCCAGGCCGTGAATAAGAAAAAGATGAAGTATATAAAAGAACAGCGGCACCCTCCCGAATACGATGACCATTTTATTCAGCCAGTTCAATGGTCTTTCCATCAGCGCCAGCAGTATCAATGCAGGGCCGAGTGTCATGAGGCTGTACAATAATGATGGCGGATATTTGCTGACATTTAAAAAAGAACAAATGGTTAGCACAGCCGTACGCTGTATGGCCCACGGGCTCATATCGCCATACCTGTTTATGCCTCTAAGCAGCAGGAAAAGAGCTATTGCAGTGCTGCCGATGATTAATAAATATTTTTTACGCCACACTGCATCCTTTCCTTTTTTATAGAAATTGCCAAAGCAATAACCCAATGCCATAATAGCAAACCATGGGAGAATGGGATAGCCGGTAGCTACAAGACGGTCTCCAACGATGAACCTTTTACGTTCATGCAACTGCCCCCATAAAATATCCATGAAACTATTGCCGCTTGCATGGATATTATCGAGCAGGTTGTGACCAAATAAAATGATTAAGCCAATGGCCAGGATAAATTTGGGTGGTAAGTACACAACCGCCGACATGATAACCATGGCCAAGCCCAGCGCCCAAATTACCTGTAGCCTGAACAATGGATAGGCCGGATTGAAACTCCATGCAAAGTTGATCACTACAGTTTCCAGCAACATGAGCCAGAAGCCACGCTTTAATAAAAAAGCAGCCAATTCATTTTTTGTTTTTCTTTCTCCCACCAAAAATGCGGAAGTGCCAGCCAGGAACATAAACACCGGCGCACAAAAATGTGTGATCCACCGGGTGAAAAATAGGGCTCCATTTGTTTGCTGCATATCGGCCGGGTCGTAAAAAAAATAATCTGCATGAAAATAATCCCGTACATGGTCCAGCGCCATCAATACAATAGCAAAGCCACGAAGCAAATCAATAGATTCTATCCTTGGCAGTTTTACAGTCATCGTATTGGTAGTCATTTTTTTTAATACAGTTGATTTTGTAATTAATTCCAGGCCATTTAAATTTTAAATACTGTGCTTTCCCCGGCCCGCGTGCACACGATAAATGCCAACGTTACAGTGAGTGATACGATTTTTTTCATAACCCTTATTGGAGGTAGAAACTTATGCTGCCAGCGTATACTAGCACTCTTTAGCATTTCAATTACAGTCTTTCCCTTTGATCCATTCTCTTTTGTTGAAAAAATAATAAAGCATTTTTCAAGTAGCGTTAGTTAATGCCATTTTATTTTTTAAAAGGCTGTCTTTGCCAATAAGTTAAACTCCTCCACGCCCACTCCAATGGACCAAAACGGTAATACTTTAACCAGATAGGGCTTGCGATTAATTGAAAAATCCAGATACAGAAAACGATATAATATAACTCGTGTCTCTGAAGTTTTCCATACATGCCAAAACCAAAGCCCATAAATATGGTAACACAGATAATAGTATGCATGATGTAGTTGGAAAAGGCCATTTGCCCCACCGCTGCTAAAGCTTTCTGCAAAAAAGGAAGTATTCCTGATTTAATGAAAAGCATAATGAGGCCGACATGACCAATAGTAGTAGGAACCCTGCCTAGTTCATGGGTAATATCTGTCAGGTAAAATGCCCGTATTGAAAAATTGTTTTCAACAAGGTAAGTGGTCTCCCAGTAGTTGGTTGCAACCCCTATCAGATATCCTCCCAGCACCATCGCTATATAATAGCGGGTTGATTTTTCTGCTTTAAAAATTCCATTTTTAAAAAAAGCCATCCCAAATAACAGCATAGAAAAAACATCCCAAATCCACATGCGGTAAACCCACACACTTTGCCTTATTTGAATGATGGCTGACCTGTACCATACAATACTGAAGTAGCTTTTGCTGTATGCTGTTTTTAAATCATTGTACGCTTCGGGGGTTGCTTTTTTATCAGCCACTATGGTCTCCCATTCTGACATCGCTGTTTTATTTTTACCGGCAGGGCTGCCGTTTGAATCTTCCGCTTTTAGTGCAGCTGTATAAGATGCAAAGGCATTTTCCGCTTTATAATAATCTTTTACATTTAAGGCAGTAAGTATGGTGGACATGACTATGCCTGCTATGATCAGTTTACGGGGAGCCAGGTTTCTAAAACTATAGGCAACAAGGCCAACTACAGCATAAGGAAATAAAATCTCACCGGCCCATAATAGTAAATAGGCATGAATAACGCCAAACAGCAGCAGCCAGAGTGTTCTCCTGTAATATGCATCCGTTACTTCAATGGATGGCAAGCCGTTTACCGTGCGGCTGTTAAATAAAACAATTCCTGCACCAAACAACATTGAGAACATGCCCCGCATGGTGCCTTCAAAGAACATGGTATTGATCCACCAAACTTTAAAGTCCCAACCTGTAGCTCCGCCGGAGTTAGTTGGATCATAATAGGCTTTATATAAACCGAACCCGATAATATTCATCAGTAAAATGCCCAAAAGGGCCACACCCCTTATGGCATCCAACGAATTAATTCTTTCCGCTTTACTGGTTGGACTTAAAACAGATTGTGCAGGCATGCATATTTTGGTTTAATATATTAATTCAACAATCGCTTGTTGAACCTATAGGAAGCGGCACTTCTTCTGCCGGCATATCCTTTTTTATTTTGTTTTATGGGCTTCCATATCTATCTCTATCAGCTGTCCAGGTAAGGCAAGGCCCTTCACTTCCAGCCATGTACCTGTGGGAAACTGTTTTTTGTAAATAGAACTTCTAAAGGTTGAAACATTGATGAACTCCGCCATATTGGTGGTAAAAACATTTTCTACCACCACATCGTCAAAGCTGTAGCCGTAATGTTGTAATATCTTTTCCAGGTCGCTGTAACAATTCTTCATTTGCTGTTCCATATTGCCTGGTGCGGTAAGATTGCCTTTGTCATCCATGCTCACCGCTCCTGATATTTTGATATCGTCGCCAATCTTTACGGCATGGGAATACCCAAACATTTTTTCCACTTCAGGTCGTAACAAAAAATATTCAGGTGCATCTGTAGAAGAGTTACTGGCAGCATGCACTGGCTCCGGCGGTACTGCATATTTACATGTAGTGAAGCATATAAAACTTAGCATAAGAAGAGTGGGTGGCGAAAATAATTTTGACATATGCTTTGATTTAAGTGATTAGTCATTTTTTTAGGAGGGTAAAAATTTGTAGAGGGCAGTTGTTGATAGAACAAATCATCGTCAATGCACGATGGGCTATTTAACGTTGTGTTTTTTTAATAAAGTCTTCAAGGGATTGTTTTCCCCTGAGGACTTTAAAGTTTATCAGGGTTTATTTTGAGCTCAAATCTGTACGCAGAAAAAGTAATTCGCTCCAGCTATTCACCGAAAAATCGCCTACGTTTTTTAAATACTGATCGTAGGAGCCTGCACCGTGAACCGTTTCAAAGGTTTCTTTAAAGGGTTTACGAAACCCAACTGCTCTTTCTTTTAACCCCTGCTTATAACGGGTTACCAATGTATACTGCGCTTCTCCCGAAGAACTTGCTGCATACACTGCTACCGTAGTTCCGTTCGCCATCCAGGCTTTTTTTAGTTGCTTAATCAGGTCTTCTACCTTGCTACTCATGCCCATTTTAGGGTAGACATGAGTGATATTAATTTTATCAGAAAAATCGCCGAGCGACACTGTGCTTAACGAATCCTGGTAAACGGAGTAGCCGCCCGATTGCCTGTCCGTTAAGTAGATGGCTACTTTTTTATTCCAGTCTAAAGTGTGTTCCGTACCCAAATCACCCCGGCTGTCTTCAGCCTCCCAGCTTGTTGGTCCTTCGCTAACGTGGTAGCCGCCCATATCTGGCCCGGACTGTATCCCAAAAACACGCCAATGGCTGGTGCCCTTGTGGAACTTCTGCGCATGGTCTGCCAATGCTTTTTCAAACTCCAACACTTTGTCCATTTTCGGAAATACCCGGTGGGTGGAAATTAAATTGTTTGTTTGGCTTATGCCCGCAATAGGAAAAAACATGCAAAGCAAGGCTACAAGCTTTGCCTGAGGACGAAAATCGATTGTCATGGTAAATTGTTTTATTGGTTTAAAAAAGAGTTTAACTTTTAACTTAGGGAATTGTGTAAGCGAGGGTAATTACACCGTAAAATTGGGGAACGAACTTTTTTTTAGTGAGTAGGAACTCGGCATAACCCTGTACATTCTCTGCTTTTTACCGGACAAATTGTGCATTACCGGGATATATTCGTCATTATTGGAAAAGCTCCAATGAGGTGGCTGGTTGCATTGCCGGACTATACTGGTTAGGGTGCCAGTAAAAAAGAAACCCACGCACACGGAGACCTTAAAATGGTGGCCACAGCTTCGGGGGATATGTTGCTCGGTGTACAGGAATTTTCTAACAAGATGCTACCATCACTTCAATGGCAAACATTCTTTTAACGGATGGAGCGAAAGTGCGGCCGGGGCAACGGCAGTGGGGAAGCAACTGGAGAAGGATTCGGCATTTTATATTCTTCTGCTGTGTACATAAAAAAAGGGAAGACAGGCGTGCCGTCTTCCCTTGGATTTGAAGATTACTGAATCCTTGTATTAAATTCTACATCAATATCAGTAGCCGATTTAGAACTGCTAACAGGGTCGCCAACGGCTTTGTTAGGAGGGATGCCTGCATAGTGGCGAAGCGTCACTTTTACTTTACCGGTTGCTACTGCGCCGGTTGCCCACATACTGGTTACGCCGAGTGGCACAGCATTAGCATCGGTATCCAGGCCGGAAACGGTAATGTTGCTACCAGCCGTTGGTTCATAGTAAAAACGGTGTGCTTCTTTTTCGCCCAGCACTTCCAAAGTAACATCTTCTACAGGTGTTTCTGTTTTGTTTAGTAACTGTACAGTAACATTGTAAGTTTTAGATGGAGCTAATACAATTTCCTGCTGTGTTGGTGCCGCTCCACCCGGCCCATCCGAATCGTCATACTGGTAAGTAACAGTAGTGCCCGCACCAACAGGAACAAAGGTTAGTCTCATCGTTGTAATTACTTCTTCCTCATTTTCTTCAGGCTTGTCTTTTTTGCACGATGTCATCAGAACAGTTGCCATTAGCACACCCAGTGCTATTCTTTTCGTTTTCATTTTCTTTTGTTTTTAGTTAAAAATATTTATTGATTAATGATACACATGGTTGAAGGGCACTTTTACCCTTATGCTGATATTCCGGCCCGTTTCATCTATGAAATACCGCATGGTATTTAAATAATCCCGGTATGCCGTATTCAGTACATTTCGTATTCCGATGCCAATGGTAATTTTTGTTTTCCCCAATGATACAGCAGACGACGCATTGAAATTTAGCAAGTGATATGCACCCGGCGGAGCCTTATAATCCTGCTTTCCATTGCGTTCATCAGGCGTATTTTTTTGTTGCATTACATTTAAAAACTCAACAGCCACATAACTATCAGAAAACTTTTTGGCATCTTTAAATGAGTAAGTAATTTCATTAGACAGCCTGTTTGCCGGCATAAGAATCAACCAGTCTTTAATGGAAGTATTCCTGGCATACAAAACAGATAATTTAGATTCCCATTCAAAATTAGAGAGCGGTTTCACAGACGCTGATGCATCAAAACCAGTTAGTAAAGCATCCGTCTGCTGGTACTCAATTAATGGAAAGGCCCCGGCAATTGTCAATACAGGATTTTCAGGCCTGGGTTGCTGGTAAATAAAATCACGGATAGAATTGGCGTACAGCAACAGGTCGAAATTGAAAGTCTTGGCAGTATTTTCAAAATTGATCCCGGTTGAAATATTGAATGATTTTTCAGGCTTTAGCGTGATGTCTCCTTTTTCGTAAGTGGCCGTTCCGTGATGAATGCCATCGCTTAACAATTCATTTACGTAAGGGGCACGGCTAGCCAGGCTGAGGTTAAGATTGAGACGCCACTTATCGGATGCCTTGTAGATGGTATTAAAAGAGGAAGCAAGGGTGGAGAAATTAAAATCATAATTGAGGGTGTCGCCGTTGAACTTTAGCCTGCTGGTGTTGATGCTCTTATTGTCGAAGCGGATACCAGCCTGTAGTTCCCAATGCTGTTTGTTCCATTTTTCTATAAAGTAACCACCAAATGTATAAGCAAAATAGTTTGGTATAAAATAGCGGCCACTGTAGCTGTTATCCTGTTGCATCATGGATAGGCCAGCCACCCCGCTAAAATTATTTCTCTTAGGAGGTTCCCAGCTAATATCTTGTGATAATGTGAGAATAGACAGATCTAATTGCGGCCTGGTATTGCTGCTGCTTCTTACCACATCAAATTCCTTTCTGCGATTAAACTGGCCGGAAAGCAACACATTGAATTTGTGTTCGCCTTTGTAAAAAGTAGATTTTGATTTTAGGAGATGATGCGTAACTTCCTGGGAGGGCCTCCGTATTTGATAGGTCATTTCTCCAAGGAAAACATCGTCTGGCTTTGATGATGCAATTGCATTTTGCAAATCAGTAAGGTTGCCTATGTGCGAACCATTAAATATGCCTAACCTGGTTGCAAACTGGCTATAAAATAGTTCCGTATTAAATTTTTCTTTTTTCCATCCTGCAGTAATGGAAAAATTCTTTTCCTCACTTCCGGTATTGTTTAACCTGTACCCCGGTGTGGCGGCATTAGCTCCTTTTTTAAATGTGCCTTGAATGCGGTAGCGAAAGGCGGGCAGGTTTTTTAATTGCTGTTCCCACAAAGCAGACATTACATACTGCCTGTTATTTGTAAAGTAGGCGGTATTAAACTCAGCAGAATATCCGGGTGTGCTTCGCAAAGGTTTTGGTTCCACCAATATTACACCGGCAATGGCATCGGAGCCATATTTCAATTCATCTACTCCTTTTAGTACAATTAATTTATCTGCAATAAAAGGGTCAATTTCTGGCGCATGTTCGTTGCCCCATTGCTGGCCTTCCTGCCGCACGCCATTGTTGATGGTGAGAATGCGGCTGCTGTGTAAGCCGTGTATAACAGGTTTAGAAATGGTAGAACCTGTTTGCAACATGGTTATACCATTTATTTTGCTCAAGGCTTCTGCCAGTGAAAGTCCTTTTGTTTCTTCGAGATCCCTACGGGAAAGTTCTTTTTTAAAACCTGTATTGGCCATTCCTATTTTAGCTTCTACCACTACGTCACCCAATGTTCTCCTGGCATGTGGCATAAAAATGTCAACATGATAATTCCTGGAGATGCTTATTTTTTTTGTTACGGAATCACAACTAATATGACTAACCAGTAAAGTATATTCGCCACTACACAAATTTTTAAAAATGAAGTCACCCTTTTCATCGGTAACGAGCTGCATACCTGTTTCTTTAAGTGTAACTACAGCACCGGGTAGTTTATCTTTTGTATCGGCATCTTCTACATGGCCGGTGAAAGAGATGCTACAGTTCTGGGAAATTGCTGTACCATAAATGAATGATGCAAACAGTATCGTTATAATTAATTTCATTTAAAACCTTTTTTAACTTTCAATGGATCTTTGTTCTCTTTCAAATTGTGTTAGTTGTATAACCACAGCATTTATTTTTATCGACTTCAAAGTGATTTAGGTACAAATTGTACAATGTTTACAAAAACGCCAGTTGAGGATATGTGCTATAATTATAGTAGCGGCACCAGTTATTTTTACGATTGTTTCCCAATTTTCTTTCATTAAAAAATGGGCAATTAATAACAGTGCTATACCTGCCAAGAAGACAAACAATGGCAATGTTTTGTGGTAATGCCTTTTATAGCCGTTGTATAAAGCAAAACAACCCACCATCAGGGAGAAAAAAATAAATCCGATTTCAACCTGATCATTCTCTAACAGTTCTACACCCATCAAGGGCAGCGTTGTAAATAATACCGGTAATAATGCACAATGAATTGCACATATAGAGGATGCGGCAATGCCAACTTTGTCTAAGTCTATTTTTAATATCATGTCAAAAAAATATTTTTAAAAAATCACCGTCCATGTTTTTTTATGTTGTGTAAAGCCTCATCATCCCTTGGATAATCTTTAAACCACCTCTTTATTTCGGCATCCGCTTCTTTTGCATATGCTCTGAAACAATGTTCGGCGCAAGATTGCTTAGAGGAGCAATGATCTTGTATTGTTTACCAGGCTGCAACGTTTGTAAGACAGGCGTTACAAAAAATTGTATTTGGGAATGAAACAAAAAGAATCCAGCCTTTAAATTGAGCGACTGAAAAAAGGGAGCTATAATAGGGAAGGAGGTCCCTTGTTGGATTGGCTGTAGCCGGGGTTGGGTATATCTTTTACAATAAAGAAGCCATTGAATGAGGATAACTGTGTATTTGAGGAAATAATTAGCCTTACTGCATCATCATTAAAAACAGAATAATGATGAGAACATATTTTGCAATTTGCATCTATACTAATGATAGATGATTTTTGAATTGTTTGCTGATGTTGCTTTTTTGAAGTAGAAGAATTTTCAATATTATGATGATGCCAGTAAGAAACGGGGGTTGCAATAAAGGCGTATAGCGCCAGCATGATTGCAGCAATAATTGTTTTATATTTTCTTTTTAGCCTCAACTTAATTGCAATGTGGTTGCAAATATAGGGATTTACATTATTACGTGTTGCCATTTTTCAAAGTAGCGTGCATTTTGCGGTTCCCCAGGTAAAAAAGATTTTAGACCCTCTGAATCTCTCTTCGACCCAAAGTTGGCGGCGCTGCGATACTTTATCCAAATTGCGAGTAAGCGTATTGCAATGGGCAATACCTTTTATGCCGCCTGTTGCGAAATGGGCGGCATAGACTACGGGAGGATAGCGTTGGCTTGCCAAAAAATTGTGGAGTACCCACAATGCAACCTAATTCAATGTTAGTTGCCAATTAATACTTAAACAGCTTCCCATCAACCATCACCTGTTGGGTTGTTTCATCAAAGGTTGCTTTGTAGCCGGTGCGAACAGCGGCATTGGTCATGATGGTGGCAATAGAATGATTGTAACCGGCTTCAACAGGTGCGTTGGGTTGCTGGCGGCTGCGAATGCATTCCATAAAATTGCGCATGTGGTTGCTGGTTAACTGATCGGCACCGGTATTGGCAGATGCAATTACTTTTGGGGCGTTATCTGTTAATGATAATTCTGCCAACAGGTTTGCTTTCATGCCCATGGCAGCAGCCAGTTTTTCGGTAAGGCCGCCTTTTGGAGATACTTTGTTAGTAATCAAATTTAATTCGCCGCCATTGGCATAATAAATTTCTGAAGGGTTTTCATCGCCATTATGCATACGGGATGCGAATGAAACCTGGAAGCCGCTGTTGTTATCATTTAGCGGTCCGTAATCAAAAACGGCCATCGTGGTATCCCAATTCTCCCTTCCATCTTTCCACATGTATATGCCGCCGTTGGCTACCACGCTGCGTGGGTGTGGCAACCCGCTAAACCAATGTACTGTGTCTATCTGGTGGCTCATCCATTGCCCCGGCATACCTGATGAATAAGGCCAGAACAAACGGTACTCTAAATATTTTCTTGGATCCCATTTTTCAAAAGGGCGATTGATTAAAAAACGTTTCCAGTCAGTATCTTCTTCTTTACATTTTTCTACCAGCGCCGGCCTTCGCCAGCGGCCGGGCTGGTTTACGTTCCAGGTTAATTCCACCATGCTGATGGGCCCAAATTTTCCCTGCTGAATAAAATCGGCGGCGGCTTTGTAATTTCCGCCACTCCTGCGCTGCGAACCTATCTGCACAATTTGTTTAGATGCTTTTACCGCTTTTAATGCTGCAATATTATCATCCATTGTTTCGGCAAATGGTTTTTCTACATAGGCGTCTTTTTTTGCCTGCATGGCTTCTATGCAATGGAGCGCATGTTGAAAATCTGCAGTGGCAATGATCACTGCATCCAGGTCTTTTACATTGTATAACTCATCATTATTATTACACGAAATGATATCGTGGCCCATGGCTTTTTTTAAAAATGCCTGTCCTTCTTCTCTTCTTAGTTTCCAGATATCCGATACGGCTACCAAATCAAAATTCAGTTCCTTATAATGATTTTGAAAACAGGGAAACAATGTTTGCCGAAAGCGGTCGGAAAAACCAACGGCACCTACTCTTATTCTGTCGTTGGCACCCAAAATATTACCGTAGCTTTTTGCGCTAAAGCCCAAAGCGCCCAAGTATGTTCCTGCTGCTGCAAGTGCTGATTGCTGGATGAATTTGCGGCGTGATGACATAGATAAAGTTATTAGATGACTGAAAAGAGTTGTTGGATGATAGTTGTTAGATGTTAGAAGAGCTGTTATTTTAACTCTTTAATTTTTATACTTCGGTAAGAAACTTCGTTGCCATGATCCTGTAAAAGAATATGGCCTTTGTGGGCTTCGCCAAAATTTTTCCAGATAACATATTTGCTGATGGCCACCTGGTCACGGTATTCCTTTGAACCACGGATATACTCCAATACTTTTACGCCATTTAAATAATGCTCTACTTTATTGTTGGGATATACCACCAGTCTTCCGCAATTCCAGGCGCCAATGGGGCGTAGAAAGCGTTTTGTTTTTTCTGCTTTCATGATGTCGTACAACGAGGCCAGTGTTCTGTTGCCATCACGGCCCATTTTTGCATCGGGGTGTAAGGTATCGTCCAGCACCTGGTACTCCAGCCCGATGGCTGAGCTGTCAGATTTTTGTTCTAGCGTTACAAAATACTTTACGCCGCTGTTGGCACCTGGGGATAATTTAAATTCAAACGAAAGGTCAAATGCTGCGTATTGATCCTGGGTAACAACATCGCCACCGCCGCCTGCTTGTCTGCCATCAGATGATTGCACCGTTATACTTCCATTGTCAACCTGCCAGCCCTTTGCCGGAAAATTATCCTGGTAGGCTCTTACCCAGCCATTACTGGTTTTACCATCAAACAATAATTTCCAGCCGTCCTTTTTTTCGTAGGCGGTTAGTGAGTTAGGTACAAAATTGGCCACATACACATTTGCAGGAAATGGGGTTGGTTTTAGTCCCGTTGTTTTAATGAGTATATTTTTGAAACAAACTTTTTTGCCGGCATTTGCCGGGTTGCCAATGGCATGAACCTGTAAACCAATAAATCCTTTTGAATCAATGGTATCTACCACATAAGCTGTGGCAATACCATTTACCCATGTTTTCATTTCGTTGCCAATGCACTCAATTTTATAATGATTGTATGCTCCTTTTTTATAAGCATGTTGTGCTGCTGCGTTCAATTGCATAGGGTATAACCATTCTCTTCTGCCCTCGTCATAAATACCTCCGCTCCATCTGCGCCAGCTTGGGTCTGCTTCGCATTGGCGGCCATACACCCTTCCTTCGCCATTATTGGCTTCTACATTAAAATGACTACGAGTCTGCACACCAGAATTTCCTTCTTCATCTTCTACATAAATATCCAGTTCTAAAATAAAATCGCCGTATTCTTTTTCGGTAGTTAAAAAAGTATTTGATGTGTTGGCTACTGTTCGGCCAACAATGATTCCATCTTCTACCGTAAAGGTTGCTTTACCGCCAAGAGGTTTCCACCCGCTGAGGTCTTTGCCATTGCAAAGATTTGTAAAACCGTTTTGTGCCAATAGCATGGTGCTATGCAACAATATAATAAACAGCATTAAAACCTTTGATTCAAGGATTGATTTTTTGAAGAGCATCATCTGCGGTTTAAGTGAGCTGCGGCAAGCAGCTGGTAAATTTAATGAAGTTTTGGTTAATTTTAAAAGCTGTTATTTAATTGCTATCGCCAACAATGTTGTCTTAGCTAACATTAATAAAAACAATGAAACAAATTATTTATATCATGGGGGTTGCCGGTTCAGGAAAAACAACCATTGGTAAGTTGCTCCATCAAAAAACGGGTATTCCTTTTTTTGATGCAGACGATTTTCATCCGCTGGCCAACAAAGAAAAAATGA
>JBBSJJ010000106.1:0-12516 GCA_038257335.1 Chitinophagales bacterium | reverse complement strand
CGAATACTCTTCGACATTAGGGGAGTAATATTTTTTGCTGATAATTGTAAGATTGTGAACCCGGTTACATCTCAAGAATTTGTAGGGTGGTTTTATAACAATTGAAGACTCCCCAGGCATCGGGGTTTCGCCACATGGATTTTTTAAATTTGTGCGGCGTTCAACGAAAACCCCGCTGAAACAACTTTTACCAGTTTTCACAAAAGGTTCGGGCCCTACCCAAACAATGCTTCCAACCGCTCATCTTTATAATCATCTACAAACAGCAGTACGTTATCTAAATGTGCAAATTCATGTTCTTCATGGTAGGTTTTTAGTACCACTGCTTTCATACCGGCTTTCAAGGCTGCTTCTACGCCTTTGGGAGAATCTTCAAACACTACACAGTCTGCATAGGCTACCCCAAGATCATCCGCACATTTTAAAAATACATCCGGATTGGGTTTGCTCACCGGCACATCATCTGCTGTTATAATAGCTGCAAAATAATGATGCACCGGAAGATGATCCAGTACATAATTTACATTGAAGGGGCTGGCCGCAGTGCCAATGGCCATTTTGATATTGTTTGCTTTTGCTTTTGATAAAAATTCATCAAGACCATCTATGAGTTTTAAATGAGGCAGAAAATCCTGTTGGTAGCGTTGTTCTTTTTTTAAAGCATATGCCGCCACCTCATCTGCACTGTAAAAATCTTTTCCGAAAACCCTTTCAAAGAGCTCTTCGTTTTTGCCATACATGTGGCTCTTCACCTGCGCCATGGTCATGTTAGCATGCATGTCGTCATTTAAAATATCGAACCATGCCTTTTCATGATGCTGCATATCATCAACCATGGTTCCGTTCATGTCAAATAAAAAAGCCCTTGATTTCATATGCATATTTTTTGCAAAGATAACCAAGGGCAATTAATGAAAATAGCAGGATGCTTTTACTCTATAAAATATACTTTCCTGATCTTGTTGTTCTCTATATGATAAATGGCCGTGGCTTCCACAGCAGGACCGCCAAAGCCTGTCACATATTCTTTGTCGATGATCACATTGCCCTGAACGATTCTTGCCTTTATTTCGCAATGCAATTCCGGCACTTGTTTAAAAAAGGCATAGTCTTTACGCATGCTCTCTTTTCCTTTCCCTAAAAGTTTGCCGGTTTTGTAATCGTATAATTCTACATCCTCAGCATAGGGTTCCAGAAAAGCCTCCAGGTCTCTGGCATTGTAGGCATTTAACTGGCGCTGTACAAGCGCAAGTGACGTTTCTTGTATCAAAGTATCCGGCTTAATTAAATTTCCTTTGTTGATAACGAGATCAATTTTTGTGAGGTTATGCAAATCGTCTAAAGGATTGGCATTGAGTAAAACGAGATCGGCGATCTTTCCTTTTGCAATGCTACCATTTTCGTTTTCCATGTTCAATATGTACATCGGGTTGATGGTAGCCGATTGCAATACCTGCCAGTTGCTGATACCCGATTCTTTCATTTTTAATAGTTCTGACAAATACGAACCGCCGTGCATGGTACCAATATTACCGGCATCCGTTCCTGCAGCTATGCGAACACCGCCATCAACCAGCTTTTTTAAATTGACCAGGCAAATAGAATCCAGCGTTTTACCTGTTGCTTTCCCCTTGCGGGTTTGCTCCCTGTACATTTTGATCATGGGTTCGGGCAGATGTTGCAGATCGAACAGCGTACCCAATTGATATGGATTGGAAGCTATAAACTCATTCATTTGAAAAACATATTCCTGCCCAAACACTTTGTTGTAATTATCGTACACCACCAACGTTGGGCACAGCACTGTTTTCTTCTCTTTCAATAATTTTACAAAATCGTCTTTTATAACCTCGTCATCTACACTGTGTACCAGGTAATCTGCCCCACTTTCTATGGACAATTGCGCAGTAATTCTCTCTGTGGCATGTACGGCTACTTTTAAATTATTTTTATGCGCCTCCTCAATAATGGCTTTTATTATTGGTAGATGCTTGCGGGCCACTTCTTCTTTATTGGCTCCCATTACGATGTACCATATTTTTATAAAATCGGGTTTGTAGGGCAGTTGCGCCTGCACCATGGCACGCCCCTCCCCGGCTGTTTTTACCAGGCTAAACGGTTCATCTTTTCCCAAGTTTTTAAAAGCAGCGGGCTCGTATGTGGTCAATAGTGGACCGGTCATGTACACCGCCGGAGCGTAGCTTTTATCCTTAAACTCATTTCGTAATTCCAGCATATTATAACTGGCTCCCACATCTATCACGCTGGTAATGCCCAACCTGGTATTTCTCTTTAGCACATCTTCCATATTTGTTTTACCAAACTCAATTTCCTTTTCATACGGAGTGTATTTTTTAAGATCGATGGCATCGGGCCTGGTATACAAACCGCCACTTTGAAAAAAATGGATATGAGCGTCTGTCATGCCCGGCATCAAATATTTACCAGTACCATCTATCAAAACTGATCCTGCTGTTGGCGTTACTTTTTTTGTACCAACGGATACTATTTTATTTCCTGTAATGCTGACCGTTGCATTGGGAATCAATCGTTGTTTTTCAACATCCACCAGGGTTACGTTGGTAATGATTGTTTGGGCATTGCCCTGCAATGCTATGAATACTACTAAAAATATTATTCTCACTGGTTGTTTGGGTTTATGGGTGATGATGATTGAGCATAAAAGATACTATACAAAACTGTGAATGCATAATTCTGTATAATAAGTAAAGAGGTATTTCATATGCCCATTAAAAAAGAGCATCATAGGCAGATGCTCTTTTTATACTCTTCTTCGGCTTGGCAATTAAAGGAAAGCAGCCATGATAAGTGTCGAAAATTAAGGGTGTTAATGCTATCCAGTGCCGGGCACATCTTGTTCTTGTGTTACAGCAACAAAAAAAATATTTGATCGCAACAGGCATTGGCCAACTATTTTAATGTGCAATGCCTTGAAAAGTTGGTAATAAAAAAAGGGCAAAAAAAAAGCTCACGTAGGAGCTTCTTTTTATTGTGTGCCAATGGTAATTTTTATAAAAGGCTTATCAAGCTTTTCATTTCCTGCAAGTGCTGCCGGCGAGGGAGCTTCTGCCTGGGCCTGGCGCTGGTAGCTGCCAGTGGTAATTTTTTTAAGGGCACTGGCAAGGCAACTTTCGTTGGGATCGCCCCAATCTTTGTCCAGCCCATCGGCTACCACGGCATCTACTGGCAACCCACTAAAATAACTGCCTTCTCCATTTTTGTTGGTAGTTTTAAACGATACAGGAAAAACGTACCAGTCGCCTACAGGCTGCGGAAAAAATCCTACCGGCTTGCCATGCGTAGCAGTTGGGCCAATTAATTTAACATCCATGTATGGCTTCAATGTGTTTATTAAAAGCTCACTGGCCGAGGCTGTACTTTTGCTGACGATAAAATAAAGAGAACTAAGGTTGAGGCCGCCGGCTTTTTGAATGTAAGTACTCCTGTTGCTTGCGCTATTTTTTGCATTGTGCACTTGCTTCATCATGAGACCGCCTTGAGCACTGGCCGGTGCCAGGTAGTTGGTCATCATTTCGGCCAGGGATACATACCCACCACCATTGTATCTCAAATCCACCACAATATCTGTAACCTGGCTGGTAGAAAATCGGTTGAAAACACCCTGCAATTCCGAGCTTACTTCAGCTCTATCTCCTAAAAAAGAATTGTACACGAGGTAGCCGATGCGTTTGCCACCAACATTGTAAACTGTATCCAGGTAAACGGGTTTTTCTTTGTAATGAGCCGCCTGCAATGTGGCTGTCTCAGACGCATTATCGGGTTTTAAAAACTTAAAGCTCGTGCTGGCAGATTCATAAACATTTTTAATGATGTAACTGGCGTTGCCAATGGTCATGTTGGTGCTGCCATTTAATTCTGTAATGCGCCAGCCTCTTTTAATACCTGCCTTACCTGCGGGGGAGTTGGGCTCCACCAATCTTACCCTCAAATCTCCTTCAGCTTTAAAAAAAACGGTAAGGCCAAAATCACCGGCATCGTTGGCTACGTCGGCCAGCAAACTCATGCCACCAGCCTGGCGATCCCAGTCTACCTTTTTCATAGCAAAACTCCATCTGTCCACCGGGGTACCAAAGCCTGGTTCTATACTGTAGGGTCGGATTCCTCGCATAATGTCAGCCAGATCAGTGTAGCTACGGGCATTGAAACTATCCGGTATTTGGTTGTTCCATAGGTATAACTCTTTCGCAAAAAACAAACTGCTGTCTTTTAGTTTGTCTGCCGGGGGTATTTCAACAGGAGTGGTAACCACAACCGGAGTTGCCGCCACTACATCTGGTATATTTTTTTTACAGGCCGTAAGCAAAGTGCCGGCAAGTAGCAGCAACGTTGTTGCGGGGAGCATAATTTTTTTCATAAATAGAGAGAGGTTTTAAAAGATAATGTACGTGCAAAATACCTGCGACGTTTTGCTCGGCACATCCCATTTAACTTGCTTTTATATAAAGTTTTCAGAATGTAACCTGGCTTAGTGCAATCATCATAAAGAACCGTATGCATGGTATACCACACAAAGTTGCCAACCCCACACTTTTGAGTTCAAAAAAAAAGCATCCGTTGTAGGATGCCCTTAATATAATTTGTTGTTAAAAAATGCTAGCAGCAATTACGCCTCTCTGCCATGACACTGTTTGTATTTTTTTCCGCTACCACAAGGGCAAGGATCGTTTCTGCCAATTTTAGGTTCTACCCTTACCGGTGCCTGTTTTACAGGAGTGGAAGGATCGAAGTAATCTCTTTCATTGGCAGCATAGTCGTCACCTGCCGCATCTATTTCGGCCTTGTTCACGTTCATGTGACTCATATCCGTTTTCTCTTCCCTGCCTTCCTTTATTTTAGCGGTATTGGTTTCTTCCATGGGTATGCCTGCATGGCTCAGGAAACTCACGATATCCTTGTTCACCTGGTCATCCATTTGCTTAAAGGAACTGTAGGCTTCGATCTTATAAATAACCAAAGGATCTTTCTGTTCGTAACCTGCAGTTTGCACACTCTGGCGCAAATCGTCCATGGCACGCAGATGCTCTTTCCATGAATCATCAATCAGTGAAAGTGTTATGCTACGCTCCAGCGAACTACCCAGTTCCATACCATTGCTTGCCAGGTATTTGTCCAGGTTGGCCAATACTTGTATACCTTTTTTACCATCGGTAAAAGGAACTGCTACATTCTCAATATGGTTGCCCTGCTCCCTGCGGATGTTGGTAATAATGGGCAAGGTTTGTTGTGCCAAAGCTTCCTTCTTGCGACTGTAAAGCGTAATGGCTTCGCTGTATAATTTTTCTGTTAAGAGTGCTGAATTTTCTTTGTCCAGTTCCGGTGCAGTGATGCTGGTGTCAATTCCAAAGCCCATGATTACTGCCAGCTTAAAGCCTTCAAAGTCGTTGGTTTCTTTGAATGAATTTACCAGGCCATCTGCCACAGAATAAAAAGCATTGTCAAGATCGAGAGCCAGCCTTTCGCCAAACAAAGCATGGTTACGTTTGCCATAAACAACATTTCTTTGTTTATTCATCACATCATCATACTCCAGCAAACGCTTCCGAATACCAAAGTTATTTTCCTCTACTTTTTTCTGCGCTCTTTCTATACTCTTGGTGATCATGCTGTGCTGAATCACTTCGCCTTCTTTGTAACCCATCCTGTCCATGAGGCCGGCAATACGCTCGCTACCAAACATACGCATCAGGTCATCTTCCAGCGATACATAAAAATTAGAACTTCCGGGATCTCCCTGGCGACCGGCACGACCACGCAACTGCCTGTCTACACGACGGCTTTCGTGGCGCTCTGTACCAATAATGGCAAGACCACCTGCGTCTTTAACGCCTGGCCCAAGCTTAATATCTGTACCACGACCAGCCATGTTGGTAGCAATAGTTACGGCACCTTCCATCCCTGCTTCTGCTACTACCTGCGCCTCTCTGCCATGTTGTTTGGCATTCAACACATTGTGCGGAATATTTTTTTGTTTCAACATACGGCTCAGCAATTCACTTACCTCTACCGATGTGGTACCTACCAATGTTGGCCTTCCTTCCTGCCTGTTGGTTTCTACCTGGTCTATAACAGCTTTGTATTTTTCACGCTTGGTTTTATACACCATGTCCTGCTCATCTTTCCTTATCAGCTTTACGTTTGTAGGAATAGAGGCAACATCCAATTTATAAATGCTCCAAAGCTCTGCAGCTTCAGTTTCTGCAGTACCCGTCATACCACAGAGTTTGTGGTACATCCTGAAAAAGTTTTGTAAAGTTACGGTTGCATAAGTTTGTGTAGAGGCTTCTATCTTCACATTTTCTTTTGCCTCGATGGCCTGGTGTAAGCCATCACTGTAGCGGCGTCCTTCCATGATACGGCCTGTTTGCTCATCCACAATTTTTACCGCTTCTTCCATCACCACATACTCAATGTCTTTTTCAAAAAGCGTATAGGCTTTCAGCAATTGTTGTACGGTGTGAATGCGATCTGCCTTAAGAGAATATTCGTTGAGTAAATTTTCTTTGCGCTGCAGCTTTTCATCAGCGGTCATATCTGTTTTGTCAATATCACCCAGTTTGGTGGCAATGTCTGGCAGTATGAAAAATTCCTCGTCTTCGCCCTGGCCTGTTATCAGGGTGATCCCTTTATCGGTCAGCTCCACCTGGTTGTTTTTTTCATCTATAGAAAAATACAATTCAGTATCAACTTTCGGCATTTCTTTTTGCTGATCGGCCAGGTAATAGTTTTCTGTTTTTTGCAATTTCACCCTCATGCCCGGCTCACTCAAAAATTTAATAAGAGCGCTGTTCTTAGGCAAACCACGGTGTGCTCTCATCAAGGCAAGGCCACCATCTTTGGGATCATCATTGCCTTCTGCAATTTTTTTCTTTGCTTCAATTAAATATTGATTGGTAGCTTTTTTCTGAACTTCTATCAGTCGCTCAATGCGTGGCTTTAGGTCAAAGAATTGCTGCGTATTGTCGCTGTGGCCTACTGGTCCACTAATAATGAGTGGGGTACGTGCATCATCTATCAATACACTATCCACCTCATCTACCATCGCAAAATGATGTTTGCGTTGCACCATTTCATCCGGGCTGTGCACCATATTATCTCTCAGGTAATCAAAACCAAATTCGTTGTTGGTGCCATAAGTAATATCTGCATTGTAGGCATTGCGGCGTGCATCACCATTGGGTTCATGCTTATCTATACAATCTACTCTCAAACCCAGCCATTCAAAGATGGGGCCGTTCCACTCACTATCTCTTCGGGCGAGGTAATCATTCACGGTTACAATGTGTACACCTTCGCCAGCCAGGGCATTGAGATAAGCGGGCAAGGTACTCACCAGCGTTTTACCTTCACCGGTAGCCATCTCTGCAATTTTACCACTGTGCAATACAGCACCACCAATGAGCTGCACATCGTAATGCACCATGTTCCAGGTAACCAATGTGCCACCTGCCAACCAGCTATTTTTATAATGAGCTTCTTCCCCCACAATAGAAATATGATCTTTTTTGCTGGCGAGTTCCCTATCAAGGTCGGTAGCTTTTACTACAAGCACCTCATTTTCTTTAAAACGGCGACTGGTTTCTTTTACAACTGCAAATGCTTCTGGCAGCAGTTCTTTTAAAATCTCTTCTATCTTTTTGTCCTTGTCTTTTTTTAACTCGTCTATTTCTTTGTAAATAATGTCTCTTCCGTTTATTTCAGAAACCGGTAAGGATTCTGCATCCTTGGTTTTAGCTACGATCGTTTCAGCTATTTCAGTAAGATGCTCCCTGATGCGGGCTTTGAACTCTACTGTTTTATTACGGAGTTCATCGTGGGTTAAGGATTGGTATTCGGCAAAAAAGCGGTTGGTCTTTTCTACCTGGGGCATAATGAGTTTTACATCTTTCTCGCTCTTGCTACCGCCGAAAATTTTGGAAATGATACCTAACATAAGTTTAATATAAGTGTAATGCTGTGATGTGGTTGGTTGATTTCTATCCAGTTCAAATATGGTGCTATTCGTTTTCTAGAGCCAAATTGACAGGCTGGCAAAGGTAATCAATCAGAATTAGTTAATGCTTAGGCAGTTTGCAGAAGTTTATGGGAAATAAAATTATCGTTAGTGATATTTCCACCTTGGTGGGACTGTCTAAAACGTAAAGTTTCACACAACGGAACCAGGGATACAAAGAAACAACGGATGATTATCAGACAAATGCTTGGTACACTCTGTATTTCATTGCGGTCTTTATGTGAAATGCTTTGACTTTTGAGGCAGCCCCCAATCAAAAGAGAAGGGCAATTGAAAAGAAGCTTCAAAGCGCAAGAAGCAGTTTGCAATCTATGTGCCCCGCCCTTCCCGGCGGGGATGTAAAATGATCTCAGCCTCCGGGGCTTTAGCGCCCTTTTGATTTTAGTCGAGGCAAAGGTTACAGCATTACGGGTCGGCAAAAATAAAATGATAAAGATTTAATTTTAGCCGAATACCATAAAATTATAATATTGAAAAAACCCATGCCGCCAGCAAGGCGCCAACAATGGGACCCACAACAGGAATCCAACTATAACTCCAGTCGCTGTTCCGTTTGGCTTTGATGGGTAAAATAAAATGTGCAAATCTTGGAGCTAAATCCCTGGCTGGGTTGATGGCATAGCCGGTGGGCCCACCCAGTCCTAAACCAATGCCCAGTACCACCAATGCAACCGGCAAAGCATCTAAAGTTCCTAAAGATGCTGCAGAGGGAGACATGGCCAAGGCGGCAAATGTAAGAACGCCTGCTCCAATTATTTCTGTAATAAGGTTGTGCGGAATACTTCTGATGGCGGGACTGGTGCAAAAAACTGCCATTTTCAAATCCTTGTCTTCTGTAGCATCAAAGTGTTGTTTGTAAGCCACCCAAACAATGACTGACCCAAAAAATGCACCGGAGAGTTGCCCGGCGACGTACGGTAAAATCATTTCAGACTCAAATCCTTTAAAGAGTGCCAATGCTATGGTGATAGCAGGGTTTAAGTGGCCACCCCCGCCCAGGTTGTTGGATGCATACACGCCCATGAACACTGCCATGGCCCAGCCAAAGGTAATAACGATCCAGCCGCTGTTTTGCCCTTTTGTTTTGTTCAATACCACATTGGCCACCACACCATCACCTATAATAATGAGCATAGTTGTGCCGATAAATTCGCCGATAAATGGAGACATACTGTTAGTGTTTTAAGGTTTTAAATTTGGTAGCAATCATAGGTGAACTATGGTTAATCTTCGGCCCAGGCCTGCGCTGCTTTCACTGCTCTCTTCCAGTTTTTTTGTAAGCCGTTTCTTTCATCGGTTGTCATAACGGGTGTAAACTCTTTATCCATTTGCCAGTATTGTTGCAACTCATCTATATCTTTCCAAAAGCCTACTGCCAGCCCGGCAAGATAGGCTGCACCTAAGGCTGTGGTTTCTGTAACCTGCGGCCTAATGACTTTTGTATTTAAGATGTCTGATTGAAATTGCATCAAATTATTGTTGATGGTTGCACCACCATCTACCCTTACTTCTTTAATGGGCAAGCCTGCATCTGCCTCCATTGATTTTAGTACATCCATAGATTGAAAGGCAATACTTTCTATGGCGGCCCGGGCGATGTGTGCATCCGAACTTCCCCTGGTAATACCTACAATAATGCCACGGGCATGTTGGTTCCAGTACGGCGCTCCAAGCCCCGTAAATGCAGGAACCATGTACACGCCACCATTGTCTTTTTCTTTAGAAGCCAGTGCTTCTACATCTCCGGAAGTTTGAATAATTTTTAATCCATCTCTCAGCCACTGCACTACAGCACCGCCAATAAACACACTTCCTTCCAGCGCATATTGCACTTCTCCATTTACTTTCCAGGCAATAGTGGTTAATAAATTATGGGTAGAAGCAACGGGCTTGTTGCCCGTATTCATCAACATAAAACAACCAGTGCCGTAAGTATTTTTTACCATGCCGGGCTGTGTGCACATTTGCCCAAACAAGGCCGATTGCTGATCGCCCGCTATGCCACTTACCGGAATGTTTACTGCCGTTAAAATATTTTGTGTGTGGCCATACACTTCGCTGCTGCTGCGCACATCAGGCAACATAGATGCTGGTATGCCAAACAAACTCAATAAATCTTCGTCCCATTTCAATTCATGAATGTTGTACATCAGTGTGCGGGATGCATTGGATACATCTGTGGCATGTACCTGCCCGTTCGTCAATTTCCAAAGCAACCAACTGTCTATGGTTCCAAAACACAGCTCACCATTTTCGGCTTTCTCTTTTGCACCTGCTACATTTTCTAAAATCCATTTTAATTTGGTGGCAGAAAAATAGGCATCGGTAACTAACCCTGTTTTATCTTTTATAGTTTGAGCTTGACCATCTTTTTTAAGACTATCGCAATAGTCGGCCGTTCTTCTATCCTGCCACACAATGGCATTGTAAACAGGCTGGCTTGTTTTTCTATCCCACACAACCGTAGTTTCTCGTTGATTGGTAATGCCAATGGCCGCTATATCATGAACGGTAATGCGTGCTTTGAGTATGGCTTCTGTAGCTACGCCTAATTGTGTACTCCATATTTCGTTGGCGTCGTGCTCTACCCAACCCGGCTGCGGAAATATTTGTGTAAACTCCTTTTGTGCAGTGGCAACAATATTGCCTTTTTTATCGAAGATGATCGCACGGGAACTGGTAGTGCCCTGGTCCAGGGACAAAATAAATTTAGACATGGCAAGTTTTTAAGCAATTAAAAATACCAATAAATCAAACAGGCAAAACTTTATTGATAAAAGATTGCACACATCCTATTACTGATCATCTATTTTGAATGACAAGGTTCCTTACAAACCTTTTCGTCATCTATCTTTTTACATATTGTTATAAATACCTGCCCACATCAAATGAACGCTACCGTCACTTTAACAGGTATTGCTGAGATAATTCATCGAAGGCTTTCAGCTGACTTTCTTTCCAACGCTCATCTCTGCCCAGTTCGGTTGCCATGATAGCGGCCACTTCCGGCGCAATGCGCCTGCACTCTCTTGCATTTAAAAACAATGCCCTTGTTCTTCGGCTTAATACGTCTTCCAGCGTTCTAGCCATCTCATGCCTTATTGCCCAAATAACTTGTTGTTTGTGAATCTGCAATTCTTCGCTTATCCATTGCTGTGAGCCGCCACTCATGTCTGCTCTCAAGGGCGCTTCATCACTTCCATAAAAATAAAATGGATTGCTCCAGTTGGTTTCCGTTTTATAACCATGAATGTGCATGGTGGTGGTAGTGGAGTTTCTATGTACCCAGCTCAATTCCTTTTCTATACGGTTCACCATGTCTTCTCCCATTTTACGGTAAGTGGTCCACTTGCCCCCGAGTATGGTAAATAACTTTGAGGGAGAAACGATGATCTTATGACTACGGGAAATCTCCTTGGTTTTTTGTTGTCCCTTTTGAGGTGCTGCCAGCGGCCTCAGCCCGGCAAAAACACTTAGTACATCACTTCGTGTAGGCCTACTGGTTAGGTAAGTGCCAAACGTTTCAAGGATAAAAGCTATTTCTTTTTCCAATGCGATGGGTTCCAGCGAAACTTTTTCTACCGGTGTATCTGTGGTGCCTACCACCACTTTTCCATGCCAGGGCACCGCAAACAATACCCTGCCATCACTTGTTTCGGGAATCATTAAAGCATGTGCCGAAGGAAAAAAAGATTTATGCAGTACAAGGTGCACGCCCTGGCTTACACAAATGGTTTTTTCGCTCCCGGGTTTATCCATTTGCAAAATATCATCTACAAAAACCCCTGTGGCATTCACCACCGCTTTTGCCTGAACTTCCATTACTTCATTATCTTCCTGCTCTAATAACTGCACACCGGTAATCGTTCCCGCTTCATTTTTCAACAGTCCGGTTACTTTCATATAGTTGATGGCTTCGCCTTCTTTTTCTATGATGGTTTGAGCAAGGTTGATGGCAAGGCGGGAGTCGTCGAACTGGCCATCGTAATACAATACGCCCCCTTTCAAGCCTTCCTTTTTTATACCCGGTAATTTTTCAAGGGTTTCTTTTGTGGAGATGAACACAGACCTTCCTAAACTCAGCTTGCCGGAGATACGATCATACAACTTAAGACCGATGCTGTATTTAAGCCTATCCCACAAAGTGTAGACGGGCACAATAAAAGTTTGGTCTTTAACCAGGTGAGGAGCATTCCTGTACAGCAAACCCCGTTCTATACTCGCTTCTCTTACCATCTGAATGTCGCCCTGGGCCAGGTACCTTACTCCCCCATGCACCAATTTGGTGCTGCGGCTGGAAGTTCCTTTGGCAAAATCTGATTGCTCCACCAGCAGTGTTTTATAACCTCTTGAGGTAGCATCTAAAGCAATGCCCAAACCGCTGGCGCCTCCGCCAATTACCAGCAGGTCCCACTCTTTTACCTGTGAAATTCTTTTCAAAACAGCTGATCTGGAGGCAATTT
>JBBSJJ010000105.1:0-12668 GCA_038257335.1 Chitinophagales bacterium | reverse complement strand
TCATCTTGCTCCTCCGGGGCTTTAGCCCCTTTCATTTTTCTGGTAATAAAATACAACAATATAAATACGCCTAAAACCGCCAACCCTGTTAGCGCTGCGTACGGATCTGCAATGGTAATACTGATACCTACAAACAAATACGCCAGGATGAAAACCACCGGCATCAATGGAAATAACTTCATCTTATAAATGCCTGAACCATCCAGGTGTTTTGTTTTCTTTCGAAACCAAAAAATAGTTGCCGCACTCAATATCATTCCGAAGCTATCCAGGAAAATGGTGAAACTAAGTATGCGTTCAAACTCCTGCGAAAAGTACAATATCACAATACATATAGCAGAAAAAATCGTTAAAGAAAAAGTGGTTACGTTGGTTTTGTTGTTGTGTACAGAGAAGAGTTTTGGCAGGCTGCCATCTTCGCCCATGGCATACATCACCCGGGGGTTGCTTAGCAGCGAACCGTTTACATAAGCCAACACCCCAAGAAACAGGAAGGCCGCAAAAACAGATGCACCAGTACCGCCAAAAATGCGGTCGATTACAACATAGGCGATTTCCCTTTCATCCTTCATCTGGTTAAAACCAACTACGTTAAAATAACTGAGGTTTACCAGCATATACAATACGATGACGACTATGATACCAATAAAAATTCCTTTAGGAATATTCTTCGATGGTTCACTCACATCATTGCCAAGGTTAATGGTTTGCTGGTACCCACCATAGGTAAACGAAACCGCAATGAGGCTAACACCAAGGCTTTGCACCCAATCTACCCAGGTATAAGCTACTGCCGGTTCTGCTACTGTGGTGGCAACCGTTTCTACCGCATACTTATCCGGAAAAAATAGTGCTGATATCAAAACAATGACCATACAAATTTTGATCATCATTAAAATATTTTGCGCCATAGAACTGGTTTTTAATCCCCTTAAATTAATAAAGTAAAAAACAAGAATAGCCGCCGAACTGAGTAAAGCTTTATCAATATCCGTCCATTGGCCGGGGAATAATTTTAATAAATACCCGCTGCCAATAAGCGCCACACCGCTAATGCTGGCAGCATTGCTAACCAGTATCAGGCAATTAATAGCGAACGCAATACTAGGATGGTAGGCTTTTGCAAAAACCTTGTAATAGCCTCCGGTAACGGGGTAGCGGCTACCAATCTCTGCATAGGTTAACGCACCACAAAGCGCCACCAAACCACCAATAGCCCAGGCACTGAAATATACCGATGGGTCAATGGCACCTTTTGCGCTGGTAGCAGCCGTTCTGAAAATGCCCATCCCTATCACGAAACCAATAACAATCATGGTGAGGGAAAACAGGTTTAGCTTTTGATTTTTTGCAGTCATAATCAAAAGATAGGGATAAATTGGAACGTACATTAGTTACCCCAAATATTTATTTGTTGGGCATCCCCAAAGCTCCCTACATTTGCAGCGAATTTGGTTCCCGAACATTCGGGATTAAAAGGGAAGTCCGGTGTAAATCCGGCGCTATCCCCGTAGCTGTAAGGCCAGTGAGGGCAGTCAAAAGTCAAAAGGCAAAAGGCAAAAGTCATAGTTGTGGCTCCAGCTTTTATTTTTCACCTTTCACCTTTGACACTTTTCACCTCTCACTTGTTGAATCTTCATACCACTGCTGAGCAATCGGCGGGAAGGTGTTCAACAGAAGCCAAGCCAGAAGACCTGCCAGGTATCATTTTAATCATTCACGGCTTTCGGGTGAAAGGCATGGAGTGTAAGCGCTGTAAGGCATTTATATTTCAGGTTGCTGTTTACCATTAACAGTAACCATTTTTCCACGAAAGCAGTTACAAAAAACATTTTCTAAAAATGAAAAAGAAAATTTTTGTTGTGGCTGCTGTATTTTTCAGTAGTCATTTGCGGGCACAAGAACCTGGTACCCTTCCTTTGCAAGACAGTGCCAGCATGGACGAAGTGGTGGTAACTGCTACCAAAACATCTGTAAAGCAATCGCAAACAGGTAAAGTAGTAACGGTTATAAACCAGGCAACCTTGCAGCGCAATGCAGGAAAGACAATTACAGAAATCTTAAATTACCAGGCAGGGGTTTTTGTAAATGGTGCCAACAGTAACCTTGGCAGTAACCAGGATTATTATATCCGTGGTGCAGCCACCAGCAACACCTTGATATTGCTGGACGGTGTGCCCGTTGCAGATCCTTCCTACATCTCCAGCTATTTCGACCTCAATAATATCAACCTTGCCCAGGTAGAGCGCATCGAAATTTTAAAAGGTGCACAAAGTACTTTATGGGGCAGCGATGCCGTGGCAGGTGTAATCAATATCATTACAAAAAAAGGGACTGGCCAAAAGCCAACTCCCAATGCCATGCTCTCTTACGGTAGCTATCAAACCTTTAGAGCCAATGCAGGCCTTAATGGTGGGGCAAACGATTTTACCTATAACCTGCAATATGGTTATACCAATAGCAAAGGATTTTCAAGCGCCTATGATAGCACAGGTACTAAAAACTTTGATGACGATAAATTTATCCAGAATAATTTCCAGGCAAATCTCGGGTACCGTATCAATCCCAAATTCGATATCCGGTACACGGGCAATTATGGCAAATACAACACGGGCTTAGATGCTGGTGCTTTCAAAGATGATAAAGATTATACCAATGAAAACAGCAATCTCATCAATAGCCTTGTATTGAATTACACGGGCAAAAAAGCCGCCTTGCATTTTGTAAATACCTACATCAATACAGAACGCTTGTTGAAAGATGACAGTGCAAGTGTGGGTGGTTTTGCAAAATTTGCAAGAGGCGAGTATAAAGGTTTTTCTTTTGTATCAGAATTATATGGCAATATTAACCTTGCCAAAAAACTGTCGCTGGTGGCGGGTGCGCAGCGCATAGCCAACAAAACCGAACAGTCTTATTTGAGCCTTAGCAGTTTTGGCCCCTTCGCAACCGCCCTTGGCGATTCTGCAAAAACGACGAACTACGCAGCCTATGCTTCGCTCTCTTTACTGGCTTATCACAACTTTAATGTAGAAGCCGGTGTGCGCTACAATAACCACAGCATCTATGGCAACAATGTAACAGCTTCGTTTAACCCATCTTACAATATTGATGAGAATACCAGGGTATTTGTAAATCTTTCTTCTGCGTACAGGGTGCCCTCTTTGTACCAGCTATACAGCGAGTATGGCAACAAAGATCTGCAACCAGAAAAAAGCAATAACTACGAAATAGGCGTACAATCTTTGAGCAACAACAAACAAAATTCCTTGCGCCTCGTAGCTTTTAAAAGAGACATAAAAGATGTAATTGTTTTTTATACCGACCAAAACTATAACAGCAACTACATCAACAGGGATGAACAGCATGATTATGGTTTTGAAATAGAAAGCAGCATTGCCATCGGAAAAATCGGTCAGTGGGTAAGCAATGTTACTTATGTAGATGGTGATGGAGAGAACGCCAATGTGAAAATAAAAAACCTCTATCGCCGGCCCAACTTCACTTTCAACAGTTCGCTCAATATAGAGCCGGTGAAAGGACTGACGCTGATGCCCAATTTTCGTTTTGTAGGTACAAGGGCGAAAGGCCAATATGATGCAGGCCCGGCGACAATGCCACAATATTATACGGTAGATTTTTATGCGGCATACCAGTTTGCTAAACAGTTTCGGGTATTTACAGACCTGCGCAATATTACCGATCAGCAATATTTTGATATACCGGGCTACAACAGCCGGGCAGCTAATTATACCATTGGGGTAAGCGCACAGTTTTAATTTTTTTTATTTGCCGGCTGCAGTAACTACTTTCAGCTTTCGTTGTGTCACTCACTTGTACTGCAGCAAGTAATGCATCATTGAGCCACGGATGGAAGCAGCGTTATTGCAGCCGGTTTATTTACTAAAAACAATTACCAATGGCAACAAAAATACCTGCCATCATAAGTTGGAGTGGTGGCAAAGATTGTGCATATGCATTGCATACCGTTTTAGCCGAAGGATTGTACGAGGTAAAATACCTGCTCAGTACCTTCAACGGTCATCACAAAAGGCTGAGCATGCATGGCGTGCCCGAGACTTTAATAGAAGAGCAGGCTGCACAAATTGGTATTACTTTGATAAAGGTTTATGTGTACACAACCAGCAATGAAGAATATGAAACCGCCATGGCAAAAGCGTTGACTGATTTGCAAGCAGCAGGAATAGCGCATATCATATTCGGAGATATTTTTTTAAAAGACCTTCGCAGCTATAGAGAAAACAGCATGAAAGCCATAGGGATGCAACCGGTATTTCCCCTTTGGAAAAACGATACCCTGGTATTGTTGAAAGATTTTATAGCAAAAAAGTTTCGCAGCATTACCTGTTGTGTGTACGACGCAAACCTTTCTAAGGAATGGGCCGGTAGAATAATAGACGAAAGCTTTTTAAACGAACTTCCGCCAAACGTAGATCCTTGTGGCGAAAATGGCGAGTACCATAGCTTTTGTTTTGATGGTCCTGTTTTTAAGAAGCCCCTGCAAATAGCCACAGGCCAGGTAATTTACAAAGCACTCGAATTAAACACAGCGTCCAGCGATGATGCAGGCGCAGCCTCGACCGTTTCCGGTTTTTGGTTTTGTGAGCTGGTGCTGCAATCAGGTAGTAATAAACACGAATTAAAGAGCTGCCCCCGCTGCAACCAGCCATTTGAATGTAAACCGGGCCATGTAGCCAGTTGCCACTGCAGTGCTGTTAAGCTGAGCGACGCAACCTACGATCTGATAAGAAATAAATACGACGATTGCCTTTGCGCCAGCTGTCTCAAAGAGTTGAGCAACCCACAGCAGGTATTCAAAGAAAAATATGGCAGCCACCCACATTAGCCTCCCTTTTTCTTTGCCAGCCCGTTCTTATCCATGAACTTTGCGGCCAGCTATGAAAACATATTTTTTCTATTTACTTTTTTTGCTGTGCAGCTTTTCCTCTAAAGCCCAGTATACATTTAAGGCAATTGTTTTAAACGAACAAGCCGTGCCCATACCAGGCGTAACCATAACCCTTGGCAAAAATGTGGCAGTGGCAGCCAGCAACGCCGATGGTGCTTTTAGTTTCGACAATGCCTCGCAAAATTTTTTAGTCACTTTCAGTCATATTAATTTTACGTCAAAAACCATCCGTGTAAATGGTACCCTGGCAGATACTATTGTGCTACCGAGCAATAACGAGCTGTTGGAAGAAACCATTGTGAAAGCTTTTGAACGCAACAGTTCGGCAAAAAACACCGCTGCTGCCATAACAGTTTTAAGTAGAAATTCGCTGGAAAGAATGGGAACCAATTCTTTTGTGGCGGCAGTAAATACAGTACCGGGTGTGAAGATGGATGAACGCAGCCCGGGCAGTTACCGGCTAAGCATCCGGGGCAATTTATTGCGTTCCACCTTTGGCGTTAGAAACGTAAAAGTGTACTGGAATGGCATACCCTTTACCGATGCAAGCGGCAATACTTATTTCAATCAAATTCCGGTAAGCAGCATCAGCAGCATGGAAATTATCAAAGGCCCGTCGGGCAGTATGTACGGTAGTGGTACCGGTGGCGTGGTGCTTTTAAGCAGCAGCCCCCGTGCTGCAGAAAAAAGTGAAGTGTTGGAGCTACAGGCCACAGGCGGCAGTTATGGTTTGGCCACTGGCAATATATCTTACCGGCAAAGCGGCATCAATTCTACCAGCTTTTCTCTTAGCCACCAGCAGGCAGATGGTTACCGGCAACATGCTCGTATGCGTAGGGATGTGGCGCATTATACCGGCAACTACCGCCTCAGCGCAAAACATTCACTGGGCACTAATGTTTTTTACAGCGATCTTTTTTACCAAACACCCGGTGGCCTCAACGCAACAGAACTTGCTAAAAACCCCAGGCAGTCAAGACCGGCAGCAGGTATGTTTAAGAGTGCCATTACCCAGCAGGCAGCTATCTACTTAAAAACAATCTATGCAGGCTTATCATCTTCGCTCTTACTAAATGAAAGTTGGAAACTCACTACCGGCGTGTATGCATCTTACACAGATTTTAAAAATCCCACCATTCGTAATTATGAAAAAAAGTACGAGAAAGGAATTGGTGGGCGAACAGTACTTCAATACAAGTCGGGTATTTTTACCGGCACAGCAGGAGCCGAATTACAGCAGGGTTTTTTTTACACGAGTGTATACGGCAACGTTGCTGGCAAGAGAGATACCCTGCAGTTTGATGCAGAGATCCAATCACGGCAAGCCAATATTTTTGTACAAGCCGGGCTTGATTTGAAATATGGATTTGCCCTGGAAGCAGGGTTTAGTTACAATGATTTTTTTTACGATTACCAAAAGCAAACCCGTTTTAAAAACATTGAGGAAAGCAGTTCTTTTACGCCGCAATTTGTGCCTCGCATCTCCCTTTTGAAAAAAATTAATACAAGCACCTTCTATGTGTCACTTAGTAAAGGTTACTCCGTGCCTACCATCGACGAAGTATTTGCCGGCAACGATGTGTTCAACAAAACGCTGAAAGCAGAAGATGCCCTCAATTACGAGGTAGGTACCAAAGCCACGATTGTACAAAATAAGTTATGGCTGGATGCTGCGTATTATATTTTTAAACTTCAAAATACCATTGTAAGCCGCCGTGATGCAGGCGGTGGAGACTTTTATACCAATGCTGGTAAAACCAATCAACGGGGAGCAGAGATTTCTGTGCATTACCTTCCTGTAAACAGTGTGCAGGGTTTTGTCAGAACCTTAAAAGTAAGCAGCCACTATACGCACATCAATGCAAAATTTAAAAATTATCAGCAGGGCACGAACCAGTTTGGCGGCAACAAACTTACCGGCACGGCTCCGAATGTGTTCGCCTTACTGGTAGATGTAACTACAGCTTTTGGGTTATACTGCAACCTCAGTTATAATTTTACAGATGGCATTCCTTTAAATGATGCCAACACTGTGTATGCCCGTTCCTACCAGTTGGCTTTTGCCAAACTAGGATACAAAACTTATTTGAGGCCAAAGCTGGAAACCAATTTCTTCGTGGCCTTAGAAAAATCTTTCAACAACCCGTACAGCCTTGGCAACGATTTGAACGCTGCCGGCAATCGTTTTTTCAATCCTGCTGCACCACAGATAATTTCATTGGGTGTGGTTTGTCGTTTTCGCATAAAGTCTGCTGCCTTGCAACCGTAATCGCCACTGGCTATCTTTGCAAAAAATAAAACACATGTTTGAATTTGGCAATGTATCCCTCCAGGAGGTACTAACCGTAACGTTTACGCTATTTGCTGTAATAGATATATTAGGTTCAACCCCGGTACTCATTTCGCTGCAATCTAAAATGGGCGGGCGTATTCGTTCTACGCAAGCCACACTTGCTTCTGGTTTTTTAATGATCTTATTTCTATTCTTAGGCAGACAATTTCTGGGGTTGTTAGGGCTGGATGTAAAGTCGTTCGCTGTTGCTGGTAGTATTGTCATTTTCATATTAGGGTTAGAGATGGTGCTTGGCCTGGAATTTTTTAAAGCAGATCCTAACCCTAAGAGTGGTAGCATAGTACCCATCGCCTTTCCGTTGATCGCCGGCTCTGGCACGCTCACCACCATCATGTCGCTAAAGGCAAACTATGCCAACGCTAATATTCTGATAGGGATATTGATTAATTGCATAGTTGTATTTATAGTACTACATTCTTTAAAGTGGATAGAAAAAGCGCTTGGTCCCAATGGTGTTATCGTGGTAAGAAAGTTTTTTGGCGTAATATTGCTCGCCATAGCCGTAAAAATCTTTGGAACAAACATCCAGGGGTTTGGGAAATAGGGGGATTGCTGATATATGATATATGATTTTTGATTTATGATGTATGATTTGTGATGTGTGATTTGTGATGTGTGATTTTTGATATAGGGTTTGAGATGTTTGATACGCTTTAGGATGTTAGATTTTTGATGGGTAAATATTGATGCTCGGGTTATGTTAAGTGTGAATTGTCAATGCTTCACCATTGCCAATTCACCATTCACAAATAGACACGTCATTTTATGCTTAACACGGCACTAGATGGATGTAACAGTCTTTATGCTGCCGCAAAATCAAAAATCCTAAATCCTAAATCAACAATCAAAATTTGGCCTCGTAGTACAATGGATAGTATAAGGGCCTCCGAAGCCCCAGATCCAGGTTCGATTCCTGGCGAGGCCACTATCAAAATGAGTAACCCCCTTTTACCTGGGGTTCTTTGTTTTAAAAAATACCGATTTTTAATTACCCACTGCAAGAAAAATTCATCAAGATTGAATCTACCACGTAGTTGTTTTAATCCGTTGGGCGTGGCCGTAAAAAGCAAGGCTTACAATGCTAACTTCAACCAACAGCCAGCCACCATTTATTTACAAACATCCCACGGCAGGCATAGATGGATTCGTACCTTTGGGCCATGAGGAATTACTTAGACGAACTGAATGAGCCCCAGCGGGAGGCAGTGCTGCACAAAGACGGGCCCATTATGATAATTGCTGGTGCAGGAAGCGGTAAAACAAAGGTGTTGACTACCCGCATTACCCACCTGATGGCCGCCCACGAAGTAGATGCATTCAATATATTGGCACTCACATTTACCAACAAGGCCGCTGCCGAAATGAAGGAGCGTATCGGTAAAATTTTGGGCAACGGCGAAGCTAGAAATTTATATGTAGGAACTTTTCACAGTGTGTTTGCAAGAATATTAAGAGGCGAAGCCAGTAAGATTGGTTACCCCAGCAATTTTACTATTTACGACACAGACGATGCCAAGAGCGTAGTGAAAACTGTGGTGAAAGAAATGGAATTGGATGAGAAACAGTACAAAGCCAACATCGTTTACAACAGGATATCAGCCGCCAAAAATGCACTCGTTGGCCCCGGCGAATACCTCACAGACTACACCCTGCAGCAGGAAGATGCCCGATCTAATCGCCCGATGATTGGCCAGATCTATGAAGCGTATGCCAAACGCTGTTTTAAAAACGGCGCCATGGATTTTGATGACCTGTTGTTTAAGATGTACATCCTTTTAAAAAATCATGCAGAATCGCTGAGCAAATTTCAACGCAAGTTTAAGTACATATTGATAGATGAGTACCAGGATACCAACCCGGCCCAGTACGAAATCATTAAACTCCTCGGCGCCATGCACGAGAATGTTTGCGTGGTGGGTGATGATGCACAAAGTATCTACAGTTTCAGGGGAGCAACTATTGCCAACATCCTGCAGTTTCAAAAAGATTACGACGATGTAAAAGTGGTAAAGCTGGAGCAGAATTACCGCAGTAGCAAAACGATTTTAAACGTTGCCAACGAAATCATCAGCAACAACAAAGACCAGATAGAAAAGAGATTGTTTACCGACAATGGCGAAGGCGAAAAGGTGAAGCTGGTGCGCACCATGACCGACAATGACGAAGGAAAATATGTGTCTGATACCATCAAAGAACTCAAACTGCGCAATCATTTTTTTAACAGCGACTTTGCTATTTTGTACCGCACCAATGCACAAAGCCGGAGTTATGAAGAATCGCTGCGACGCATGGGTATTGCTTACCGCATTTATGGCGGCATGAGTTTTTACCAGCGAAAGGAAGTGAAAGATTTTGTGGCCTACCTGCGCATCGTCATCAACCCGAGCGATGAAGAAGCCCTGAAACGCATCATCAATTATCCCGTAAGAGGCATTGGCAAAACTACCATTGATAAAGCGGTGTTGTTTGCCAATAACAATGGCATCAGCATGTGGGATGTATTGAGCAATGCTGGCATGTACGGTTTTAAAAGCGGTACACTGGAAAGCATCGACAACTTTGTAACCATGATCAAAATGTTTCAAAGTGAGTTGGATAAAAAGAACGCCTACGACCTGGCGATCATTGTGGGCAAAAGCACTGGTATTGTAAAAGACCTTTTCAACGATAAAACCACTGAAGGGCTTGCACGGTACGAAAACGTGCAGGAGTTGTTGAACTCCATTAAGGAGTTTATAGAAACACCCATGAACGTAGAAGATGGAGAAGTGGGAGATAAGGGCCTGGGAGCTTACCTGCAACAGATCGTGTTGCTCACAGACTCCGATGACGACAAAGAAAATTCGGATGTGGTAAAGCTGATGACGATTCATGCTGCCAAAGGCCTGGAGTTTCCGGTTGTATTTGTAGGCGGCCTGGAAGAAACACTTTTTCCCAATGCCATGAGCATTAATACAAGAGAAGAACTGGAAGAAGAAAGACGCTTGTTTTATGTAGCCATTACCCGTGCAAAATCAAACCTGTTTCTTACTTACAGCAATGCACGCTACCGCTTTGGGCAATTGCAACAAAACGACCCCAGCAGGTTTATAGATGAAATGCCCGACGCCATGATAGACCGGAGCTATGCCGGCAACGTAGCAAAAAACAATGCCAGCACTGGTTGGAACCAGGGCAGCGCTTTTGAAAGAATGCAACGGGGTTTTGCCGGTAGCAACGATGCAGCAAGGGCAGCGCAACAATATGGCGCACCGCCAACCAAAAAAGCACAGCCTTCGTATGTAACAGCAAAGCCAGCAGCGCCCAAAAATATAGAACATACGCCTTCGGCAGATTTTATACCGAGCGACACCAGCAATTTACAGGCAGGACAAAAGGTAGAACATCAAAAATTTGGCTTTGGCGAGGTTGTAAAAATGGAAGGGGCAGCACACAATCCTATTGCCACAGTCAATTTCGAATTGAACGGCGAAAAGAAGATTATGTTGAACTACGCCAAGCTTAGGATTTTAAATTAAAGTTTCTTGAATAGAACCTGTTGATGACCAAATGCGTTACTCAAATGATTTCAGTGTGGTAATAGACACTGAATTTTAAAAATGATCATAACAATGCCCATTTTAAAATAACAAGACAATCGATATGAAAAAACTTTACGCTTTACTAATTGCCGGGCTGATGGTTACAGCACTTAGCCAGGCGCAAACAACCATCACCGTTTCCGCCACACAAGACAATACTATTTACGGAGAAACAACCAATAACAGCAATGGAGCTGGTCAACATTTTACTGCCGGTGTCACACAAGGCGGTAGCATTCGCCGGGGACTACTCAGGTTTGACCTTGCCGCTGTGCCCGCAGGCGCTACCATTACCGATGTGAGTTTAAGATTGGTAGTAGATAGAACTGTAACGGGCACCCAGAATATGTTTTTACAAAGGCTACTCCAGGCTTGGGGCGAAGGTGCATCTGAGGCTTTGGGTACTGCAAGCGGTATTGGTATAACGGCCGCCGTTAATGATGCTACCTGGGCTTGTAGTTTTGCCAATGGCAGTGGTGGTTGTAACACAGCCTGGTCAACTGCCGGCGGTTCTTTTACTGCTACGCCATCTGCAACCACTGCAGTAACAGGAGTAGGCGCTTATACGTGGACTGGCTCACAGGCCATTAGCGATGTGCAACAGTGGGTAAACAATTCGTCCAGTAATTTCGGTTGGGTTATTCGTCCAGACGAAGCGGCCTCAGGAAGCGCTAAGCGGTTTGTTTCCAGAACCAATGTAACCGTTGCAGACCGTCCTGCTTTAACCATTACTTACAACACCACATTGCCGGTAACCATGAGCCAGTTGCAGGCAGGGGCCATCAAGCAAGGCGCTTTGTTAAACTGGAAAACTTTCCAGGAAATAAACAATAACTTTTTTGAAATAGAACACTCCACTGACGCCAGTAACTTTAAAGTGGTAGGACGAATACCGGGAGCCGGTAATTCAAGCCAGGAACTCAACTACAGTTTTATTCATGATAAAGCTGTGCCCGGTAAAAATTTTTACAGGCTGCGCCAAACAGATTTTGGCGGTCGCATTAATTTTAGCAACATTGAACTGTTGCTGCTTGTTGCCAAACAAGGAGCACTATTCGTGAGCCCTAACCCGGTGACCGATAAGATAAATCTACCTGGGGTGGGCCTGGAAAGAAGCCCCATTTTCACGATTTATAACCTGAAGGGACAGCTGTTACAAAAAGGGAATCTTACCAACAGGTCTATATTGCTTGAACCCGGATTGGTAAATGCAGTCTACCACTTGCGTATTATGTATGCCGATGGAACAACCCTGGCTGCTAACTTCTATAAGAATTAAAGAAGATTTTCGAAATTAGAAATTTAACCGAACCTATTCATTTTAATCTGCATCTGTTTGCAGCGTGCTGCCCTTAATTAGTTATTTTTGCAGGAGAAAATTTAAAAATATGATCAAGACAGGTAATCCCGTTATTAGCATTTATACAGAAATGACACCCAACCCGGAAACAATGAAGTTTGTGGCCAACAAACTATTGTACCCAGGCAAAAGTGTAGACTTTCCGGATGAGTCCAGTGCAAAACCCTCACCGCTTGCCCAGCAGTTGTTTACTTTTCCTTTTATCAAATCTGTTTTTATAGCCAGTAATTTTGTTACGCTTACCAAAACAATCGACACAGAAGACTGGCAGGATGTGATACCTACCATCAAGCAATTTTTAAAAGAATATTTGGAAGAAGGTAAGGCAGTTGTAAATGAGGAAGAGCTTTCTTTTGTAAAAGCCGAAAGCAGCAACGAGGTAAATGCAGATGATGATGATGTGGTTAAACGCATCAAGGAATTATTAGAAAATTATGTGAAGCC
>JBBSJJ010000104.1:0-12951 GCA_038257335.1 Chitinophagales bacterium | reverse complement strand
TCTGATAAGAACCCATTTTGCTCATCGGGTCCCCTATGAAACATGCTGTGGTTTATTTGGTCGTAAGACAATTTAAAATTTACCGAACCAGCAATACCACACATACTTAGAGAGATTTTGTTGTGGGCAAAATAAATGTATATTATTGAATAGTAAATGATATTTTACGATAAATTTGCCCCTATAGCGGATATAAGGCATCATTAAATAAGCATATAGATTTAAAAGGATGGGGTTTCTCGACATTATATTATTTCCGCTATATGTCTTTCTTTTTCACCTCTTTTTTGCAGCCCGGCGAAAGAGGCTCAAAGACCCGGTTTTAAGATTTTACCATAAATGGGCTTTTTGGGTAAAAATATTTTCTACTTTTGCAATTACTGTTTTCAACTATTACATTTCTATAGGAGATTCTACCACGCTATACTACCCGGAAGGCATGAACCTTTTCAGGCTTATTTTACAGGATCCATCTCACATTCAATGGCTCTTTATGGAGGGAAAGGATTTTAGTAAGGAATTGATTGGGAATTCAGCAAACACCGGCTATTTTAGAAGTGAAGCCAATTTTTTTGTCATACGTCTTGTGGCCATTTTCGCCTTTTTCACCTTTGGTCGTTACCTGCTCATCAATTTACTTTTTTCAATGATCGCCTTTACCGGTATTTGGAAACTGTTTCGCTTTTTCTATACGACATACCCACACCTGCATAAGAAAATAGCCATTGCTGTGTTGTTTTTACCAACGGTTGTATTTTGGAGTTCTGGCACTTTAAAAGATCCGATTTGTATGGGTATGCTTGGCTGGATGACCTATTGCATCTATGGGGGTTTCTATAAAAAACACAACGCTTTAGGTAATGGCATGATCGCTCTTGTGGCTATTTGGGTACTTTCTATTGTTAAACCCTACATTATTTTTGCCTACCTACCCTTTTTTATTCTCTACCTACTGCTCATTAATATTCGTCTGTTGAAAAGTAGTTTCTTAAAATTTGCTGTGGTCATTGCAATTTTAGGGATAAGTGTGGGCGGATTTGTGTTGGTTTCTGACAAATTGCAGGAAGAGATGGGAAGTTTGTCTTTAGATAACTTAAATGAATCGGTAGCCAGCCAACAAGCTAACTTTATCAACATGGCAGACCGGGCAGAATCGTCTTTCAGCCTTGGCGTGGAATACGATGGAAGTATTGGAGGCCTCGCCAGGTTGGCACCGGCGGCTATCAATGCTACCTTGTTTCGGCCATATTTGTGGGAGTCTAAAAAAGTGTCAACGTTAATGTCTTCGTTAGAAAGCCTCAGCCTTATGCTGTTCACCCTGCTAGTACTTTATAAGGCTGGGCCGTGGATGTTCTTTTCTACGCTTTTCAAAGATCCCATGGTAATATTTTGCTTCTTCTTCTCCGTTTTGTTCGCCCTTTTTGTGGGTGCAACCACCCTAAACTTTGGCACCCTTGTTAGGTATAAAATTCCATGTATGCCCTTTTTCATTATAGCACTTGTACTCATAAACGAACATAGAAAAAAGGCAAACAAAAAGCCCCTTGACAAAGGGGCTGAAATATCTGTATAAATTGGGTTTTTATTATCAGGCGCTCATTGGTGTTTCAGTACGGGCTGGGGCAAACAAACTATTAAAGGCTTGCCTGGTATATTTAAGATAATCTTTTGAACCCTCGTTCCATCTTTGCCCTGGGCTACTGTTCAACCTTTGCAAAATTGTTACCGGAGATTGGCTAAAATCATTCGTTACAGCATCTACAGCTGGCCATACAATAAATGACAGCTTTTTTAATTTATCTGTTTTTTGATAAACCATTACAACGGCAGCCATTGCCAAAAGAAAGCAAGAATAATTGGCGAATGCCACCAGTTTGTTGTTGAACTTAGTATTTTGGATATGCAGGCGATTGCGCACATAATAATACATCTTCCAGCTTTTGCTAAAGTCCCAATCGCTTTTATAAGTAAAAGCACTGGCGGGGTGGTAGTGTATGCTATTGGCCACGGTGCAAACCGGTATTTTATTTTTTCTGGTAATGCGCTGAAAATACTCAGACTCATCTCCCCATAAAAATAAGGAAGGATCAGGCAGACCTACTCTTTCTACAATGTTGCGATGCAACAGGGTGCCATTAAAAGGATGTCCTACACCATAAATTACATTGGTATCAACTTCATCTATCGTTGCAAAATTTTTGGTTTTCCAAACGAAGCTTTTTTTATCTTCTTTATTAATAACAGCACAATTTCTCAAACACAACTGATCCGTTTCTACCGCTAAAATATTCTGCAAGGCATCTTCTTTGGGATATCCGTCGTCATCCATGCACCATATCCATGAATAGCCATTTTTATAGGCCCAGGATATACCGGCATTAAACCCCCCACTGGAACCGAGATTTTTTTGTGTGATAAATACGAGATCTGATTGTTCCTTCAACCACTCTTCTGTGTCGTCTGTGCTGCCATTGTTGATTACAAGAATCGCATCTAACCTGCGAGTTTGGTTACGCAACGCACTGATGCATTCTGACAAGAGAGCCCTGCGGTTGTAAGATACCACCACAGCTATAGCCTTTTCCATATTGTTGGCTTTGGTTTTATGTAAGAAAATTGGACAAAATAGAAACGGCTTACAATAGAAAATATTGTAAGCCGTACAAAAAATGTTCGTTTATTTAAATATGTGAAGCGCTACGGAAACGAAAGAAAGCGGACGTTTAGGCTAAGCAGATTCTGTATTTGAGAAGATGGGTGCTGCTTCGCCTCGCTGGCAGCAGTCGATGAATTCTTTGGAAAATAGCATGGCTTCGGCTATTACGTGATGCATATCCATGTACCGGTAAGTTGCCAGCCTGCCCAAAAAAGATACGTTGCTTAGCAATGTTGCCTCCTGCCTGTATTTCTGGAGCAATGCTTTATCTGCCTCCAACCTTTTGGGATAGTAGGGAAGATCTTCTTCGCCGGTTTCTTTGCTAAACTCTTTGAAGTAAACCGTTTTTTCATGCTGCTCCCAGGGAGTAAAATGCTTATGCTCGGCAATTCTTGTATAGGGCACTGCTTCGTCGCAATAATTCATTTGAGACAAACCCTGGTAGTCGCCCTCGGCATAGTTCTTTTCAAAAGTGACTGTGCGGTACCCAAGTCGCCCATGTTTAAAAGCGAAATATGCATCAAGGGGTCCGGTATAAAAAACATGATCGTAGTCACTGGTATCCATCCCTGGAGAGAACTTCTTACTCAGGGTTACCTGGATGTTTGGGAAGTCAATCATCTTTTCCATTACGGCCGTGTACCCATCTACCGGAATACCGGTGTAAGAGTGGGTGTGATAGTTATCATCGTAGTTAAATCTAACTGGTATTCGTTTTAAAATTGAAGCAGGCAGTTCGGTAGGTTCGCAGCCCCATTGCTTTTTAGTATATCCGTAGAAAAAAGCCCTGTACAGTTCTTCGCCAATAAAGTACAAAGCCTGTTCTTCAAAATTTTTAGGATCTGTGATGGTTTTATCCCCAAGCGTAGCCATGAATTCCTTGGCTTCCGCCGGTGAAAAGTTTTTATTAAAAAACTGGTTGATGGTAAAAAGGTTGATGGGCAACGAATAGGTTTTACCCTTGCTCAGGGCCTTCACCCTGTGTACGTAGGGCTTAAATTCTACGAAGCTGTTCACAAAATCCCATATCTCTTTTTTATCTGTGTTGAAAATATGCGGACCGTAACGGTGAACCATCACCCCCGTTTCCTCATCCCGGGAAGTATGGCAATTCCCCCCTAAATGTTCTCTTTCATCCCAGATATCGATCTTACTATCCAGATTCTGCACAAGAGAGTTTGCCAGAACGCAACCAGAAAAACCTGCACCAATGATTAAATAGCGACTAGCCATAATTCGTTTGAAATTTACTTGTAAATACTAAGGTCATTTATCTTTCAAAATCTCTTTGTAGAGCGAAGCATAACTTTCTACTGCCTGTTTCAGCGAATAAAACTCAAATGCTCCTTTCCTTATTGCCTCCTTGTCAAAAATAGTATTTTCCAGTTGCTCTATCACTGTGTCGAAAGACCCCATGGAGAAATCATCTACCACAAACCCTCCGTTGTATTTTTGAATAATTTCTTCAACATCACCTACACCGCTATTGGCTATTACAGGTATACCCATGGCCATTATTTCGCCATGTTTTGTAGGAGAAGATGATAGCTTTGAAAAGCAGGGTTTAATAAAGAAAAAGGAATAGTTGCTTAAGGAAAGTAATGCAGGCACTTCGTTTCGTGCGGCCTTCACAGAAATAATTTTCTCTTTGGGCACGCCGTATTTTGCTGCTGTATCGGTAATGTGTTGGTGAAGGTTGGGGGAAATGAACAAAAATTTTGACCGGGGGAATTTACTCAATAGCCGCTTACAGAACATCATCATTTCGGCGGTTAGATACCAGCCGCCAATAGAACCAAGGTAACTTAACACAAAATCTCCGCTCTCTATACCTAACTTTTTTCTAAGGGTGGCTTTATCTGCTTCGTTGATAGTATCTGCATTAAACAACTCAAGATCTGCGCTACAAGGAATTACTTGTAAAGGGATGCCGCCATTATATTCCGGCCACCTGGTAATAATTTTTTCTGCCGCATGTGTTAAACAAACGATGCCGTCACTTTTGCTTACTTGTTTTGCTTCCTGGTTTTTAAAAAAAGTATAAATCCTTTTGTATAAAAAATTGGATTCATTCCATATGCCACCATCAACCCTGCTGTCTGCATAAAACTCCCGGATATCATTCAAAAATTTGATGCCGTACTTTTCTTTTAACCACAATCCTACCAATGCCGGCACGCCAGGCCTGGTGTGTACCATAGAAAGCTGGTTCTGCAAATGTATTTTTTTTGCCGCCGACCTTAACCTGATCATATCAATAAGGGTTGAAAGAACGGGTGGCTTTTTTGTATAGTTTAATGGCACCCATGTGATGGATGCTTCATCGAGTATTTTTTGTACAGTGTCCTTTCTTTGCTGGTAAACTTTTTTCTTTTCGCAGCTTAATAAGAAAATCTTATAGCCATATTTGCTTAACCCCTGCAGGTAAGGAATCACCTGGCTTTGGCCAAGTGGGTCTGTCATGCCGTCGTAAGAAATGAAGAGGATGTTGCTATTTGGTTGCAAGCGTATCGTTTAGCTTTTCTAAAAAGTAAATTTTTTGTGTAGTCATACCAGGCCTAAAAAGTAAGAATTAGCGCTTTCGGCGCACCTGCTAAGACTATTAAAGATTAGGTACAACATGCCTCATTTAACAATTACACCAACATATTTTCCTAAATGTTCAATAATAACAGGTTCCCGATTTACCGACTCGCAAAAATGTTTAAAAGCAATGTTGTCGTTAATATCGTCAGAAACAAGATAGCTTCCGGGTTTTAAGGCTTTCCACAAAAGAGGCGAAGCCCAGGTTCTGCCTGTGTAACTTTTGTCGCTATCGTAATGGCAAAAGTCAATTTCATTCCCAAATGTTTTGAGTGCTAATGGTATTCCTTTAAAATCTGGAAGGCGTTGCAGGTTCCATTTATCTCTTAAAAACTCAGGAACTACGCAACCCACATAATCATCGTTGCCCATATTTATATAGGGCATGTCGTTGCTGATAAGTTTTGAACTTGTATCATCTTTAACGGCAAGTAAAATAGCCAGCGATGACCAGCCGTAGGCAACACCGGTTTCAAGTATCTTTTGCGGCGCTGCCTTTTTTACAAGGTGGTAAATTAAAGACAAAGCACCCTCGCCACCCATTTTTACAGGAGCGCTATCCGCGGCTACCCGGGCATCATGTATTACCTCAGGAAAAATCGTGTCGATGTCTGAGTAATTTACAATCTCTAACTTTTTAAATGCTTCCCGCAGTGGCATGCAATTGTCTTTGCACCATGCTGTAGCTTCTGTAGTTGTATTTTCAAGTACGTCATTTTTCCTGCGTTTCAACACCTGGAATATTTGCGAAAAATATGCTGGATTTTTTAAAAACCAAATAGCAGTTTTAATTTTACTCATTTTAAAATCTTATATGTTTTATGCTCAGTACTTTATTAGATGTAAGACTAAGCATGGCTAAATAATTTGCCGGTTGCTTTTACAATGATGGCACTACTTGTTTGTAGATACTCAATAATTTTTCAAGATACTTTTTTTTACTATAATTTTTTGCGATTGACAACCCCTGTAAAGATAGTTCCTGAAGGTTTTTCTTACCTTCCAATATTTCTTCTACGCACTGGGTGAGTGATGCCTGGTTGTTGATATCAAAGAAAATAGCGTTGTTCATTGTTACCTCACGGAGTACATCAAGATCGGAAAGCAGCAGAGGTAGATTGCAGGCCATGGCTTCTACGGCAGCAATGCCAAAACCTTCATGCAAGGAGCTCATGATGTACACATGGTAAGAGGAAAGGAGCTGCGGAATGTTGCTGCCAATTCCTTTGAATGCTACCCGCAGGTCCTGCTCAATTATTAACTGCTGCAACTGCGGATAAATAACCTCATCTTGCTTGCCATAGACATCCAGCGCAACCGGGTAATCTTTTAACTTAATAAACGAGCGAACGAGGTATTCGTAATTTTTCGAATGCTTTACATTTCCTAAAGCGACCATTTTTAAAGTATCGCCTTGCTTATAAATTTCTGCAGTGTTGTGTCCAGAAAAAAACTCATCGCCGATATAGTTTTCCAGTACATACTTTTTTCCAGCAAATGGTATAGCGGCATCATAATCTTTCAGCACTGCATTAGAAACTGCAATGAGTGAGTGATTGGTTTTTACACTCAGCTTCTCAAGAAACAATAGAATAGGGCTCTTTTTGAAAACATTGTTTCCTATTTCGTTGTGCACCGAAAAAATTAGGGGAATGTTTTTAGGACAAGCCAGGCGTGCAATGATACTGCTATATACTAAATGGGTATGAACAATTGCGGGATCCTCTTCTTTAATAATTTTTCGCAGCCTTACGACTGCACCAGGGTACGACCATTTATTATTTACATGAAGGCAATGACGACGAACATTTGCAAAATGTACTTCATCAAAATAGCACTCCTCTGTAAGAGTGACCAACACTACTTTAAATGTCTGCTGCAGATCTTTCAATATTCCTACCAGCAACATCTCTGCACCACCTTTATTAAGGTTATCAATGAGCAATAGTATGGTTGGTTTTTCTTTCAAATTCGTTTCAGGTTTAAATCATCTGTGTTTTTGCCATTGCTTAAACTTTTGAAGGCCGGAAAGCAGCCCTACCATTCTTGTATTAATTTTATCAAACAAGGAAAGGTTAGGTAAAATTTTATAAGTAAAAATCCAAAGGGGTTCCGTAACCCTTATTATTTCAAAGGCAGTTTTCTTGCTGCCGGTAAATTCATCATCCATCCTTGGCAGGTAGCCGGCGGCCCTTGCTTTAAACTCTGATTGGTAGCCGTGTTCTACCCGTTGTAAAAAACCGTGTATCTCCATCCTGTCCTGGTGATTGTGGTGGAGCAACACATCGAAAACTGCGTAAATTGGAATATCCAATGATCGAATCCTATTAGAAAGTTCTATGTCTTCTCCCTGGAAAATAAACTCCTGGCGATACCCTCCAATAACATTAAAGAGAGATTTGTGCAGGAGCAAAGAACAGCTTGCAATACTATCATACCGGTACAAGCCCTGCTGCGGCTCAGCTCCATTTTGTTTCATGCGGCCCCACATTCGGTGGTAGGCCGCAACAAGCAAAAATCTTCCAATTTTTGTATTCCTGAGTGCAGTATTTAGTTTGTCGGGATACTGCCAGTTAAGATTATACACCGCTTTGGTATTTTTCTCTTGCAGCATAAACTGCGCTATCCATTCAACCGCCGCTGCATTTATCCACATGTCGTCGTCAATAAAAAACAAGATGGAGCCGGTTGCGTTTGCTGCACCAAAATTTCTTGCAGCGGATACACCCCTTGACGGATTTTTCAAACATGTTATTTTATTTGCCATCGCCGGAGCTGGTACAAGAGCTTTTTCTCCGTCATTCACAACAATGATTTCAGCATTTTTCCCCTCTATGGCTGCAATAGCCTTTTCAACCGTTTGCCATAGTATGGGTTCCCGGTTTCGGGTGGCTATTATTATGGATATCAGTGCATCACTCATAAATCTACGATTGTATACATTTAATTAAAGGAGCGTCTAACAAGGTAGAGGAAGGTTTTAAAATTCTTTAAACTAAATGGATTTAGTTTTACTGCCTGCGTAAGAAACTCTCTTGCTTCCTTGTAATTCTTTTGATTGATATCGCTTGCTGCCATTGTTCTGTATCGCTCTGCAAGCCACTTCCTCATGTCTATCCACTCCACGTGTTTGTACTTTTCATAATACTGGGCAAAGCCTTTCAGCATAAACTTTTTGTTTCGGGAAGCAGAAGCACTGGTTCTGCGGTAATACACCAAAGGCTCTTGCAGGTAATCAATTTTAGCCACAGACCCAATGCGTATGTACATATCTGTATCCTCTATCAAAAGATTTTCATCCCATTTTCCCACCTGCTCTATAATGGCTCTGCGATATACAACGCCCACATAAAAAATGCAATCTGCCTGCGTAAGCACTTCCTCAAAAATATATCCTCTTCTAAAAGTACTGCTATCATTAAGGATGGTTTTCTTTAGATCATCAAGGTATATCCAGCCATTGCTGAACAAGGCACCTACATCGGCATTGGCTAAAAAATAATTTACTTTTTTTTCAATATTCGTGGGTTCAAACCAATCATCTGTTGAAAGCGGCGATACAAATTCGCCTGAAGAGTGATCAAAAAGAACGTTAAGATTATGGGAGATGGTCTTTGACTCACTGTTTGAATAGCATTGATGTGGAAGACCAGATTGCTCTAGCAATTTTTTACCTTTTTCAAAGGTTCCGTCTGAAGATGCATTGTCTACGTAAATGATTTCTATGTTGCCGTAAGTTTGGCTGGTAAGGCTTTGAATGCATTGCTCAATGTACAATTCATGATTCATACTTAACAATAAAATACTTACAAGTGGCTTATTTTCCATCTACAAAATATTTCCTTGTGAAGATGATCATTGTAATCCAGTACAGCGCATAATTAAGGCAAAATGCATAAGTTGTTCCTATAATACCAAAATGATCAATGAAGTAATATGATAATGCTACATAAGATGCTGCGAACAAAATTTCTGTTATGATAAAAGTTCTAGTCATGGCTTTCGCAATCATTAGGTAGGCGAATAACCAGCTTGCTATCTTAAAGAAATCTCCAAGTAATTGAAAAGTAAATAAAGGTTTCATGGCAAGAAATGCCGGTGTGAATAATATATGAATTACCGGAACCCTGCAAAGCCAGATGAGGAAAGCCAGGCATCCTACCACAGGCAAAATAATTTTATACCCCTTAAGAATTTCTGCACGTAACTCTGATTTAATTTTAATTTCTGACAACCTGGGCAAATAGTAAACTGCCAATACCGAGGAGATAAAGGATAAATAATAATCTGATATCTTAGTCACTGCTTGCCAATACCCGGCCTCTGTTACATTAAAATCTGTTATTATTTTATTGCGCACCAATATTTGCATCGCTGGTACAACAAATCCACTTACTACTACCATTAAAGAAAAACCGGACAACATCTTAACTACTTTACGATCGAACTTCTTAAAGTCAGGCCACCATCGTATTCCTAAAATTTTTAAAAAATAGAGATGAATAAAAAAAATAAATATGGCAAGTATAGAGCTTGAAATGAGCACTCCGACAATACCAAATAGGTAAGCAAATGTAACCGTAAGCCCCACGCCAATAATGGAAGAACAGATATTGACAATTGTATATTTCCTGATCTCCTTTAAGCCGTTTAAAATGGCAAGAAAAATAGCATTACACGATATAATGGTAAGAAATAAACCAAAAAGGAAGTAGACAAGCCAGAACTCCGCCGTTTTAAAAGCTGCGATTGAAAAATATTTGCTCGTGCTCAATACAAACAGCGATAACACAAGAGAACAGCACAAAACAATTATAAACGCAGTATTGATAATAGCCCTGGTTTTAGTAGCGTCTGATTTAAACTGGGCCATATATTTAACCACACCGGTTGTAATGGCACCCGTGGCCAGCATCGTGAGAATAGCCGTAGTGTTTTGATATTGGCCCACATAAGCCACACCAGACGGACCAATTTTTACAGCGACCACTTTTATCACAATAAAGCCACTCAGGAAATTAATGGCGGTAGTAATAGAAGTATAGAAACTGGTTTTTATCAGGTTCACGATGAATATGCGTTTACAACGTTGCAGACAGTTTCATAATCCTTCTGTTGCATTACCGGGCTTATTGGAAGAGAAATTATTTGTGAATGAATTACTTCAGTTACTGGAAAAGATTCATCACGCCACTCAGCATATGCATTTTGTTGGTGGGGAGGAATTGGATAATGAATGACTGTCTGAATGTTGTTATCAGATAAATACTGTTGAAATCCATTTCTTTCCTTTATCAATACAGGAAATACATGCCATACATTCTGCTCTATTTCCAATACTTTGAAATTTGGCGGATAAGGCAAGGTTACAAATTTATTAGCAATATTATCCAAATAGTGTTGAGCAACCATCTTCCTGTGGGTGTTGTCGCTATTTAAAGATTTCAGTTTTACAGAAAGGAAGGCTGCCTGTAGTTCATCAAGTCTGCTATTAATACCCTTATACAAAAACTCATACTTTTTATTAGATCCATAGTTTCGCAATGATCTTATGGCTTCTGCAAGCTCATCATCATTTGTAGTTACTGCACCTGCATCACCCAAAGCTCCCAAATTTTTCCCCGGATAAAAACTAAATCCGGCTGCATCACCTAATGTACCACAGGCTATATTGCCAGATTTTGCTCCCTGTGATTGTGCACAGTCTTCTATCACTTTCAGATTATATTTAGAAGCGATTGAATTGATGGCTTTCATATCACACAACCTACCATACAAATGAACGGGTAAAATTGCCCTTGTTCTGCTGCTTACTTTTTCTTCGATCTGTTTTGAATCTATGAGGTAATTAGTTATATCCGGCTCTACCAAAACAGGTTTCAACCCGGCTTTGGAAATCGCAAGAATACTAGCTATGTAGGTATTGGCAGGAACAATCACCTCATCACCATCCTTCATTATACCGAGCTGCTTATATCCTTCTATGATAAGAATCAGGGCATCCAATCCGTTAGCTACACCAATACAATGTTTTGCTCCACAGTAGTCGGCAAACTCCTGCTCAAATTTTTCCACGGCATTGCCCAAGATGTACCATCCCGAATCTAATATGCTTTCAAAAGCATCCATTAGCAGTTGCTTATGCCTGCTGTTTATTTTTTTAATGCTTAAGAATTCTATCATGAATTTTTAAATAAAGAATCAAAATTGTTTTTATAAATTTTTTTCCCAGGTTTCGAAATCGGAATTTTCCCAAGGCATCCCTCTACTGAATCGCTGAGGCCAGGGGTAATGCGATTCGCCCGTTTCCCTTGACTTTATTTCCCTCACATCTTTCACTACTTTTGCGGGGCTACCAAGCACTAATTGGTAATCTTCTACATCTTTACCAACAATACTTCCTGCACCCACAAGGCAATGCTTACCGATGTTAACTCCTGGCAACAATACACTAAAAACGGCCACCTGGGAATAATCTCCTACTGTAGGACCTTTACAAATATTTGAGGGTGGAGTGGGATCATTTGTAAAAACTACGTAGGGATATACAAATACAAAATTACCTAGCTTAGACTGCTGGCCTATGTGTACATTGCTGTGCAACCAGCAATAATCGCCAATTTGCAAGTGGCCCTGCAGATCGCTAACGGTGCCAATGCGGCAATTTTTTCCTATGTTTGAATATTCCCGTATGGTTACCCGGTGGCCACATGAAAAGGATGCCCCGATTGTGCAACCTGAATAAATAATAGAATGGCTCCTTATGAGCGAATCCGACCCTATAATTGTTTCGGGATTAACGTAATTTTCATCTGAATAATAGCCAGACAAAGGCTCTCCAAGCACACAATCATTGGTAACAATGCTGTTATCACCAATAACAACATTATCATAAATAGAAGAGTTGTCGCCGATTTTTACATTCTTTCCCAGTTTAGCTTTGGAACTTATGTAAACATTTCGTCCATTAAATTTCATTTTTCGATTAGTTGGGTTGTTGTAAAAAAATTACTTTATTTTTTTAAACACTTCATAGTCTCTTATATAATCTTTTTCCTCATAAGCAAGACTCGCTATACACATCTGTACAGAACTATGGGTATACTGCATAACACGCCAGCAACATTTAGGTATAACCAGGCCAACACTAGGCGACTCCAAAATGAACCTTTCTTTGATATCGCCTGGCATCTCTGTTTCCACGATTATTTTACCAGCTACTGCCACCAGAATCTGTTCCAGTTCGTAATGAGCATGTCCGCCCCTTGTTATACTTTCTGGTGTGTAATATGTCCAGTAAACCCTGTTTACTTCAAAAGGGAGAGAATCTTTTTCTGAAACAGAAATATATCCTTGCATGGTGCTTCCAATTCTTGGAAATTTAATCAAATAAGGGTTTTTGTACATAATATTCGTTAAGTGATTTATCTTCGGCCGCAATTTATAATAAAAAAATGCTCTATATGATCTTTTTCAGATATTCTCCGTAGCCGCTTTTCTTTAACCCTTCTGCAAGCTCCGCCAATGCTGCTTTCGAAATAAATCCCATCCTCCATGCAATCTCCTCCGGGCAACCAATTTTTAGTCCCTGCCTTTTTTCTATCACACGCACATATTCACTGGCGTCGCTCAGGGAATCAAATGTTCCCGTATCTAACCAGGCAAAGCCACGGTCTAAAACGGCCACATGAAGCTTTTTATTTTGCAGGTAT
>JBBSJJ010000103.1:0-12953 GCA_038257335.1 Chitinophagales bacterium | reverse complement strand
GCTTTGGCAGTGCACATGTGGCGGTATGCTTTCAGTAAAATCTCAGTCATTGGATGGGAATAAGTCAATCGGTCTAAACTAGCGTGGTTTGTTTCACCCCAAGCGGTGATGTTTGCTGGCGCAAAAGTATTTATAAAAAAACAGCGCCACAAAAGTGGCGCTGTTTTTTTATTTCATTTTGAAGGAATCCATAAACTTGGTGGTGAAATTCCCTGATCTAAAATCTTCGTTTTGCATCAGTTGAAGATGGAAAGGGATCGTTGTTTTAATACCCTCTATCACATACTCGCTCAAAGCACGGTGCATCGTATCAATGGCTTCTTCCCTTGTTTGTGCTACGGCTATCAGCTTTGCAATCATACTGTCGTAGTAAGGAGGAATTACATAGCCTGCATACACATGACTATCTACTCGTACGCCATGCCCACCTGGCTGGTGCAGGATGGTTATTTTACCAGGGCTTGGCCTGAAGTCATTGTAGGGATCTTCTGCATTGATGCGGCACTCTATGGCGTGCATTTGTGGAAAATAATTTTTACCACTTACTTTTTCTCCTGCAGCAATTTTTATTTGTTCTTTAATAAGATCAAAGTTGATCACTTCCTCCGTTACACAATGTTCTACTTGTATGCGGGTGTTCATTTCCATGAAGAAGAAATTGCGGTGTTTGTCCACCAGGAATTCAATGGTGCCCACGCTTTCATAATTGATGGCCCGGGCAGCTTTGATAGCAGCTTCGCCCATTCGGTTTCTCAGGTCGTTGGTCATAAACGGCGAAGGTGATTCTTCTACGAGTTTCTGATGACGCCTTTGTATAGAACAATCTCTTTCGCTGAGGTGACTGATGTTGCCGTACTGATCGCCTGCTATTTGAATTTCGATGTGGCGAGGTTCTTCTACGAACTTTTCCATGTAGATGCCATCATTTTTAAAAGAAGCGGCTGCTTCTGTTTTGGCATTTTCGTAAGCCTTCTCCATCTCACTTTCCTGGGTTACGATCCTCATGCCTTTACCACCGCCACCTGCAGTAGCTTTTAATATTACGGGGTAACCTATTTCTACTGCAGATTTTTTAGCATGATCTACGTTTTGTAGCAGCCCTTCTACTCCTGGTACCACTGGTACGCCAGCTTTTATCATGGTTTCTTTGGCCGTAACCTTATCGCCCATGCCATTGATCATATCTGGCGTGGGGCCAATAAATTTAATACCGTGATCGCCACATATCTTGGCGAATTTCGCATTCTCTGCAAGAAAACCATAGCCAGGATGAATGGCATCGGCATTGGTAATTTCTGCTGCGGCCATTATATGGGCCATGTTCAGGTAACTATCTATACTTTGCGGCTTGCCGATACACACTGCTTCATCAGCAAATTTTACATGCAGGCTGTCTTTGTCTGCTGTAGAATAAACTGCTACGGTTTTAATACCCATTTCTTTGCAGGTACGAATAACCCGCAAGGCAATTTCCCCACGATTGGCAATCAATATTTTTTTAAACACAGAAGATAATTAAAAATGAAAAATTAAAAAACGGTCAGGTAAGTTTTTGACTTTCGATTCTTTGATTTCTATTTACTAAGCCGGTTCTACAAGAAATAAAGGCTGGTCATACTCTACAGGGCTTGCATCTTCTACCAATACCTTTACGATAGTGCCCGAAATCTCACTTTCAATTTCATTGAAAAGCTTCATGGCTTCTATAATACATACTACTTTACCTGTTGTAACATCGTCGCCCACATTTGCCAAAATAGGTTTATCTGGTCCTGCCTGGCGGTAAAAAGTACCAATCATGGGACTTTTAATTGTAATCAGATTGTCTTGCTTGGGGGCTGCGGCAGGCGGAGCTGCAGCGGGTGCAGGGGCTACTGCAGGTGCGGCTTGTGCGGGCTGCGCAGCAAAGGCTTGTTGTGGTGCGCTTTGGGTGTATATTTTTTGCGAAGGGTCTTTTTTCTGTTTAATCGTTATCCTTGTTCCATCTTCTTCAATGGTAATTTCTCCGATGGTAGTTTTATTGATGAGCTTCACAAGCTCCTGAATCTGTTTGATGTCCATGAGATTAGTTTAAGTGATTTGGTTGGATATTATAAAAGTGGGCTAAGGTATGAAATACCTATTCATAAAAACAAGTTGATATTTTCAAAAGCAATTAAAAAAGCCATTATTTGCAAATAAATAAGCAAAAACAGGCCAAAATCACACAAAAAATCCCTTTTCCCAAATATAGAAAAAGGGGCAATCCTTTGAACTGCCCCCTTTTTTTATTATTCCTATGAATTATTTCACTCTTTCTACGTATTCACCGGTTTTTGCATTGATGCGAATCATCTCGCCTTCATTTACAAATAAAGGAACGTTTACAGTGGCGCCGGTTTCTACAGTGCAAGGTTTTAAAGTTTTAGTAGCTGTATCACCTCTCATGCCTGGTTCGCTGTAAGTAACCAACAATACAATTTTGTCGGGCAATTCTACCGCCATGGGCAAATCTGTTTCACCATTTATGGCTACCATTACCTCCTGGCCATCTTTCAAAAACTTCGGTGCATCTATCATTGTTTCAGGAACAGTAATTTGCTCAAAATTTTCTGTATCCATGAAGCTGTACCCCGTGTCGTCTTTGTACAAATACTGATAGGGCTTCTTTTCAACCCTTACCGGGTAAACGGTTTCACCGCTGTTCCAGGTAACTTCAATAGTACGGGCATTGTCTACCCCTTTTAATTTTGCCCAAACCTTGGCTGCAGCCCTGGCTGTTTTATTTTGTCCAAAATCGATTACAGTATATAAGCTGCCATCTATTTTAAGAATAAGCCCGGAGCGCACGTCTGCTGTTGTTGCCATAAAAAAGATTAAATTTTAAGAGGCAGCAAAAATAGGAAAGAAAACGGGAAGATGGGCGTGCTCATCATTTCATTTTACAAATGGCTGGATCTTCTACTACTCCGTGCTTCCATTATCTGCGACTCTTTTATTTTCAATCAAACTCACCTTTTGGCTTTGGGTAATGCTTTACCTTTGCAGCGAAAAAATCAATTATTTAATTTTCTAAAATATTACAAGATGAAAGTAACTGTAGTAGGTGCCGGGGCTGTAGGAGCCACCTGTGCCGACAATATTGCCCGCAAACAACTGTGTGACGAACTGGTACTGGTAGATATTAAAGAAGGCGTAGCTGAAGGGAAAGCAATGGACCTGATGCAAACTGCGCAGATTGAAGGGTTTGATACAAAAGTTATTGGCAGTACCAACGATTATACAAAAACGGCCGGCAGTACCGTTGCTGTAATCACTTCTGGCATTCCCCGTAAACCCGGTATGACCCGTGAAGAGCTGATAGGCATCAATGCTGGCATTGTAAAAACAGTTACCGAAAATTTATTGAAGCATTCCCCGGAGGTAATCATCATTGTTATCAGTAACCCGATGGATACGATGACTTACCTGGCGCTTAAATCGAGCGGACTTCCTAAGAACCGCATCATTGGTATGGGTGGTATGTTAGACAGTGCCCGTTTCAGGTATTTTTTGAGCCAGGCTATGAACTGCTCTCCCAACGACTTGCAGGCAAACGTTGTAGGCGGCCATGGAGATACTACCATGATGCCACTTACAAGATTGGCAACCTATATGGGTACACCCGTTGCTCATTACCTGGATGCAGATGCTTTGAAAAAAGTAGCTGCGGACACCATGGTGGGTGGCGCAACGCTAACAGGATTGTTAGGCACCAGTGCCTGGTATGCGCCCGGCGCTGCCGGTGCTGCTTTGGTACAAGCTATTGTAAGAGATGAACGGAAATTAATGCCTTGCTGCGTTTCTCTGGATGGTGAATATGGCCAATCTGATATATGCATAGGTGTGCCGGTAATTATTGGAAAAAATGGCTGGGAAAAAATAATTGATTATAAACTGGATGCAGAAGAGCAGGCCGCATTTGCAAAAAGTGCTGATGCTGTAAGAGCAATGAACACTGTGCTTTCTACCCTGGAAGTATAAACGATAATTATCAAATAAAAAATGCCGGGCTTGCCCGGTATTTTTTTTGTGCTACTAATACTTTTCAGATCCAGCTTTTGGTAAAGGACCTGGATTCATATTACCTCAGTTACCGGTTCTTCAAGATTAATTAAAGAGGCTAACAGAAGTTGTAAAACATCAATTATAGCAACATTATTTCTGATTACCCATCTGGTTGTGAACAATAAATTCCATGCTTTCGCAAATAGAAGAACGCTTGCTACAATGATTTTTACTTTTTACTTTTTAATTAAATTCAGCTCACTCCATCGGTCGGTATTTCCTTGTTTATTTTTCCCACAAGCCCTTGTAGCACTTTGCCTGGGCCACACTCAGTAAACCTGGTTGCACCATCGGTTATCATGGCCTGCACGCATTGCGTCCATCTAACAGGGCCGGTTAGTTGCGCAATTAGATTTTGTTTTATTACAGAAGGATCTGTAATAGCGCTGGCTGCTACGTTTTGATAGACAGGGCAGATGGGCGTTTTAAAATTTGTGTTATTAATAGCGGCCTCCAGTTCTTCTTTAGCGGGCAACATTAATGGTGAGTGAAAAGCACCACCCACGGGCAGTACAAGCGCACGCTTGGCACCAGCTTCTTGCATTCTCTCGCATGCTATTTCAATTCCTTTTAAAGATCCGCTGATCACCAACTGCCCAGGGCAATTGTAGTTAGCAGCCACTACTACTTCGCCTGTTTCTTCATGCACTTGTTTGCAAATTTCTTCTACTTTTTCATCAGCCAGGTTTAATACTGCTGCCATCGTAGAAGGGTTCAGTTCGCAGGCACGTTGCATGGCCGTTGCTCTTATAGAGACGAGTTTTAATGCGTCTGCAAAGTCGAGTGTTTTACTGGCCACCAGGGCAGAAAACTCTCCCAATGAATGACCTGCCACCATATCGGGCTTTGCATTTTCAATATTTAAAAATGCAGAAACAGAGTGAATGAAAACGGCTGGTTGTGTTACATTGGTTTGCTTCAGCGCTTCGTCGGTGCCGTTGAACATTACTTCCGAAATGCTGAAACCCAGGATCTCGTTGGCCTGGTGAAATAGCTGTTTTGTGGCTTCGTTGCTGTCGTAAATTGTTTGGCCCATTCCGCTAAACTGGGCACCCTGCCCTGGAAATATAAATGCATGTTTCATGTATCAATCAGTTTTGGAACAAAAATAAAAGATTAAAACTTACGCATGGCCTGTTATGGATTTGACCAGGAGATTTTATTTTGGAATGGCATTGCACAAAAAAGGGAATAAACGAATTTATTCCCTGGGTATATATCGAGGATATTTTAATTAATGCAGTTTTGCGGTAATAAGTTTTAGAAACTCCGACCGGGTTTCATCTTTTTCAAACTGGCCAAAAAATGCCGACGTTGTGGTTACAGAATTCTGTTTTTGCACACCCCTCATCATCATGCACAAATGCGAAGCTTCAATTACTACTGCCACTCCCAGTGGATTCAATGTTTCTTTAATAGCTGTTAGAATCTGGTGAGTAAGGCGCTCCTGCACCTGCAGCCTGCGACTGTAAACATCTACCACCCTTGCTATTTTACTCAGGCCGGTAATGAAACCATTTGGTATATAAGCTACGTGTGCCTTGCCGTAAAACGGCAGCATATGGTGCTCACACATACTGTACAGTTCTATGTCTTTCACAATAACCATTTCACTAACTTTTTCGTGAAATTTAGCAGACTCCAATATTGCTTTTGCATCCTGCTGGTAACCCTGGGTGAGTACCTGCATGGCTTTGGCAATTCTTTCGGGTGTTTTTAAAAGCCCCTCTCGCTCAGCGTCTTCGCCAAGCAATGTAATAGTGCCTTTATAATGTTCTACCAATGCTGCAGTTACATCTTCATCATAGGTTTCAATTTTTCTATATGCCATTAATCTTTGTTTTAATTTTTTAAGAAGCGGGATATTCTACAAAATTTCTTTCTGTTTCGTAGAGCCTCACTTGTAAATCGAATTCGGGTAGAATAGAAACTCGTAGTAGGTTATAAATTACTACAGCAATATTTTCTGCAGAAGGATTTAAATTTTCAAATTCGCTGCAATCTAAATTCAGATTTTTGTGATCAAATCTATCCAGCACTTTTTCCTTTACGAGGTCGCTTAATACTTTAAGATCCATCACATAGCCCGTTTCGGGGTTGGGAGTGCCGGTTAATTTGATTACAAGTTCATAATTATGCCCGTGGTAATTGGGGTTGTTGCACTTGCCAAATACCAGCGCATTGCGGGCATCGTCCCACAGGGGGTTATGCAATCGGTGAGCAGCGTTAAAATGTTCTTTTCTAAAAACAGATACCTTATTGTTCATGGATGCGCCAGCTTGAGTGTATTAAAAGAAATATTCATCGTCATAAGTTCAAAAAACAGAAGTGTGCTGTTTATGTGAACTAAGGAACAAATAAATATACAAATTGTTTGCCGGCAGACAGTGTTAATTTCCGAAATACTCAGTAAAAATGCGGGGAGTCTCGTACAATTTTAAGCTGTGCAGTTGTATGGTTTTGGGCAGGTGTGGTATTAATTGGCCCCAAATAGCTATCACCAGGTTTTCAATAGAGCATATTTTCCCTTGCATAAAATCTACATCTACATTCAGGTTCTTATGGTCTAATTTTTCAATTACATGCTCTTTTACAATAACGCTTAATTTTTTTACATCATATACAAATCCTGTTTCCGGGTCAGGCAGTCCTTTTATGGTTATGTATAACTCAAAGTTGTGGCCATGCCAGTTCTCATTGGCACATTTACCAAACACCTCTTCATTTTTCTCCTTGCTCCACGATGGGTTGAATAATTTGTGGGCAGCATTAAAATGTTCTATCCTCGTGATATATACCATTGATGTTTAAAAATTTTGGCAAATGTAAACAGTATTAACAGAAATGTAAAGCTATTATTCGAAATTGCGGTATGCAAATACTAGTGGTTTCTGCTACTGAAATGGAAATAGCACCCTTTATTGCGGCCCAAACCGGCATAGAGCATTTAATAACAGGAGTGGGAGGGCCGGCCTGCATGTATCACCTACAAAACCACCTGAAACAGGGGGCTTACCAGTTGGTAATTCAAGCAGGAATAGCCGGAAGCTTTTCTAATGAGCTAAGGTTAGGAGAGTGTGTGCTGGTAGAAAAAGATGTGTTTGCCGACCTGGGGGTTTTTGAGCATGGAGGTTTAAAAACGGTATTTGATATGGGTTTTGCCAATAAGAACGAATGGCCGTACCAGGATGGATGGCTGTTGAACGATCATCCATTGCTTGATGATTACAAGCTAAAGAAAGTTGCAGCTGCATCTGTGAACGGCCTAAGTGATGACAGTAGGCTTACTGCTCTTTACAAAAATAAATTTAATGCGGCCATAGAGTCTATGGAAGGAGCTGCCTTTCATTACACCTGTCTGCAACAAAAGATTCCTTTTCTGCAATTGAGAAGTATAAGTAACAGGGTGGGAGATCGGGATAAAAACAATTGGACAATGAAGGAGGCCATACAGCATTTAAACGATGAGCTGAAAGTGCTGATACAACACAGCAGGCAATAGGGATGGAATAAGAGGTCTCAGACTTTTCGGCTTAAAATAAAATTATGAAACTTACTATAGGTTTTTCACCTTGCCCCAATGATACTTTTATTTTTGATGCCCTCATCAATAAGAAAATTGATACTGGTGAACTTGAGTTTGAAGCTGCGCTGGAAGATGTTCAAACCCTTAACCAATGGGCTAAAGAAGGAAAGCTGGCAATTACCAAACTTAGTTTCGGCGTGTTGCCTCTTGTATTAAATGAGTACAGCTTACTGAACAGTGGTAGTGCGCTAGGCATAGGTGTGGGGCCGTTGCTTATAGCCAACCCGGCTAGTGAGCATGAAGATGTGGTAAAGCAGGCTATTGCCATACCAGGAGAAAACACAACAGCCAATTTATTATTTTCTCTAAAGTATCCGGAGGCTAAAAATAAAATTTTTGTGCGCTACGATGAAGTGGAAGATTTTGTGCTCAGCGGAAACGGTTTAGGTGTGATCATTCATGAAAACCGCTTTACTTACGAGGCCAGGGGGCTCAAAAAAATCGCAGACCTTGGAGATTATTGGGAAGCGCAAACAGGTGTTCCTATTCCACTGGGAGGTATAGTAATGAAAAAGAATTTGCCAGCTGTTATGCAGCAAACGGTAAGTGACCTCATTAGAAAAAGTATTGAATTTTCTTACGGCAATTACCCAACAATAAGCGATTATGTAAAAGTGCATGCGCAGGAAATGGACGAGGCCGTTATGCGAAAACACATTGATCTTTATGTAAACGAATACTCGTTAGATCTTGGTGAGCAAGGCCACAAGGCAGTTTCAAAATTACTGGAAGTGTTCGCCGATACGAGTTCTACCTAACAATTACCAGACACTCTTTAATTACCCTTCAGAGCCTTCGAGTAAGTTTCAAGGCAGCGCTTTCTTGCCGCCACATGATCTACTATTGGAGCGGGGTAACTAGCTTTCTCAAATTCGGGAACCCATTCTTTTATATAGGTATAATCCGGATCAAAGTTTTTAGTTTGCAGGTATGGGTTGAAAATACGAAAATAGGGTGCCGCATCGCAGCCGCTGCCGGCAGCCCATTGCCAGCCACCATTGTTAGAAGCCAAATCAAAGTCAAGTAATTTTTCTGCAAAATATGCTTCGCCCAGCCTCCAATCCAGCAGAAGATGCTTGCATAAAAACGAAGCCACTATCATACGCACTCTATTGTGCATAAAGCCTGTTGCATTTAGCTGGCGCATACCTGCGTCTACGATTGGGTAACCCGTTTGGCCGTTGCACCATTTATCAAATTCGCCATCATCTGTGCGCCATTCTATTTGGTCGTAGGCCGGCTTAAACGCTTTTCCTTCTCCTACATGAGGAAAGTTCCAAAGGATCATCTGGTAAAAGTCACGCCATATCAATTCGTTCAAAAATACGGGCGATAATTCCATTGCCCTTGCCACTGCTGTGCGGATGCTTATGGTGCCAAATCTAAAATGTATACCCAGCCTTGACGTTCCTTCAACACCCGGAAAATTTCGATCTTCACCATAATGCTGTATCAGTTCTGTTGCTACCTTTTTTTGGGGAAAATGAATTTCGCTTTCCTGGAAACCCATTTCTTTAAGTGTTGGAATTTTGAGTTCAGTTGTTGTTAAAAACTGGTCAAGATAGTTTTCGGATGGAAACGATGTGGGGGGGGCTTCATTAAAAGTTGCCTTCCATTTGCGGCTGTACGGCGTAAAAACTGTGTAAGGCTTGCCATCATCTTTTGCAATTTCCGACTTCTCAAAAATTACCTGGTCCTTGAATGTCAGCAGTTTTATACCGAGTTTGTAGAACAAATCCGAAACGGCTTGCTCTCTTGTTTTTGCGTAAGGTTCATAATCGTGATTGGTAAATACATTTTCAATGCTGTATAGAGACGCTAAATGTTCAAAAGCATTGACTGGGGTATCGTACAGTACTTTTAGTGAGCTGCCCTTAGCCAAAAGTACTTCCTGAATTTGAGAGAGCGTTTCGTGTATGAACTCTACACGGGCATCTGTTTTATTTTCAAGATGATCTAGAATATTTTTATCAAATATGAAAATAGGAAGTACAGGAAGGTTGCTGCGAAGTGCATGATACAAGGCAGTATTATCTGAGAGCCTAAGGTCTCTTCTAAGCCAAAAAATATTTATAGGCTGGTTCATGTTTTTATTTAACAAAAGACCTCGGGTTTTGTTTGTGCCAATTTTTCATAAATACTGCGGGTAATCGTGTTTCCGTAAGTTTTGTTGTTGATGCCCGCTACCCACCTCATATTGTAAATAGAGTTGCTGAGAAAAACTTCATCTGCATTTTGCAGCATTTCTTCCGTTATAGCACTTTCAATTACCTCAATTTCTAGAACGGGCAAATGGCTAAGTATAAATTTTCTCATAACGCCTGCTACGCATCCCTCTGCTAGAGTGGGTGTGTAAACTATGCCATTTTTTATCATAAAAAGATTTGCAATCGTGCTGTCGCATATTCTCAAATGATGGTTTAATACAACGGCATCATTGCATTTTTGTGCCTTCGCAAATTGGGCGCCCATTAAGTAAGGTAGAAAGTTGTTGTGTTTTAAATTACTGAAGTTGTCTATAGCTTTTAGCGCATCCCTGTATATGCATACCTGCAGCCCATTTCCGTTTAAGCTGCCAGTATCGCTTTTTAACGGCATGGTCTGGATAATAAAGTTGGGATGGTAATTTTCTGCGTCGTACAGACCACCATTGCCTTTGAATATATTTATTCTAACCCTTGCTGCTGTTTCCTTGTTTTTTCGGAGCAGCTTTTCCAGTTCATCCCTCAAATATTGCTTCGTAAAAAGTTTGGGTTTTTCAAATTGCAACAAGTCCAGCCCCAGCCAAAGTCGTTTAAGATGATCTTCAAGCAATATGCATTCATCGTTTTTAAACTTGAGCGTTTCAAAAATACCATCTCCATAGCGCAAAGCCCTGCTGTTTGCAGTTATGATAGCTGCACCCTCTTCATAATACTTGCCATTGTAGTTTAAAAATTTCATAGCGCTTCAAATAAAAATTCCCCGCTAGCGGGGAATTTGGGATAATTAAAAATATGGTGTACTTAAAATTCTTCTATCAGTTTATGCTTAACGGCATACATAATTAGGCCTGCTGTACTTTTTGCGCCGGTTTTTACTTTTAGTTTATCTCTTATGGCTTCTACGGTTCTGGGGCTTAACTCTACCAGGTCTGCAATTTCTTTGGTACTTTTTTCTTCGCACATAAGACGAAGAATGGTCGTCTCTTTTTCATTTAACTGAACTTCCTGCGGCATTAATTGCTGCGGTGTAGGCATATTTTTCTGCTTAAGGTTAGTAAGCAAAGCCTTATTGGTCATAGAATTGAAGTAGTACTCATGGCTGTAACAAGTTTTAATGGCTTCATAAATAACTTCACTGTCGCTTGTTTTTGCCAGGTAACTATTGGCCCCCAATTCCATTAATTTAGTTATCATACTATTATCTTCCATAAAGGTGAGCATGATCACTTTTGTGTCGGGGCTAATTCTCTTTATTTCGGGTAAGGCTGCAATACCGTCCATGATGGGCATTTGGATATCAAGTAAAATAACGTCAACCGGTATAGATCGGATGAGGTTTAATAGATGCATTCCATTATCTGCTTCTGCAATTACCTTAATATCTTTTTTGGCGCTCAACGAAGTTTTCACTCCTGCTCTATATAAAACATGATCATCTGCAATAATCACTGTAATAGGCTCTGATGGATCTTTTTTCATACTATAACGCAAAAATAATGCTTTTTTTAATTGGTAAGATTACGATAGATAACGCTATTTATAACGCCTGATTATGTAATATTGAAATATAGCGTGTAATTACTCTTGCTGTGTTATAGGAAATTTACGTTCCAATTTCGTGTAACCCCTATGTGGCGGTTATGCGACAGCAAGGAGAGGACCTTATAGTAGTTGGATATTACTCGATCAACTTGTTTCTAAGACCATATACAATGAGACCACCGATTGTTTTTGCATTCACTTTTGTTTTCATTCCCTGCCTAATGGTTTCTATGGTACGCGGGCTAAGGAAAATTATTTTCGATATTTCCTCCGTGGTTTTATCCTCTGCCAAAAGTTGAAGAATCTTTATTTCTTTTTCGTTAAAGCTTATGGGAGCACTGGAGCCATATTGTTGCCTGACCGCTTTTTTCTGCATCAATTTGCCCATCACCGCTTTATTCACCAACTCATTGAAGTAAAAATCATCATTCATGCAAGTTAGAATAGCCTCATAGATTTCTTCCGGGTCGGTGGTTTTTGTCAAATACGCATTGGCTCCCATCTCCATCATCTTACTAATCATCTGCTGATCGTCATACATTGTAAGTACAATGATCTTGATATCTTCGTACTCTTTTCTAATAAGCTGAATTGCGTTGATGCCATCCATTTCGGGCATCCTTATATCCATTAATAAAACCTCTGGCTTTTTAATGGCAATTTTATGCATCATATCCTTTCCATCTTCTGCTTCCCAAAGCATTTTCAGATTGGGTTTACCTGAAAGTGCCATTTTAATACCATCTCTAAAGATTTTGTGATCATCTGCGATTGCAATTTTGATGAAGTTTTCAGCACTCATTTTATTTGGAAATTGGGTTAGCTTTTTCTATAGGGGTTCAAGTTACATTTTCATTTTTAGATAGCGAAATATTAACAAAGATTAGGCATTCTAAAACCCAATAATTTGGTTATCAACTAACAACAACAAAGGTTGTAAGTAAATCTACGATGCAAATACTGCGTGAAACTACGTTGGTAGAAATGAGTTTTGAACTGCCGGGCAAACCTCCATTCAGGCGAATTAGGGATGTTTTTAAATTTGGGAATCATAAAAAATTATATGATTCATGTAAAATGGCAGGGGCCAATAGCATTGTAAAGTAGCGAGTAGCAAGGGTGCCGTTATGGTTGGTGAGGTTAGAAAGCCTTATGATTAAATATTCAAGAGGGGCCGAAGGGTTCTGTTTATTTTAAAGACAGGTGAATACAAGTCTTGTAAATAATATGTACTGCCAGTTTTCCAACAAGGCAAATTAGTAGAAAGGCAGCAGGTATTTATACGTTCGTAAACATCCCTGTTGCCTGCATAGTAAAATTACTATTTATGTTTCGTAGATTTACTAGATATTTACGTCTTGTTTTTAACTTTATGTCTCTGAAACCCCTTACAGTAAAGGTTTTACTGGTTTTCGTAGAACTACCTATTTATAGTAGTCGGTTGTTAGAGCAAAGTTAATGAAGCAAGTTTACACTGATATTTAATCGTAAACCACTAATTAAATTTTTTAACCATGTACGGAGGATTAGTTTGG
>JBBSJJ010000102.1:0-13012 GCA_038257335.1 Chitinophagales bacterium | reverse complement strand
ATTACCCTAACAAAAAACCCCTCTCACGAGTGAAAGGGGCAGTTTGATTTTAATATACCAGGTCGTTTATTTTACTCCAAATGCCAGGAGGCTTTTATCTTCAATAAAGGCTTCCAGTTCATCGCCCACTACGCACTCACCCACACCGGCCGGTGTACCGGTAAAAATAATGTCTCCAATATTCAGAGAAAAATAGTTAGAGATGTTAGCAATTATGGCGTCAAAACTAAAGATCATTTCTCCTGAGTTTCCTTTTTGCACCTGCTCTTTGTTCTTTAGCAGGTGAAAATTGATATTCTTTTTGCTCAACTCCGGAGTGATGTCGATGAATTTGCCCACAGCCGCAGAGTTATCAAAAGCTTTGGATTTTTCCCATGGCAGACCTTTCTTTTTGGCCTCATCCTGCAAATCTCTAGCTGTAAAATCTATGCCTACCGTGATACCGTTGTAGTAATTAGACGCATGTCTTTCCTGGATGTATTTGCCATTCTTACATACCCGCAGCACCAATTCACACTCGTAATGCAGTTCATTTGTGAACTCCGGGTAGTAAAAGGGCGTATGGATTTGCAGGAGTGCACTTTTTGGTTTCATGAAAATAACAGGTTCGTCCGGTATCTCATTACCAAGCTCTTTGGCATGCGCTGCATAATTTCTTCCAACACATATAATCTTCATTGTGAATACTTAGTTTTTAGATGGGTGAAGGGTTTGTTGCAACGAAAATAAAGAAAAACAAATTATAAAAAGAATAAGTACATATTTTATTCAGAGAGAGTTATACTACCGGTATTAATCATATTCATCGTTTTATCCAGCCCGAGTGCTGCGAAATTCTCAATGGCGTCTATGCATTTGTCAACTTTATGACGCACCAGTGGAAGCTCCTCTTTTCGCCATTGGCTTAAAACAAAATCGGCCTGCATGCCCTTAGGGTATTGGTTACCTATGCCGAACCTAAGTTTAGGGTAAGCATCTGTACCTAGCACTAGCTGTATATCTTTCAGGCCATTGTGGCCGGCCGGGCTTCCAGCCCCACGCAGTCTCAGCTTCTCCAGTGGAAGTGCCAGGTCATCAACAACAGTGAGGGTATTCTCCAATGGCACTTTGGTTTTATCTAACCAATATTTAAAGGCCCGGCCGCTCAGGTTCATAAAAGTGGTGGGGCAAATGCAAACAAAGTTCCTGCCTTTCCATTTTACCTCGGCCATATAGGCCAACCTATCTACGTTAAAGCTACCGCCATGTTTGCTCACAAAAGCATGCACCACATCAAAGCCAATATTGTGCCTTGTGTTAGCATATTCGTTGCCAATATTTCCCAGGCCGACTATTAAAAATTTTGACATATGAAAGGTGGAAGCTGAAAGGTGGAAGGTGAAAAGTGAAAAGTGAAAGGTGAATGTCAGATATCAAAGCTGGAAAGTAAAAATTCAAAAGTGAAAAGTGAAAAGACCCGTGCAATTATTGAATCTTTCGAGTGAGCAACAATTCACCATTCACTTTTCACTATTCACTTCACCATTCACTATTCACTATCCAGCCCCTTAAATCATTTCATTTAAAAACTGTTGAAGATCTGCATCTGTCTTGATCAAAACATCTCTTACTTTACTGCCCTGGCTGGCACCCACAATACCGGCGGCCTCTAGCTGATCCATCAACCTGCCAGCCCTGTTGTAGCCAAGCTTCATGCGCCTTTGTAACAAAGAAGTACTTCCGCTTTGTGTAGAAACGATGAGCCTTGCAGCATCTTCAAACAAAGCATCTTTATCATTTACATCAAAGTCTCCCCTGGCTTCCATCTCCTTTTCATCAATATATTCCGGCAGCAGGAAGGCATCTGGGTAACCCCTTTGTTCTCCTATAAAATCTACAATCTTATCTACCTCGGGGGTGTCTACAAAAGCACATTGCAACCTTACTACTTCGCCATTGTAACTAATAAGCATGTCGCCCTTTCCAATAAGTTGCTCTGCACCACCACTGTCAAGAATTGTACGGCTATCAATCTTACTACTCACTTTAAAGGCAATCCGTGCCGGGAAGTTAGCCTTGATGGTACCGGTTATAATATTTACCGAAGGACGTTGTGTGGCAATGATGAGGTGAATACCGATAGCCCGTGCAAGTTGCGCCAGCCTGGTAATGGGCATCTCCACTTCTTTGCCCGCTGTCATAATCAAATCTGCAAACTCATCTACTACCAACACAATAAACGGCAGGTACTGGTGCCCTTTTTCCGGGTTGAGTTTGCGGGACGCAAATTTTTCGTTGTACTCTTTAATATTTCTTACGCCTGCTTCTTTCAATAAATCGTAGCGGTTGTCCATCTCAATACAAAGAGCGTTGAGGGTGTGCACTACTTTCTTAGTATCAGTGATGATGGCATCTTCTTCGCCAGGCAGCTTTGCAAGGAAATGCCTTTCAATCTTCTTGTAAATACTTAATTCAACTTTTTTAGGATCTACCAACACAAATTTTAATTGCGAGGGATGCTTTTTGTACAACAACGATACAAGAATGGCATTTAACCCCACGGACTTACCCTGCCCGGTGGCCCCGGCCATGAGCAAGTGAGGCATGCTTGCCAGGTCTACAATAAAGTTTTCGTTGTCAATTTTTTTACCAATGGCAATGGGCAGCGAAAAATTATTGTTTTGAAATTTGTCAGACATGAGTAAGGTCTTCATGCTCACAATCGTTTTGCGGGCATTGGGAACTTCAATACCTATGGTGCCTTTGCCCGGTATGGGTGCAATAATGCGTATGCCGAGTGCTGCGAGGCTAAGTGCTATATCATCTTCCAGATTTTTGATACGGCTGATACGTACACCCGCCGCCGGTATAATCTCGTAAAGCGTGACAGTAGGCCCCACCGTTGCAGATATTTTTTGAATATGAATATCATAATTCTTCAGCGTGGTGATGATCTGGTTTTTGTTGTTCTCCAGCTCTGCAGGGTCCTGCACTATTTTCTCACTGCCATGGTTTTCTAACAAGTCCAGCGAGGGATATTTATAATCCCGAAGGTCCAGGATGGGATCGTACGGTTTGAGTTGCTGCACTTTTTCTGCAGTCAATACTGGTGCCTCTTCTTCCAACTTTTGCTCGGCAGTTTTAATTTCCAGTTCCAGGCCAGATGTGTCTGCTTGCACCGGAACTATCGGTTTGGGTCGGCTCACGGGAACAAGGATTTCCTCTTCTTCCGTTGGCATGAAAGCTACATCGCCAGCCGGTATCGCTTCAGGCTGCGTTGCTTGCCTAAGTGGGGCTACTGGTTCTTCTTCCCGTTCTACAATGGTCAATTCATGGTTGAACTGTGGCGACTGGTCAGGAACATCTTTCATGCGGCCCGCATTTCCTTTAAGTACATTTAATACGGGAACCACTGGCGCCAGGCTGGCATCTTCTTCCAGATCTTCCTGCTCTGGCATAGTTACAGGCAAAACTTCCTCGCCCGAAGCAGCAACAGCAGCGGTCTTTTTTTGTGGGAGTTGAAAACTTGGGTTGAACCTCCAAATAACATAAATAAGAAAACCAACACTTATGAGCAGGATGGTACCTATGCCTCCAATAGTTTTGAAGAGGTAATCTTTACTCAAATCGCCTGCTGCCCCACCCCAGGCAAAAGCACTACCGCTCATCAACACTGAAGCGGTAACGCTCAACAAGGGCAAGCCAATGATGAGGTATTTTACATTTCTGATGACAGAGAATATTTTTTTTCCGAAGAAAAGATTTACCCCAACTATGAAAAAGAAACTACAGATAAGGTAAGAGGCAACACCGAATCCTTTGTAAATAAAAAAGTGGGAGATAAAGGCTCCAAAAGTGCCCATGAGATTGGTTACTTTGGCATCGGTACCCAGGAGTAATTGTGATCCTGCATCTTTTACGAGTGACTGATCCTCTTCCCATGTAAAAAAATAGGAGGTAAACGCTATAAAAAAAAGAATAGCTAAGAGAATACAAATACTTCCGGCAATTTTATGGGTACGTTCATCTTTCAGGAGTTGCTTCACTTCCACATGCTCTTCCTTTTCCTGCTTAAGCGTATCGGCCGCTGCCGTAATTGCTTTAGTTGATTTTACTTTATTGGCCATTGGTAACAAAGATAAATAAATACTACCTGCATAATAATGTGCGGGCATTATTAAATATGTGGTTTCAACGAATTTATGTAGGTTTGATAGCAAAGCTGCTTTTTTTGAAAAAAATTCTGAGTCTCGTCTTATTTTTTTTCCTGTCTGCCTTTTGCAAGGCCCAAACTATCAACCCCGAAACATCCGTAGATGTTGACACTTTGAGAAGCTTTGGCATCATTGAACAGCATACCCAGCTTTTCATTGACAGTACCGGCAAGATGCCCCTGGAAGAAGTTGTGCAAAAAAGGTTTTATCCCCTAAAAACTTTTTCCAAAAAAGATAAGTTAAGCAACGATCTTATTCCATACAAATTTTACCTGCGCTTTACACTTTCCAACAGGAGCAGCAAGACCATGATGTTTTATTTTTACCCTGGCAAACTTTATAAAAGTTTGCAATTGTATTCGGCTATGCCCAATACAGGCATGAGGCTGGAAAACACGGGTTTTATAGGGGACGGTTTTATACCGCTCCAAATAGGTGCTGACCAAACCAGGGATTATATTGTAGAAGGAAAGTTTTTTAAGAACGGCTTCAACAAGATAGAGTGCAGGTTAATTGCAGAGCAACACATCCAGCTTTTTAAAAATGAATTGTTTCAATCGTTGAATAATAAAAAAACTGCCGGCATCCTGCTTAGTGGCATGTTGTTAATGATGATCCTGGTAACCCTACTCAATTATTTCATCACTCGTAAAGTAGAATTTTTATATAATTCGGGTTACTCGCTTTGCATGTTCCTGCTCATTTTTCTCACCAGTTACCTTACCATGAACCCGGGCTGGTTCAAAGGCTTTTTCATGAGCTACCTGGATCTGTTACTGCTCATAGTGGGTACGGTTTCGTACCTGGCATTTACCCGCCATTTTTTAAATACCCGTGAGCTGCATCCCAAACTAAATACTTTTTTAAAGTTGGAAACCCGGGTAATTATAGCACTGATGCTGCTTTATACCCTCATTTATTTTGGGATGGACTCCTACATTTACGAACCCATCCTGGAAAATGTCATGAAATTTATTTTGCTCGTTGCGGCAGTGGTGTTCATCGTCCTGGCCATTGTGCAAAAAAATACGCTGCTCAATTACCTGGCGGTAGGAGCCGGTACCCAGATATTTTTTTTCATCGTTTCCCTGGTATTTATCTTGTCTAAATCTGATGCTACCTACATTTACACCTCCCCTATTTTTTATTTTGAGCTAGGCATCATTTGCTCCATCATCTTCTTTTTGCTGGGTCTTTTCTACAAGAACCGGCAGGAACTTATCCTTAAAATTAAGGAGCAGGAAGCCATGAAACTGGAGGTGGAAAAGCAATCTTTTGAGACCCAACTGACTGTATATAAAACACAACAGGAAGAGCGCAACCGCATTAGTGCAGATATGCATGACGACCTGGGTGCGGGTATGACATCCATCCGCCTTTACAGCGAATTGGCCAAGGCAAAAGCGGGTGACAAAATCTTACCGGAGATTGAAAAAATATCTTCGTTTGCTGATGACCTCATCAATAAGATGAATGCTATCATCTGGAGCATGAGTAGCCAAAATGATAGCCTGGGAAATATGGTGGCTTACATCAGAAGCTATTCCATAGAATACCTGGATGGCACAGGCATTAAGCCACGCATAAGCATACCCGAGAGTTTGCCAAATCTGATAGTAATTGGTACCATCCGGAGAAATATTTTTTTAGTCATCAAAGAAGCGCTGCAAAACATTGTAAAACATTCTAATGCTACGGAAGTGGTGATCACCCTGTCAAAAGAAGCGGAGGGTTTATCTCTTACCATACACGATAATGGCAAGGGCATAGAGTTGGATAACGTACGTCCCTTTAGCAATGGCCTTAAGAACATGAAAAATAGAATGAACGACCTGGGCCTGGAATTTTCTATTGAAAGAAATGCCGGCACCCTTATAAGACTATACGGAAAAACCCGATGATTTTTTCTTCGTCCTAAAGACAGCCACCAGCATACACAGCCAGCCTGCAATAAATGCGGCCCCTCCAATAGGAGTGATAGGACCTAACCATTTGTATCCTGGCGAAACAATTGCCTGAACATAACTCAACATGTAAAGCGATCCACAAAAAAGGATAAAGCCGGCAATTATACAGTAGCCCGCTGCCCTCAGCCATTTTTGATTAAACTCTTTGTACAACATTGCAACCGCCAGCAAAGCAAATACGTGGTAGAATTGGTAACGCACGCCTGTTTCAAACGTAACGGTTACCCGTTGGCTCACCAGGTCTTTTAAAGCATGTGCGCCAAAAGCTCCCATTATAACGGAAAGGGCACCTACTATTAAAGCAACTTTTAAAAAACCTTTGTGCATATCGTAGTTTGTTAGGTGATGAGGCCATCTATAGATTTATCGTCTAATTTTTCAGCTTGCATGGTAAAGTGGGCCTGGCTGTAATACTCGATGCGCTCTTTTAATTTTTGTTCTATAAAAAATAAAAGCTCTGCCTCGTTCAGGTTTTTTACGAGAGGCCTCTTGCTTTCCTGCGTAAGTATATTGTTTAAAATAGTGGCCGGAGGGGCTTCTAGAAAAATGACGGTGCCATTATTCTTCATCCAGCTAATGTTATCAAAAAAGCAGGCAGTCCCTCCGCCACAGGCTATAATTACATTGTCATGCTTATCTAAAGCCCGCAGCATTATCGCCTCTTTTTGTCTAAAATAATCTTCCCCTTTTTTTTCGAATATATCTGTAACTGAGTTTTGCTCTTCTTGCTCTATCGCATCGTCCAGGTCAATAAAATTATGGCGATGCCGTGCGGCCCAAATTTCGCCCCAGTGAGTTTTGCCACTTCCCATAAAACCAATCAAAAAAATACGACCAGGAGCCACGTCCGGAAGATCAATTTGAGTTTCGTTTGAATTCAAATTCCTGATTTTTACAATGAAAACAGTGTTTACTCTTTGAAGATAAGAAAAAATGCAACCGGGTTTTTACCGAATTAATTTTTCTTCCGGTAATCACCTCTTTTCCAGGCCTTTATAAATTCATTCCAGGCAAATGGATTAAAAATGTTTTGGGGTGCAGCCTGGCCGGAGTAGTATAGTTTCTGGGCACTTTGGCGCAAGTACTGGTTGCTGGCTTCTCTTCCATCGGCGGGCAGGCTAGCCATCAACACACTCCTGGTAGCAGCGTTGGTGTTGCTACGGGCAATGGTAATGTCATCGTCAGCTACTTTGATGTTCACAAAATCTCTTTCAAATTGCTGGCGGGTGGGCCGTTGCTTAATAATGGTGGCAGGCAGGTAAACGGTGTCGTTCACCATGAGTTGAATAAGGCTTTGCTGGTTGCCGGGTAAATTAGAAGGAATGCTTACAAGAATGGGTTTGTAGCCAATACTTGTAAACTCCACTTGATCTCCTTTTAGCACCACGATGCTGAACACACCTTTATCGTTGGTGATGGTTCCCCGGTTCTGTCCTTTCACCATCACACTTACTGCGGGCAAGCCCTCCAGGCTGTCCGCGGTCATTACTACGCCATACAATTGCACCACCGAATCTTTAAAGGATTCAAACTGTGCATGCACTGCTGAAGGTATAAGAAAGAGTATGATGGAAAGGTATAGTAAATGTTTTTTCATGCCAGGCACCTAACAGTGCTTTATAAGTTTTGGTTGCGTTGCTCCTAGCTGTAATAGTACAAGTGAGTGACACAACGATGGTGATTAAAGCTATAATGTTGGTTTCAAAAGTAACAACATTTCGTAATTGATAAACAAAGTAATGCCATCAGTGTTTAAATTTGCCGCAACAATTTGATTTTAACAAATAATTGAACCATGACAACCGAAGATATTTTAAAGGCATTGAGCAATGTGCAGGAGCCGGATTTGGGCAAAGACCTTGTGACTTTAAATATGATAAAAGATATTGTAATAAATGATAATAAAGTTTCATTTACAATTGTACTTACCACGCCAGCCTGCCCTATGAAAGATTTGATGATGAACGCATCTGTCAATGCCATTAAGATATTGGTAAATAAAGAGGCGGAGGTAACCGTGAATTTCACCAGCAACACCAGCAGCAACCGCACCGACCCTAACACCGTTTTAAAGGGCGTAAAAAATATTATTGCCGTAGTGAGTGGCAAAGGTGGTGTGGGCAAAAGTACCGTAAGCGCCAACCTTGCACTGGCTCTTGCTGCAAGCGGCGCAAAAGTAGGCTTGATGGATGCCGACATTTACGGGCCCAGCCAGCACATTATGTTTGGCATACGGGGCGAAAGGCCTATGATGAAAGATGATGGCGGCAAAGGGTTGATTGTGCCGATAGAAAAATATGGTATTAAAGTGATGAGCATTGGATTATTGATTGATGAAAAGCAGGCGGTGGTTTGGCGTGGCCCCATGGTGAGCAGTGCCATCAGGCAATTTGTAACAGAAGTAGATTGGGGCGAGCTGGATTACCTGGTGATAGATATGCCGCCGGGCACGGGCGATATACATTTAACGATCGTACAAACCGTGCCTGTTACCGGCGTAATAGTAGTAACTACGCCGCAACTCGTAGCCATTGCGGATGCACGCAAAGGCGTGGCCATGTTTAACCAGGCACAATTGAAAGTACCGGTGATAGGTTTGGTAGAGAATATGAGTTATTTTAGTCCCGCAGAATTGCCCGACAATAAATATTACATTTTTGGCAAAGATGGCGGCAAAAACCTGGCTGATGAATTTGATATTAGCCTGCTTGGCCAGATACCTATTGTGCAAAGCATACGGGAAGGCGGCGATCTTGGAGTGCCTGCCATGCTCAGCGAAGACAGCATTAGTAAAAAAGCATTTGAAGAATTTGCTGCCAATGCGGTACGAAGCATTGCTATGCGCAATGCGAATATGCCAGCAACAAAAATTGTAGAGATATTGGAATAATTAATCCTTTTAAAAAATGTATAAATACCCGGCTTGTTGACTGGGTATTTTATTTTGATACAAGCCATATTTTTTCATGGCTACATTCTTGCGTCGCACTCTTGTGCTGCATACCATTGGGCAACATTACAGCCCATATTTTATTCATAATCATTTAATCATTGGTTATCTGTTTTACAAGGTGCATTGTTTATTTTAGCGTATGAAAATTCTATTTGCACTATCCGTTTGTACTTTACAAATTCTTATGGCATGTACTTCAACAAAAAAAGTGAACAACGAAAATAACAATGGTTCCAACTCAGATGCTGCGAACCTGACTGCATTTGACAAACAGGGTCATCGGGGTTGTCGTGGACTGATGCCGGAAAATACCATTCCCGGCATGATGCATGCGTTGGACCTGGGCGTGATTACCCTTGAAATGGATGTAGTGGTAACCAAAGACAAAAAACTAGTATTGTCTCACGAACCTTTTTTCAATCATGAGATTTCTACCAACCCAGATGGCAGCCTGGTAAAAGAGACCGAAGAAAAGGGATTGAATATTTTTAAAATGAATTATGAGGAAGTAAAAAATTACGATGTGGGTTTGAGGCCGCATCCACGGTTTACGCAGCAGCAAAAAATGAAAGTGTACAAACCTTTGCTTTCCGATTTATTTGACAGCGTAAAAGCGTATGCAAAAAAATCTAATAAACCCCTTCCCTATTTTAATATTGAAACAAAGAGCCTGCCAGCAACAGATAATCTTTACCACCCCGAACCTGCAGAATTTGTAGAACTGCTTGTGCAGCAAATTAAAAAAGCAGGCATGGAAAAACAGGTCTTTATCCAGTCCTTTGATTTTAGAACCTTGCAATACCTTCATAAAAATTACCCCGGCATTCCGACGGTAATGCTCATTGAAGACACGGATAAAATATCTTTTGAAGACCAGGTAAAAAAACTGGGATTTTACGCCAATGTTTACAGCCCTCACTACTCGCTGGTTACGGCAGCATTGATAGAAAAATGTCATCAACATAACATGCGCATCATTCCCTGGACGGTGAATGACAAAGCAACGATTGAAAAACTAAAAGCCCTGGGAGTGGATGGTATTATTAGTGATTATCCGGATTTGTTCAGTAGCTCCCTTTAATTCTCAGGGACTTAATTTGTGAAAGGTGAAAGGTGAAAGCCTGCCCCTATAGAATGTAGGGGGTGAAAGAATGAGCTGGATAACTGTTGCACATTACCCATTGCGCATGCCCATCGCCCATGCGCATTGCCCATTGCCCATTGCCCATTGTCCATTGACCATTGACCATTGACCATTGACCCCATTGCCTATTGCCCATTGCCTATTGCCCATTGACCCCATTGCCCATTGACTTAAATATCTTTACAAATATGACGCACCAGAACAGTTTAACATACGCCCAGGAATTAGACAAAAATGATCCTTTAAAAGATTACCGCCAGCAGTTTTATATACCGCAGGTAAAGGGGAAAGATGCTTTGTACTTTTTAGGAAACTCCCTTGGGTTGCAGCCCAAAACGACGCAGGATGAAGTGCTGACCATCATGGAAAACTGGGCCAACTTTGGCGTAGAAGGTTTTTTCATGGGCGACAATCCCTGGCTGGATTATCCAAAAAAATTGCTGCCGGCATTGTCCAAAATATTAGGTGCGCAGGAAAATGAACTGGTGGTAATGAATCACCTTACGGTGAACCTTCATTTGCTGATGATTTCTTTTTACCAGCCTACAGCCACCCGATATAAAATTATTTGCGAAGCAAAGGCTTTTCCCTCGGATCAATATTGCATGCAGTCTCAAATAAAATTGCATGGCTTAAACGTGGCCGATTGCCTGGTAGAGGTAGCGCCGAGGGAGGGACAAGAAACCATACAGCACGAAGACATCCTGGCAGCAATAGAACAGCACGGCGAAGAAACTGCCCTCGTTTTATTTAGTGGTGTAAATTATTATACCGGGCAGGTATTTAACATGCAAGCGATTGCGGAAGCTGCACATAAAGTGGGTGCCTATGCAGGCTTCGACCTTGCGCATGCTGCAGGAAATATTGAACTGAACTTACATGAGTGGCAGGCAGACTTTGCCTGCTGGTGCAATTACAAATATTTAAACAGCGGGCCGGGTGCTATTGCCGGTGCATTTATTCATGAAAAACATATTGGCAATCCTGCTTTGCAAAGACTCGAAGGCTGGTGGGGAAACGATGCCAGCAACCGGTTTAAAATGGAAGAGAAGTTTACGCCCTACCCTTCTGCCGAAGCCTGGCAAATGAGCACGCCACCCATTATGTTGCTGGCTTCACACTATGCTTCTTTACAAATTTTTGATGCAGCAGGTTTTGACAACATGCTTGCAAAAAGCAAATTACTCAGCAGCTATCTCCTTTTTTTGTTAAATGACATCAGCACTGCCACACAAAAATTTAGCATCATCACACCGCAAGATCCGGCTGAACATGGCTGCCAGGTTTCCTTTTCGGTAAAGGAAAATGCCAAGTTGTTGTTTGATCAATTGTTACCCAACGGCATTTTTGCAGACTGGCGGGAACCCAATGTAATAAGAGTGGCACCGGTACCATTGTACAATAGTTATGAAGATGTATTTATTTTTGCGCAAACGTTGAAACAATTATTGTAGGTGAAAGAATATCCACTGCCATGTTACGAATAAAATGAGGTGTCGATTTGTGAGTAATCAGAGGTGAATGGTGAATGGTGAGTGGTCAATGGTGAGTGGTGAATGGTGAGTGGTCAATGGTTGATGGTCAATGGTGAGTGGTGAATGGTGAATGGTCAATGGTGAATGGTCAATGGTGAAAGGTGAAATATGACCGTTGCCAATGAAAGCTTACTTGCACGGAAATTTTAAAAAAGAATTAAAATAGATTTTATGAACCGCAAGGTCTTGATAGAACAAATTCAAAAAAAAGGTTCCTACCTATGTGTAGGACTGGATACAGATATTGCCAAAATACCAATGCACCTGCGGCAACAACCAAATGCCATAGTAGCATTCAACAAAGCTATTATAGATGCTACCAAAGATTTTTGTGTGAGCTATAAAATCAATACTGCTTTTTATGAAGCACTCGGTGCAAAAGGTTGGGAGGCCATGGAAGAAACAGTGGATTATATTCCATCTACTCATTTTAAAATTGCCGATGCCAAGCGGGGGGATATTGGCAATACGTCTTCTCAATATGCCAAAGCATTCTTTGAAACATTAAAATTCGATGCCATTACTGTGGCTCCTTACATGGGCGAAGACAGCATACGCCCTTTTTTGGAATATGAAAATAAATGGACTATTGTGCTTGGTCTTACCAGCAATAAAGGAGCACAAGATTTTGAAATGCTGAAATTGTTAACAGAAAATATAAACAATGCTTCCCAAGAAGAAGAGGCTCCTTTACGCAGTGAATATCTATACGAAAAAGTTTTGCATAACGTAGCGCAGTGGGGAACACCAGATAATTTAATGTTTGTAGTAGGCGCCACGCAGGCCACAGAATTTGACAACATCCGCAACATTCTACCAGACCATTTCTTTTTAGTGCCGGGTGTTGGCTTCCAGGGTGGTAGTTTAGCAAATATCAGCCAACATGCTATGAACAAAGATTGCGGAATATTGGTCAATGCCAGCCGTGCTATTATTTATGCAAGTCATGAAGAAGATTTTGCTACAGAAGCGGGTGTGATTGCACAACAGTACCAGGCAGAAATGAAAGAATATTTAAATGACAATGGAAAATGGGATAATGGATAAATGACAATGGTTAATTAATAATGGTTGATGTTGAAGCTTTTCCATTTGAGAATTACCCATACATTTTTGCTACCATTGCAGCTGAAAGTTTCTCTGCCCATTTCGCATATTCTTTAGAAGAAGGATGGAGTCCATCCCCGGCCAAAAATGCCTGATGATTTCCATCTTCTCTT
>JBBSJJ010000101.1:0-13468 GCA_038257335.1 Chitinophagales bacterium | reverse complement strand
TGGAGCAACAACACAAAACATCAACAGTTTGATTGCGGGTGTATATAATGTTACTCTAACAGATGCTAATGGTTGTACTGCCAATAGTGCTTATGAAGTAACACAGCCGTTAACGGGTTTAACTGCAACAGCATCCGGCACCAATGTTTCATGCTTTGGCAATAACACAGGCACAGCAACTGTTTCCGCAAATGGAGGTACATCGCCCTACACTTATGTATGGAGCAATGGCGCAACAACACAAAGCATCAACAGTTTGATTGCGGGTGTTTATTCTGTTACTGTTACCGGAACCAATGGGTGTACTGCAAATTCATTTTACCAGGTTACACAACCATCATCGGCTACCACAGCAACAGCAACTGGAACCAATATTTCATGTTTTGGAAATAACACAGGCACAGCAACTGTTACTGCTAGTGGAGGTACATCGCCCTACACTTATTTATGGAGCAACGGAGCAACAACACAAGGCATCAACAGTTTAATTGCAGGTGTATATTCAGTTACGGTTACAGATGCCAAAGGTTGTACTACCGATACGTTGTACCAGGTTACACAGCCTGCTGCTATTTCGTTCAACACGGTTGTGGCAGGTGCAACATGTGCCGGTCAGACCACCGGTAGCATCAGCGTAAATGCAAATGGTGGAACTGGCAGTTTTCAATACAAATTAAATTCCGGTACATACCAGGCCAGTAATTTCTTTGGAGGCCTTGCTTCAGGATTATATTTAATTACAGTTAGGGACGCCTCGGGTTGTGAAAAATCTGAAAATGTAAATGTTGCTGCATTATCAGATATGCAGATTGCTGCTGTAGTAACTAATGTAGCTTGCTTTGGCACGGGTACAGGCGCAATATTTATTACTGTAAATGCTGGCAGTGGAAACTATACTTACAAATGGACCGGACCAGGTGGCTTCAAATCCACTTTAAAAAATATCACTGGTTTAACAGCGGGAAGTTATACGTTGGCACTTACAGACTCTACCTATGGATGTACAGTTTCCCAAACCTTTACGATAACCCAGCCAGGCAGCGCATTGAAAATAACGGTAACCAAAGTTGATATCAATGAATGCAGCGGTACCGGATCTATTACTGCAGCAGGCAGTGGTGGTACTACGCCCTATTTATATAGTTTAAACAGTGGAGCATACCAGTCCGAAACCGTTTTCAATAACCTTGCAACGGGTACCTATACCGCTAATGTAAAGGACGCAAATGGGTGCGTTGCTAATGTATCGGTTACCATTATAGACGATGGCAATGATGCTTACGAACCCAATGCCAGGCAATCGCAGGCTGCAAACATTTTGTTGTCGCAAAATATAGTTGCACGCATTGCTCCAACAGCAAAAGATAAGGACTGGTATAGCTTTACAACACAGGCCACCGCAACAGCATACATAGTTTCATTGTCTCATGCTACTGTTACTTACAGTTTTGATGTATACGACAGCCGTGGAAAAGTAGTAGCGGCAAGCAGCGTAAGCAATGGGGTGAAAAGCTACAATAACCTTGCAGCAAATACCACTTATGCCGTGTTGGTGCAGGGCTCCCTGTCATTTACATGTTACAATCTTATGGTGTCGCGGGTGTCAGCGGCAACTGCCCGGATTAACGTCCGGGAGCAGGTGCAGGATAAAAAAACTATAACCGTGCAGCAGCTTTCTGCAGCGGCCTATCCAAACCCGCATGCTGGCAACATAAAAATAAATGTACAATCACCCTTGCAAGCAGATGCCACCATTGAATTATTTACCCTAACCGGCCAGCGCCTTGCAATTAAACAAACCGTGTTAAATAAAGGGGCTGAAAATGTGATAGAGTTTTCAGGTTTGCCCAAAACAACCATTTTTTACAAACTGGTAGCAGGTAAAGAAATTGTAACCGGCAAAATCATTGGTATTAATTGACGTTGGTGGTTTTTTAGTAAAAAAGTCGCCCTCATGGGCGGCTTTTTTATTTGGGTAAATTTCCTGTTAGCTAATTTCAAATATGAACGCTATCCTTTTGTTTTTACTGCGTGGCGTAACTATAAAAATCTCTAAATAAAAATATTTTAAACAGCTTGTGAAAATTTGCAGCGCTTATGTTTAGATCTGCGGTAGCTTCTACCCAAAGGCTATTCCCTCTTTCTACTGAACATCCGTGAGCCAGGATGCCGAAATAAAAATTCTGCTGAAGATGTAAGGAGTAGATATTTACAGCGTATAAGAAAGAAAAACCAACCACTAATGCAAAAAACAATTTTACTCGGCGCATTTTTACTTGCCGGTTTCACAAGCTATGCCCAGCAAAAAGCCAGCACCAACACAAACAAGTTTGCAGACCTTGCAATCACTTTCGGAAGCTCACAAGCATCCGTTGCTGCTTCTTATGTGCACAACTGGAAATTTGGCTTTGGTCAAAAAAGAAGCTGGGAAGCAGGATTGGGCGCCAGGCTAACATTAGTGCCAACTTTGGTTACCACTTTTCGTCTAAAGTAAGTGGAGGTTTCAATATTGACGTTATAGGATTTACGCCTGGCAAAAAATCGGCAGCAGTGTTTACCAGTAATGGCGTACCCACTGCGAAGCCTGTTGCAAAGCCAACAATATTTAATGTACTTCTTACCGGCGACCACGACTTTGGCAGCTTAAACTCGGAGTGTTTTGTGCGTTACAAGCTCAATGATAAGTGGAGTGTGCGGGGTGTTTACCAGTTTTTATTTACTGAATACAAAACGACCACCGTACAACAAACGCTTCCGGATGGCAGCGCCAATGACCGGTTTAGAAACAAAGCCAACAACTTTGGTGTGGGCGTTAGCTACCATTTCTAAGATTGGCAAAAAATGGTAAACAAAAGCATTGGCTTAGTGTATAGCAGGATGGGTTTATTATACAAGAAGCAACAACCCGTACCCAGGTTTTCAACTATAAAATAAATCATTATTGTTCCGGGTAAAATGGCTTGGTTTACTAAAAGCCTCCTACCATTAAGGCTTCCAACCCCTCTCCTTTTGAGAGGGGCTGGGGTGAGGTCAAACAGGCTGGGTAAAGGTTTTACCCATTTAGTCGGACAACTATAAAATAAATCTTAATGAAAAAGATATTTATGCTAAGCCTGGTAGTTCTTATGACAGCTTTCGGCTTTGCGCAACGCACTGTTCCCTATGCGGAAGGTTCATCTGTTACATTTGCTATCAAAAACTTTGGTCTTAATGTCAATGGCAGCTTTACAGGCTTGCAAGGCTCCGTCGTTTTCAATCCTGCCAATCCTGGCACTGCCTACTTTAATGTAACGGTAGATGTCGGCAGCGTAAATACGGGCAACAACTCCAGGGATGGTCATTTAAAAAAGGAAGATTATTTTAACAGCCCTGCATTTCCAAAAATCAGCATTGTGTCTACTAAAATTACCAATGCAGGCAAAGCAGGCAGTTATTTATTTGACGGAATAGTAACCATTAAAGGCAAGGCTAAAAACATTTCCTTCCCATTTACAGCGGCGGCTGCGGGTGATGGTTATCTTTTTGACGGTTCCTTTAAAATAAACAGGCGGGATTTTAAAGTAGGCGGCAACAGCCTAGTTTTAAGTGATGTGCTTACGGTGAATCTAAAAATTAAAACAACCAAAGAGTAAGAAAAAGATGATTCCATTGAACGCCTGCATCCTTCAGAATGGCAGCCAGCAAGAGTTGTTACCTCCAACTAAATATTTAATTTTACACTTCGGGTTATCATGTACAATTGTAGCTTTACTAAACAATGATCATGGAAACATCAGTTGCCCCTTGCCCCTTGGCTTTTGACTTTTGACCCCCTACATTCTATAGGGGCAGGCTTTGACTTTTGACCCCCTACATTCTATAGGGGCAGGCTTTGAATTTTGAAATTTGAATTTTGAATTTTGCCCATTGACCATTGATCATTGATTATGCGCCGCTCCTTCAAACGTTCTTTTATGATAGCCGGGATTGTATTGTTGGTATGGATTCTACTAGCGCAGAGCTGCATGAAATTTCGCATCAGCGATTCCAAAGCCAGGAAAAAGTTCAGTGTTGCCGGTATCGTATTAAAAACCATCACCACGCAGGTAGATGGCTTTCCATTACACTACGCCCAAACAGGCAGTGATACGCTACCCACTTTATTGTTTGTACATGGTACTCCGGGTAGCTGGGAAAGTTTTGAAAATTACCTGCTCAATAAAGATTTGCTGAAATATTATAGGATCATCGCCATTGACCGCCCTGGTTTTGGCTACAGCGATTTTGGCAATGCCATGAATCTTACTGCTCAAACCAAACTTATTGCTGAATGGATGGATAGCATCTATAACAACAACCCAATAGTGCTGATCGGCCATAGCCTTGGTGGCCCCTTGATTGTGAAGCTGGCTGCTGCAAGGCCACAGTACAGCAAGGCATTGGTTGTTCTTGCTGGTGCATTAGATACTGCTGCCGAAAAACCAGAAAAATGGAGGCCTCTATTATTCAAAACTTCTTTAGATTTTTTACTGCCCGGTGCCTTGCGGCCAAGCAATAAAGAGCTGTGGTATTTAAAAAAGGATTTGGTAGATATGAAAACGGATTATGAAAAAATAACCTGCCCGGTTTATATAATGCATGGTACGAAAGATATGCTGGTTCCTTACAGCAATGTGGCTTACGCAAAAACAATGTTTACCAAAACAGATTCTGTATTCGTTACTACGTTTGAAAAAGAAAATCATTTTATTGTGTGGACGAGGGAAAAAGAGATCGTCGAATTATTGCTGAAGATAAAATAGGTTTGAGCCGATTCGTTTTTGGATACCGCTACGTGTTATCATCCCGTAGTTAAGCATTGCTGTCAGGCTAACTAAGCCTCGTAGAGGCGACACTTTGGTAGTACCAGGGGTTTGAGAAATGTAAGCCCCATCGGGGCGACATTTTTTAAGATGCGCAGGTAAGCGACAAAATAGATTTCGCCCCGATGGGCAATGTGAAATTCCTACAATTATTTCTACCAAAATTTCGCCCGATGGGGCTCTATGCAATGGTTTGACAATAAATTGGAATTTCAACTTGACGCCAATACGTACGGGATCATCTTTTTTTACAAGTCCCTTTAAGCCGTCTAAGACTGCTATTGCTTCTGCAATACTTAATTGCCACATCAGCCTCCATCATGCAGCGCACTGCATTTACAAAGCTGTCCAACTCCTCTCACACTACCCATACCAATAAATGAAGTGAAAATATTTTACCGGTTGGCTGCCTCTTCTTTTTGTGCAAAACTGGAACTGCACACGGCAATGCCAATAACTATTAATAGTACCTTGTTCATAAAACTGAGTTGTTCTTGTAAATTAAACTATGCATTTTTGATGCGCTAACAGCCAAGCGCATATTATTTAAGAGATCAACTTGACCTGCTTTGCATTAGCCTTCAACATAGCCAGCCCTTCTTTGGTGGTCATGTAAGGAAGCCCCAAGCGCTTTTTATTAACCCTGCTTATTTTGTAAAGAATGTTCAAATGCCGGATGATTTCCTTCCAGGCAAAAAACACAGAATGCTTTGGATCGTAGATGTGGGTGGGTTCGCTGCCTGCACCATTTACTTCAATAATGGATAAATTTTTTCCGGCCCTCAGTTCTTGCCAGGTATTGTATTTAATATCTAACCTGCCATAATAAAACCCGGGGATAGATTGACAAATTTCGTCGATGCTGGCTGTGAGTTCATGATCTGCCAAATGGGTAAAATCAATAAATTTTGCACCGCGGCTATGGTTGCCATAAGGCACTAAAGTATGCAGTTCGTTTGGCGTTAATATTTTTTGTAACCCATCACCATAAGTCTTTCTAAGCACTTCTAACTGCAGCAGAAAACGGTCGCTTTGTTTTAATAAATCTTCAATAGTACTCACCCCATCCCCTACTACCGACAGAAATTCTTTGCCAACAATACCGGAGATATGACCCTTGCTTTCCCCCGGTATGCGGTGGTAAAAAATACCTACTTCCTTTTCGAGTGCCACGTAATCCTGCAATAGAAAATCTACTTTACTGCTTTGGAGATAGGCAAGTATGTCATCAGTATGTTTCAGCACTTTCACCTGCAAGCCTTTCATACCAATATCTGGCTTGGCGATAAGAGGTAGTGATAAATCTTTTTCTATCAACGCTAGCTGCACATCCATCATATCATCACCGGGGTGCACCAGGATTGTTTTGGGATAGTACTCTTGCGGCATGATATCATAAATTTCCTTTTTGCTTTCCATTAAAAAACCTGCATTTCTTATGGTGGGGTTGCTGGTGCTAAAAAAGAAAAAGGAACGGGATTTCGCCGCTAAAAACATCCAATAAATATAAGTAGGTATATATACAACGTTAAATGGCCAATACTCCCAGTTTGATATTCTGATAAAAAGTGTTTTAAAATAAAATGACTTAGGAGGCATGCGCTACAGCCTCCCTCTGCGATGCGGCGGTTAGTGGTAATATATCTTTGGAGGATGTACGCTTAAGCATACCAAAATAATTTAAGCTAATGTGTTGTGCTGAGGTGTACAGCATCCCAATGCTATGCGAAAGATAGCATACAACTCTTTTATAATTGTAAATAGATGCTGCAATAAAAGATGATAATTGTGTTATAGCAAGGCCCGGAAGGATGCAAATTAAGATGGTAACATATTTAAAAGCACTGATGGCACCTGGGTTCATAAGAATGATATAGAAAATTACGCTTCGTCTTTTTCAGCATTTTCCAATGCCTGCAGGATTGAATTCTTATCTTCCTGTGGAAGCTTCTCATGATTGTCTTCATGCTTATGCTCCGTTATGCAAGTATGTATTTGCTGATTTTGTTTTTCAAAGCGCTTGCACAGGTAACATTCTGCGAGGTGCCTCCACAACTGGTACCGTTGCCAAATGGTTATTTTCCCTTCCTCCTTTTTGGAGATATAATCTGTTGCCTGCTTACAAGAAATACCCATACTAATAAATTTAACGCACTAACCAGTTTACTTCAAGATAGGCCCTCAACTGAACTTTCGCCCGGTGAATCAGTACCCAATAATTAGACGCTGTAATGTTAAGAACCTTACAAATTTCTTCACTTTCCATGCCATCTAAATATTTCATGGTAAAAACAGCCGCCTGAACTTCCTTTAATTTTTTTATTCCACTTCCCAAAATTGCGTAAAACTCTTTTGACTCCAATGGAATATTTCCCCAGTCTGAAGGATAGGTCTCTTTCGTCCAATGGCCGGTATGATCAAAATAGTAACTGTCGTTGTCTTTTTCGCCCGCGGCCAGCTCTTCCGTATGCCTGTTAGAAACCTTTCGGTAGTGGTCAATAATTTTATTTTTAAGGATGGTAAACAGCCAGGTTTTAACTGAAGCATCGCCATTGTATTTTTCTACATTGCGCCAGGCGGCCAAAAAAGTTTCCTGTAACAGGTCTTTGGCAGTATCGGTATCCTTTACCCTTTGCACAACGTAGCCGTACATTATATCTGAATAATCATTTACCCAGGCTGTTACATTGTGTTGGTTTGTTTTCAAATCCATTGCGGTTAGTTTTAATATCTCCTGCTGATATACAATTTATTCTTTGAAAACGTTTTGTAAAGCCACCGCAAAGGATTGCTAATTTTCGTTGTTTAAATTAAATAGGAAGCTAAGATCACTGACCTTGCTTTTTAAATTGATGGTAGAAGTTTGATAGGAACAGGATTGCAGATCATAATAATTTACTACTGCCTTACCTTCCTTATTGCTTTCAACAAAAGTGTAGCTCAATGTTTGTAAGTTTCCATTCCTGTTTACCAGGAAACCATTTTCTGAATCATCAAACAGCTTAAAGAAATTGAGCAGGCTCACTTTAGAAACAGGCGGATCCATCACTATCCAGTTTTGAAAAAGTTCTTCCCTTGTTGCTTTGGCTGCCGCATCGTACAAAGTTGCAGAAGACCAGATATGTGGCTTACCAGCCTCGAGTGTCAACCTGTGTTTTTTTTCGCCATCCCATACCAACTGAAAAAGCATGCTGTCAACCGAAACAATGATGGTATATGGCTCTACGTCTTCCATCTCCATTATGCTCCAGTCAACAACGGGCACATCAGATTGCAACAATTCCGTTACAATTAATCCACGACTTTTTACATATTGACTTTTGCGTTCATGATTTTCGAAAGCTCCATTTAATAAAATAATGACAGCTCCCAGCTCATTGGCTCCTATCCATGTGCCACCGGCCAGGCTGTCCACCGGAGCCAAATATTTTATTTCATCGCCACCCAGTATAGCAGGCGTTTGCGCCTTGGGCCTATGTGGGTTTTCGTCACGTAAGGAAGCTAAATAGTTACAGTCCTTTCCCGGAATAAATACTACTGTACACATATCTTAAATATTTGAAGGGATTATTAAAAAAGTAATCGAAACTTTTTTTGAAAGCTCAAGAGTTTGCCAGGGAAGCCTTGTACTTTATGGTAGATTCTGCTATTCCAAAGTTGCTGTTTTCCAGGTGTAGTTTCATTTCTATCAATGCCACTTTTATCAATGCCAGGTGATGAACTGTATGTTCGGTATTGTAAACAATTTCCCGGAAGTAGGTGGTAGAAACCGCCAGATGCCCTGTTTCCTGTGTTTGCTGTACGGTTATTAAAAGTTGTTTGTCATCTTTGCGAACATCTGCTAACAATCGTTGCAACTCAGCCATCGCAGTATGGGTATTATTTTCCAAATCAAGATTACGTTGACGATTTACATAATCTACCTTACCAGTGTTATAACCCGTAATGGAACACTGCAGCAATTCAATAATATGCCTCGTATGCCCGCCGATACAAGCATTAGAAAGATGTTGTATTTTTTGCTGGTACTGCTCGTTGGTAAGTTTACCAATAAGGCCCTTGAGCGAATTCAATTGATCGGATAATTGTGTAAAGATCATAGTTAAGCAGTTTAGTGAAATATACAGGAAATTATCTTAAACGGATTGCAGGGAGGTCTGTTTTTTAAAAACTTTGTGGAAGTAACCCAGGCCTTGTTTCCTATGCATGAGCGTAAGGATGAGGCAGCAAACCAATACGCCAATGGCCAATGTAAACAACTGCCCGCCGCCAGCCTGCGATTCTATCCCAATAACAGCAATGTGAGAGAGTATGGCTCCGGCCATTAAGCCCACGCCCAAAAATGCGCCGATAAAAACGGCTGCAGGAACAAGCAGTAAAATACTGGTAATTAATTCAATTACACCGGTACCAATCCTGCCCCAGGGTTCTACACCCAGCTTAGTAAATAACTCAACTGATTCGGGGGCGGTAGTAAATTTAAAGAACAGTGTTTGCAGTAATATTACAGCTGCTGTAATGCGGAGTAACCAGGAGATGATGTTTTTAGTATTCATGTTAATAGTGTTTGTTGGTTTTAATAATGTGTTTGTTTTGATGATACCGAAATGAAATGATTCATGGCTGATGAAAAGGTAATAGTTCCAGATGATTGGTACTTTTTCGCTGTAAGAAAATGATTAGACGTAGGCAACAGGGCTAACTTACAAAAAATGACAAAATGTTTTTATATGTTCGTATTTCCTCCTATTGAAAAGAGCTATTCATAGCGGCGATCATGAAGACGGGACGGCATGGGGCTGGCAACTCAGGATCAGGCTGTGATACAAGGCAACTTATTTCACGGCAGGAGCGCAAACATATACAAAGTAAATAAAGAAATCATGTGGTGGTGAGTCGTTGATGCTTTGGGCGAAACCAGTACTTTTAAAACGCCCGAAGCATTAAAATAAGCCGAACTTTATCTCGTTGTTACAACCTCCCACTATGACATTCAAGTTTTCTGTTGCTGCGTTTTTGTTGTTACTCCTGTTTTCTTTACCCGGTTGGGGACAGTCTGCCTGGAACTTGCATTCCGATAAAGATGGCATACAGGTGTACACTAAAAATGTGAGCAGCAGTCCTTTCAAAGCACTTAAAACAGTTTGTACTATTGAAACTTCTCTCAGCAGGTTAACGGCCGTTTTGCTGGATGTAAAAAATACCAAGGACTGGGTGTACGCCACCAAGGTATGCAGCCTGCTCAAACAAACGAGCCCGGCAGAATTATATTACTATTCTGAAGTGAGCCTTCCCTGGCCGGCCAGCAACCGAGATTTTATTATACGCATAGCGGTTACGCAAGATCCATACACCAGGGCGCTTACGGTGATAGCGGAGAACAAGCCTGCTTACGTTCCTGGCAAAAAAAACATTGTTCGCATACAGCAATCGGAAGCTCACTGGCTTATTACCCCCCTGGCAAATGGAATGGTAAAAGTAGAATATACCATGCAGGTAGATCCTGGCGGCCTCTTGCCGGCCTGGCTGGTAAATATGTTTGTAAGCAAGGGGCCCTATCAAACATTTGTAAAGCTGCGGGAGCAGGTAAAAAAGCCCATCTACAACAACATTCACCTGGGTTTTATAAAAGATTAAAACCTTCCTCCATTTATTTTACAAAACGCTCCTCACTGTTCGGTAATGCAAGCATCACAAAAAGAATCGTGCTGCTGTGCCGGCACGCCGTACGTCCCTGCCAGGAAACGCATAAGTCACCTTGAATCAATCAACCAATAGAGCAGTTTTGCTGTTGGCTGTTGTAGGTTATTATCAGTGGCTTTGCGTAGCCTTGGTTAGTGGCACAGCAATTGAAAGTATAATTTGCAGTAAAATGTTTGTTTGCTGCGAGACACTTAATGGGCCCCAACCTCAGTTTGCAGGGTAAAGGTGGTTGTGCATTGTCCCCGTGATTCGGCAGGGCAAAATTGGTTTAATGGCGGCAGGTTCTTGCTATCAAATCAACGCTTTTTACGATAAATTGAATGGAACAGTTGCCTTGGGTAACATTGGATGCACTTAATTGATTGTGGGTAGATTTTTACCAACTAAGCTTGTAGGACTTGCCTTTTTAACAGCTCTAATAAACAACATTTAATGACTAAATCTTCTCAATTTATTTCAGGCGGTGGCGAAATGGGTGCTTTAATGCGGGCATACAACTGGGATTCGTCTTCCCTTGGCTCTATAGATAATTGGCCACAAAGCCTTCGTACCACCCTTGGCATTTTGCTCCATTCAAGGTTCCCCATGTTTTTATTTTGGGGGCCCGATTTAATTTGCTTTTACAACGATGCCTACCGGCCAAGCATGGGTAATGAGGGCAAGCATCCTTCAAGTCTTGGCAAAAAAGGCGAAGATGTATGGCCCGAAATATGGCCTACCATCAAACCCCTGATAGACCAGGTGCTGGCAGGTGACGAAGCCACCTGGAGCGAAGAACAACTCATTCCCATTTTTCGCAATGGAAAAATGGAAGATGTGTACTGGACATTCAGCTACAGTCCTGCTTTTGGTGATAATGGAAACATAAACGGAGTATTTGTTACCTGCACTGAAACTACCAACGCCGTAACAGCCAGAAAAAAATTGGAAGAAAGTAATGACCAGCTCCATTTTGCAATTGAATCGTCAGAATTAGGAACCTTTGATTTTAACCCGATAACAAATATATTTATATGCAACAACCGATTTAAAGACTGGTTTGGCCTGCCGCAGGAAATGGAGGCTAATTTTCAACTGACAATGGATGTGATGGTGGAAAAAGACAGGAGCCGTGTGGTGGACGCCAGAAAAAAAGCGTTACAATACGAATCGGGTGGGCTTTATGATATTGAATACGGTATCATAAATCCATTAACGAAAGAGGAACGTATTATTAAAGCCAAAGGAAAAGCATGGTTTGGTGATGATAAAAAAGCTTACCGTTTTATTGGAACATTGCAGGATATTACACAACAAGCAATTGACCGTAAACAAATTGAAGCAAGTGAAGCCAAATTCCGCAACCTTATATTGCAGGCACCATTGGTTATTGGCACATTTGAGGGCCCAAATTACAAAGTAGGAGAAATTAATAAAAAAGCACTTGATGTATGGGGGAAAACCTACGAGGAGGTAATCAACAAACCGCTGTTTGAAGTGTCGCCTGAAACCGAGGATGGGTTAACACCAATATTCAGTAATATCTATACGACAGGCGAACCTTTTATTGCCAATGAAATACAAGTTCAACTTAAACGCACCGGAAAACCAGACGAAGCTTATTTCAATTCGGTGTATCAACCATTGCGTGATTTAAATAATAAAATCTACGGCATCATATCCATTCAAACAGAAGTAACAGAGGCTGTAAATGCACGCAAAATAATTGAAGCAAACGAAAAGCGCTTACAAGTGGAGCGCAAGTCACTCCACAACTTCTTTACTCAAGCACCTGCCATGCTTGCCATTCTCAAAGGACCTGATCATGTATTTGAATTTGCAAACCCTGCTTACCTTGAGCATATTGGCAACCGTAATCCTATAGGTAAAACGGTGCTTGAATTCCGACCCGAATTAGCTGAGCATGGTTTTATTGAGTTGCTTGATAAAGTTTATAATACGGGCGAAACATTTACTGGAAAAGAAATGCCCCTTGAAATGGATAAGGCAAATGGACAACACGAACAGTTTTATCTGAATTTTACTTACCAGGCATTTAAAAACGACCAGGGGGAAACAGAAGGTATTTTAGTATTTGCCTATGATGTTACTGAGCAAGTAACGGCACGCAAACAGGTTGAAGCAAGCGAACTCTTTAACCGCACCGTTTTAGAAAGTAGCCCCGACTGTTTAAAAGTTTTAGACAGCGAAGGTCGTGTTCAGTTTATGAATCACAACGGGCTTTCCCAAAAGGAGATAGATGATTTTTCAACCGTTAAAAATAAACATTGGTGGACCCTTTGGAGCAGTGAAAACGAAGCATTGGTAAAAGCTTCGGTTGACAAAGCATTGACTGGAGAAACAACACAGTTTACAGCCTTGAGCTCCACTGCCAAAGGCACGCTTAAATGGTGGGATGTAGTGGTATCGCCTGTAGGCAAGCCCGGCGAACCTGTGCAACAAATTATTGCTGTTTCAAGAGACGTTACCGAAAAAAAGAAATCAGAAGAAGCTATCGAAAAATTAGCATCGCACTTAAAGCTTGCCACGGATTCTGCCAGAATTGGCACCTGGTTGTTTAACGTGCAAACGCAAGAATTAGAATGGAGTGCCCTGCATAAAAGAATGTGGGGGTATGATGAACATCGAACAAACCTTACATACGAAGACTGGTATAAACTTATTTTTCCCGGGGATAAAGAAAGGGTTTTTGAAAAACTAGAAGAAGCAAAAGTTAACCATACTGGCTATGATGTGGAGTATCGCATTAGCCGTGCAGATGATGAAGCTGTGCATTACATACGCTCAGTTGGTAAATTTTACTCCAATGGTAAGGGTGAAGCCGCAACACTCACAGGAATTAGCATTGATATTACCAAACAGAAAGAAGCAGAAGATAAAATTAAAGAAGCCCGTGAACTTCTTGAAACCACTTTGCATAATGT
>JBBSJJ010000100.1:0-14109 GCA_038257335.1 Chitinophagales bacterium | reverse complement strand
CGTTCGTAATCCATCACCGTTTTCACACCAGGCATCCAGTCTAAAAAGTTCGTCCAGTTGGTTGGAGAAATAACCAGTACCTCGTGCCCAAGTTTGTGCAACACGTGGTACAGTGCCAGTGTAGAGCCCATTGCATCGCCATCTGGCTTTTGATGCATGGTGATCACCACCTTTTTTGGAATAGTTAGTTCTGTATATATACCGGATATTGATTGCATAACGAGGCGCAAAAGTAGGGTTAATTAGCTAACCAGCAAATTAGCAACAATGCTATTTAGTAAGAATCCTATCTTTGCGCCCAAAATTACTAAGATGACTAATAGAACATTTACTATGATTAAGCCGGATGCCACAAAAAAAGGCCATGCCGGTGCTATATTGTCCATGATAAATGCGGCTGGTTTTCGCATTGTGGCCCTTAAAATGACCCAGCTTAGCCAGGAAAAAGCCGGACAATTTTACGAAGTGCACAAAGAGCGCCCATTTTATGGCGAACTCGTTGATTTCATGAGCAGCGGACCCATTTTTGCAGCTATTCTTGAAAAAGACAATGGAGTTGAAGATTTTCGTAAACTGATTGGCGCTACCAACCCTGCACAGGCAGAAGAAGGCACCATCCGTAAATTATATGCAGCTTCTATTGGTGAGAACGCCGTGCACGGTAGTGACAGCGATGAAAATGCGAAGATTGAAGGCGACTTCTTTTTCAGCAGGTTGGAGCAATTTTAAGTATCACAATACATAAATTATAAGCCACTGAGTAATCAGTGGTTTTTTTTATGCCCGCAGAAGCTTTGCTTCCACATGCTTTTTTTGGATCAACGGCTTTGCCTATATTGCAAATCCTTATGCAACTTGTGTCGCTTACTATTATACGTTATAAAAAAAGGTTTGTGCCGTTTGCGATATTGGCCATGGCGTTGTTCCATTTTCCCTTATGGTTCAACAAACGCATTTCATTTTATAAGTTAATGGGCTCTGGCAAAAACGGCACTTTTGATAAATCACCCGACTGGCAGCAATGGGCGATACTCACCGTTCAGCCAATGCGTGATATGAATGCCGAACCAACCCATGACGATTATTCAATCAAAGAACTGCTGGGTGGCTTTATTACCGGCTGGCTGCGTTTTTTTAAATGTGAGACTTACAATTTATTAATGGAAGCCATAGAGAGCCACGGGTTCTGGGATGGAAAGAAAGCTTTTGGGAATTTGTCTGCAAAGTCTGCCTACGAAGGGCGGGTGGCCATTCTTACAAGAGCCACTATCCGGTTAAACAAGCTTTCTTATTTTTGGGCAAATGTGGCACCTGTAGCCAGCGAAATGCGGGTGGCCAAAGGATTTCTTTTTTCTGCCGGCGTAGGCGAAATACCCTGGATAAAGCAAGCTACTTTTAGTGTATGGAATAGTAAGGAAGATATGAAGGCCTTTGCTTATGGTATGAAAGTGCATACGGAAGTGATTCAAAAAACACGGCAACAAAAATGGTACAGCGAAGATATGTTTACCCGTTTCAGAATCATCAGAACCAGCGGGACACTCAGAGGAGTAAACCCCCTTGGTGATTTATGATTTATGATTTCTGATTTGTGATGTGTGGTTTATGATGGTTGATTTGTGATATTTAATTTGTGATATTTAATTTGTGATGTATGATTTGTGATGTATGATTTGTGATGGATGATTTTTAATGTGTGGTTTATGATGGTTGATTTGTGGTATGCTATGGGATATATGATATTTGACGGTTGATTTGTGATGTATGATTTTTGATTTGTTATTTTCGATGATTGATTTCTTCTCACATGCCCACGCTGCTGATTTGTCTTCATACTTGATACTCACTACTTGATACTCATTACTTGATACTTGATACTGACTACTTAACACTGAACTCTTAAATTTGCCATATGAAGAATATAAAAATTATTGAAGCTCCCTCCGAAATTGGTGCAGGTACCCGTGGTGCCAGTATGGGCGTAGATGCCATTAAAATAGCTGCGCTGGATTTCATGAGCAACTTCTTCGTTCATTTTCCTTCAGAAAAAATTGCGGCACCCAATGAATTGTTGTTTGAGCCCATTCATTCGCCTTATGCAAAGCGTATTCACGGTGTATTGGCCATGAACGAGAACATTGCGAAAGCTGTAAGCGAAAGTATTAAAAGTAATTTTTTTCCGGTGGTGCTTAGTGGCGATCATAGCAATGCGGGCGGCACCATTGCCGGCATTAAAATAGCTAAGCCTAAAAGTAAATTGGGCGTGATATGGATAGATGCTCATGCCGATATGCATACCCCCTACACCACCCCATCGGGCAATATGCACGGCATGCCACTGGCAGCTGCTATTGCAGACGACAACCAGGAAAGTCGCACACATGAGCTGGACGAAAAAACAGCCCTGCTTTGGACCCAGCTAAAAAGCATCGGTAAGATTCCACAAAAAGTGTTGCCAGAGGATGTCGTGTTTATTTCGCTGCGGGATTTTGAGAAAGAAGAAAAGCACCTGATAGAAAAACACGGTATGAAAGTAATTACCACGGCAGAAGTGAGGCGCATTGGCGCAGAAAATGTAAGCCGCAAAGTGTTGCGTTACCTAAGTGATTGCACAGATATTTATGTAAGTTTCGATGTAGATAGCCTGGACTCCGCCATCAGCAAGGGTACCGGTACTCCGGTAAGCAATGGATTAAAGGAAAGAGAAGCGGAGGACCTTATCAGCAAGTTCATGCAGAACCGAAAGATCTGTTGCTTTGAAATCACGGAAGTAAATCCTACACTTGACAAAGAAAACCTCATGGCAGAAATTGCTTTCAACATTTTACAAAGAAGCGTGAACGTGCTGATGATGAACTAAGGTTTTAAAAGGTTCAAGGTTCAAAGTTCAAAGCGTGCCTGCTGGTTATGCAGGGTTCAATGTTCTTTTTTCGTTTGCGAAGGGCGATTAAATTAATGGAGCTTGTTTGCCTTCTTCGTTTTCTTTGCCGTCTTTGTTTCTTTGTGTGAAACTTTTTTTAGATCGGCCCGATACCCAAAAAATTAAACTGAGCTAACCGTTCAAATCAACTAATGAAGAAAATCTTCCTATTCATCTTCTTACTTTCTGCAGGTTGCTCATTACAAGCGCAGCCAAAAAATTATGTCGAAAAAATAAAGATCTACCAAAAGGCTTACGTTGCAAACCATGAAGTTGTTTTGAACAAGGCAAAAAAGAAGTTTCGTTTTTTTAAGCCTGATGAAGCATATAGGCTGAAAGCAACTTTTGTAAAACTGCAGGACAGCAGCGGATTCATTATGAAAACCTCTGGTACCAAAGACCAAAAATTCTTTCGTTATGGCCGGGTAAGTTTTCTGTTAAATGGCGCAGATGTAAGTCTTACTGTTTATCAAAACGAACGGCTGATGCAGGATACCGCATACGAAAATTATTTATTTCTCCCCTTTACGGATCTAACGAGCGGCGAGGAAAGTTACGGTGGCGGCCGCTACCTCGACCTGGACATAAGCAGTTTAAAAGATGATTTCCTCCTCATCGATTTCAACAAGGCCTACAACCCCTATTGCGCTTATGCCAGCGGGTACAATTGCCCTATTCCTCCACGGGAAAATGACTTGCCCATCGCCGTTCGTGCAGGAGAAAAGGTTTATGCCGGTAAGCATATTGATTGATTTTGTTTCTGTGACGGAATAAAAAAATAGTTCCCGAACTGTGATTATTTTTAACTTCTGCGAATCATAGTATAAAGACGATCGCAGTAACGATGGATACAACAGCATCCCAGGATAATTTTCTTCAATTGATACAGGCCAATAAGGGTATCATTCTCAAGATATGCAATTCGTATTGCAAGAACAGTCATGACAGAGAAGACCTGGCGCAGGAAATCGCCTACAACCTCTGGAAAGCAGGAAAAGATTTTAACCCCGATTATAAATTCTCTACCTGGATGTACCGGGTGGCGCTGAATGTTGCCATCAGTTTTTACAGGAATGGACAAAGGTCGGTGCCGGTGGCGTCGCTATTGGAGCTGCACATTAACATAGAACAACCGCCGGCACAGGATGCGGCCAGTGAAGAAAATGTACAACTCCTCCTACGTTTTATTGCCGAGCTGAAAGAACTGGATAAGGCCTTGGTGTTGCTGTGGCTGGAAGCGAAATCCTACAAAGAAATTTCTGAAATACTCGGCATAAGCGAAACCAATGTGGCTACCCGTATCAGCCGCAGCAAAGAGAAACTCAAACAACAATTGCTCAACACTAAAAAATAGGAAACATGCAGGACCTTGAATTAAACACCATTTGGAAACAATACGATGAAAAGCTGGAACAGGCTCGCTTGCTCAACCTGCAGTCGTGGGCACTCAATCTCCAGAGTTTTGAAATGCACCAGCAGTCAAAAGCCAACGCCACCCTTGGGAAATTAGCCAGTTACAAAATGCTGTTGGTCGTGTTGGGCATGGCCTGGGTGGTTTTTCTTGCATACCTCGTGTTTCATTCTCTTAGTTGGGGCAAAGTTTTCTTCGTGGTTTCAGCCTCCGCCATCGCCATCATTACTTTTATTGCGGTGCTGGTGTACGTGCGGCAGGTGATGTTGCTAAAAGAGATTACCAACACAGATTCTGTGCTGCAAGCGCAGGAAAAAATAACCCGGCTGCAAACCGGCACCATTCGCATTGCCCGTATTTTATTTTTGCAAAGCCCTTTCTATTGTACCTGGTTTTTAACAGTAGATATGATTCAAAAAAATCCGCTCGAGTTTTGGTTTATCACCGTACCAGTATTTTCATTCTTTACGGTTGTGTCTGTTTGGCTGTATTTCAATATTCATTTTAAAAATGCCCATAAAAAATGGTTTCAACTATTGTTTAGTAGCCATGAGTGGACGGCATTACTCAAGGCAAGGTCTTTTTACGAGGAGGTTGAAGAATTTAAAAAAGAACTAGATGTAAAATAAAAGGGCCACAATAAATTGTTGCCCTTTAAAAAAACGGCCTTAACCGCTTCCTGCATCGTAGTTCCTTCCCCGGCATTAATAACTGACATTTTAAAGCGGCAATGAACGAAGGTACACCCGCTACGGACAAGAAAATATTTATGGAGAAGCCGAAAACTTTAGTCAATAATCTTTTAATTGTGGGGTGGTTAATTTCCCCCGAGAATAAAAATATACATCAGCGAAATTTATTAGGATGGCATGGATTATATGAAATGGTTCATACTACTGCCGGAATTAAATTTCTTCTTTGTTATTTCTTCGAGGCTGTTGGCGGAACGCCAGACGGCGGCAACAGCCGCAAGGGCGCACTGTAAGGATCTATACCCACAGCGGCAGTAAGGGCTTTCCTACGGCGGCAGAAAAAAGATACCGTATGAGTTGGTTTGGCAAAATCTTTTTCGACTATCCTTACTAATAAGGGTGTCATTTAACCGTAAAAGCTGTAGAACCTGGCAAATTTTGGTAAAAAATTGAGCGAATGCAGGGAAAAGTATAGTACCCTTCTGAATAAAACAAGAACTAATCAAATTGTACCTGAACAATAATTCCGCTACTTTTGTAACATCAACAGTTTTCTATATTAAAAACTGAACAATTTTGATGACTTTTGGACAAAAGATGCGTTTCTGCCCCAAGGAAAAAAAACTTCCACAGGCCGAATTGGCAAAACAATCCGGCATTGACGGGGATATTATCGAAAAGTATGAAAGAAACGAAAATAGCCATCTCATTGAGATGGCTTTTAAAAATGCCAAAGTATTTGATGTTCCGGTAGATTATTTTTTAGGTGAAGGCAAGCACTCCACTTATGATAACGATTTCTTAAAACGCATTGAAGAAATTCAGGTGCTGCGTGGCAATACAACATCTGTTCTCTTTAATCTTATTGACACTTACATTCGTGATGTAAAAGCCAGGTTGGCTTATAAATAATAAAACTATGGTACGTACACTTGTAACACCGCAGCAACAAACTATTTCTATACAGGTGCCTCAAAACTATGTGGGTAGGCAAATAGAAGTTTTAGTGTATGCCGTGGATGAACTGGTTGAAGAAGAAAAAAAAGTAACCCATAATAATGCGGCTAAATACAAAGGCATTTTTTCTAAAGAAGAAGGTGAAAAATTTAATGACTTCATCAAAAAATCCAGAAACGAATGGGACAGAGATTTTTGATTGATACCAATATGATCATTGATTTCGCTACCAACCTTTTCCCTGATAATGGAACTGCCTTTGTAGAAAATATTTTCAACACAGCTTTCAATACTTCGGTTGTTGTAAAAATTGAAGTGCTGGGTTATAATGATGCACCTGCCAGGATGCATTTACTGGAAGAGTTTATAGCTTCTGCAACTATATTCCCACTGGACGATGCTATTACTCAAAAAACTATCGAACTGCGAAGAATTAAAAAAATAAAATTAGGCGATGCCATCATTGCCTCTACTGCACTGGTTTACAACCTTACTTTAATTACCCGTAATACTTCCGACTTTATTAATATTGATGGACTGGTAACAGTTAACCCTCACGAACTGTAATTCTTTAAACCTATTTTCGATCCCATAAAAAACCAACAAAACTTTTACGCATTGCTGGCTTACAGTTCAAAGTATTTTGTTGCATTTAGTAACCGCCCGGCACAGGAAACCTTCGCTCATTGTCCACGCCTCATTCCTGCGCCTAAAAGCTTTTCGTTCGCCTGTGGCACCCTGCGCCATTGGGTGCCTTTGATGTCAGTTTAGATTCTCTTTCGGATGAAGGTGTACACAGCAAGCTGTATAACCACCGTCGTTATCGTGCCTGTTGAAGAGTGGAATAAAATAACTGAAAAGTTCAATGGCATGAAAGAACTGCCCCAGTGGCAAAAAGATATTATTGACCACCGTTTGGAGCTTTATAAAAAACATCCGGAACGGGTAATACCTGTTGAAGAATTTTTTGAGCAAATGGATAAAGGCGAAGATGAAGTATTAAACCATTATCCAGCTTGAAGCAGTACAGATTTTGAAGAAGCCAAACTTGGTATAGGAAAAGTAAAGTAAGTGGGTTGCCCCAACGATTTGCTAACGCTGTAAAATCAACCATTACCAATTTACAAAAACACCCCACTGCTTACGCTTCCAGGTATAATAATATACGCATTGCACACACCGATAAATTCCCTTACGCAATTCATTTTTTTTTATTGATAACGATTTTATCGTTATTACTGCTGTCATTTACAGTGGCAGAAAAAGAACTAGATGTAAAATAAAAGAGCAACAATAAATTGTTGCCCTATCAAAAACTGCTTGTATTTTTTGATGATTTTATTTCTTCTTCCTCAGAATTCCTCCCTTTTTGTGAGCATACTTTAATTTAAAGTTTTTGATGAAAGCCAACATATCCATTAGCTCCTGCGACGTTACCATTTGTGCCACAGAGAATGCAGCGGTGGTTTTGTAAGTTTTGGTATTTCTCATTTTTAGGAATTGGGTAAATGAATGCTTTTACATTCCGGGCATTTCTTTCTTTCTTTTAAGGTTGGCCAGCGAAGGGTCCATTTCTATTGCTTTGTCGCACATTTGCTGCCCACGGTCTTTTTCTCCTTTCTTCTGAAAACACAAACCTGCCTGGTACAAGGCCTTGCCATCTTTTGCATCTATCTGCATCAGTTTCTGGCAGTACTCCAATGATTTATCGTATTGTTTTTGCTGGTAAAAAATTTCAGACATATCTCTCAGGAGCACAGTGTTGTTGGGTTTCCTTTTTAAAATACCGAGGAGCAATTGCTCGCCTTTAGAATAATCGCCTGCATACAAGGATGCGTATCCCATGTTCTCATTGAAATCATTTTTTTGCTCAAAACCGCTGGCAGCAGCTTTCTCAAAAGAGGTTACGGCATTTTTATAATCGTTGTTGTTGTAATAAAGTAAACCTAATTCATACATCCACACATTTTTTGCCCCTGGCATAGCAATAGATTTTTCGTACCAGGGCACTGCCTTTTTGTACTCCTCTACGTCAAGGTAAGTGCGTGCAAGCGTATAAGTTGCTTCCGCATCATTGCTATTTTTTTTGATGGCGGCCAATAGCGCTTTTTCAGCCTGGGCATAATCTTCGTTGTGATAATAACTCATACCAGTAATGCGATCTGCATCTGCACAATCAGCACATTTTTTGGCAAAAGCAATGGCATTATCGTACTGACGGTAATTAAAATAAAGGCTCATCAATTCCTTGATGGCTTCTTTATTGCCTGGTTGCAATTCGTGCAATTTTGTAAAATTTTGAAGGGCCTTGTCTGTGCGCCGCATGTCTAAGAGCACCTGCGCATTGGCAAGGTAAGCCTCCGTATACTGCGGATTAAACGCAATTGCTTTGTCAAAAGCTTCGTGTGCTACCAGCAGGCGGCGGGCTGTTTTTTCTTGCACCCCTTTGTCGAAATAAAAGCTGGCACTATCGCTGTTGGTTTGTGTAAAGGCAGTGCTGCAGCACAAAATGGCTGAAGCGAGTAAAAGGTTTTTCATATATACGAGCATTAAGCAACTATTATTCCATTAATTAATAGAATATCATAGCAGCTAACGCCGGAATATCAAAGTTTATTTCGCAGAGTTTTCGTTTTTTATCAACAGGAGTACATATAATATTTTCATTCATGTAATGTCCGCTTCCCCAATACGTTGTGCTGTCGCTATTGAATAGTTCCCGCCAGGAAGTTTTGCCTCCCACCGTGGTGCTCCATCCTCTATGTGGTTGTAAAGTCATGTTAAGAATTATCAGCAGGTCATCTTTGCTCGACTTGCCCTTGCGTTTGAATATTAAAATGCCAGCTTCCCTGTGGTCCACATCCACCCATTCAAAGCCTTTGGCATCAAATTGCAATTCGTGAAGTGCTGGTAAATCTTTGTAAAGATGGTTCAGGGTGCGCACACACTCCTGCAAATTGTTGTGGGCATCGTGTTGCAATAGTTCCCAATCTAATTCCGACTTATAATTCCACTCTGAGGTCTGTCCAAATTCATTACCCATAAAGAGCAGCTTTGCACCAGGGTGGGTGTACATGTAAGCATAAAGCAGTCTTAAGCTGGCAAATTTTTCCCACTCATTGCCCGGCATCTTATACAGCATGGGGCTCTTGCCATGCACTACTTCATCGTGGCTAATGGGCAACATGAATTTTTCATCAAAAAAATACATCATGCTAAAAGTAATGTCGTCCTGGTGTAAAGGTCGGTGCTCTGGCATTTTTTTAAAATACCTAAAGGTATCGTGCATCCAGCCCATCATCCATTTCATGCCAAAACCAAAGCCGCCCTTATCTACCTCCAGCGTGATGCCCGGCCAGTCAGAGGCCTCTTCGGCAATTGTTTGAATATCCGGAAAGTCACGGTATAAAATGCTGTTTAATCTTTTTAAAAAATCGATGGCTTCAATATTTTCATTGCCACCATATTCATTGGGTTCCCACTCACCTTCTTTGCGGGAAAAATCTAATCTTATAATAGAGTTCACAGCATCTACCCTTATACCATCTGCATGGTATTTTTGCAGCCAAAAATGTGCACTGCTTATTAAAAATGAACGCACTTCTCCCCTGCTGTAATTAAAAATATAACTGTTCCAGTCGGGATGAAAGCCTTTGCGCATATCACCGTACTCATACGTGTGGGTGCCATCAAACTTAAACAGGCCGTGTGCATCGTAGGGGAAATGCGAAGGCACCCAATCTAGTATAACACCTATGTCGTTTTGATGAAGTTGGTCTACGAGGTTCATGAAATCTTCGGGTAGGCCATAGCGTGAGGTAGCTGCAAAAAAGCCAGTGCCCTGGTAACCCCAACTACCGTCATAGGGATGTTCCATTACTGGCATAAACTCCACATGGGTAAAGCCCATGGCCTTCACATAAGGCACCAGGCGCTCGGAGAGCTGGTTGTAACTGTTGTACGATTCTTCGTTGCTCTTATCTGGACGCATCCAACTGCCCAGTTGTACTTCGTATACACTCCAGGGCGCCGCAAGCGAATTGTTTCGCTTACGGTGTTTCATCCAGTCTGCATCTGCCCAACTATGATCAAGATGCCAGGCAATAGAAGCTGTGCCTGGCCTTAGTTCTGCATAGTTTGCAAAAGGATCTGCTTTTTCTGTTTGAATACCTTCAAAACCGGTGATGCTGTATTTATACAATGTTCCTTGCGTGAGGTTTGGAATGAAGCCTTCCCAGATGCCGGAATGATCGAGCCGTACAAAAAGCGGATGCACTTCTTTTTTCCAACCATTAAATTCTCCAATAACAGACACCGCCGTGGCGTTGGGCGCCCACACGGCAAAATAAAAGCCCTCTGTTGCGAGCACCTCAATAAAATGGCTGCCAAATTTTTCATAGCCATTCTCCATCTCCCCCTGCTGAAATCTTTCAATATCTGCCGCAGTAAAAAAAGAATAATTCCAAACAAGTTTGGTGCTCTCTACAAAATGTTCGTCTTCGTATGCCATTGTAAATTTTATGAAGCCGTTTGTGTAATAAGGTTTAACGTAAATTTAGTAATAGTTAGTTTGCGCATATATATTATTCCCTGATTTTTATACCACCAACTAAAAGTACCGATAAAAACTAACTACATGTTTAAAAAAATTAGTCTCGTACTCACTCTTTTTTTTATTTTAAATTTCGCCTTTTCTCAAACGCCTTCCGTATCTGGTGTTATACAGGATACCACTTCCAATAAAATGGTTAAGAATGCTGTGGTAGCTATGCTTTCACAAAAAGATTCATCGCTTTTAAATTTCACCAGGACCATGGAAGATGGTTCTTACCTGCTTCCCGGAGTGGTGCCGGGTAAATATATTTTTATGGTGATGCACCCAAGCTTTGCAGACTATGTAGAAGATATGGAAGTGGTAAGCGGTAATGAGAAACTCCCGGTTGTGGCGGTTACCCCCAAAAGTAAATTGCTGGAAGCGGTGATTTTAAAAAGTGGCAACCCCATTCGCATAAAAGGTGATACCACTATTTACACTGCCGATAGTTTTAAAGTGAGCGCCAATGCCAATGTAGAAGAATTGTTGAAGAAGATGCCGGGAATACAAGTTGATAGAAACGGGCAGATAAAGGCGATGGGTGAAACGGTGGAAAAAGTATTGGTAGATGGAGAAGAATTTTTTGGTGATGACCCGGGAATGGCCGTAAAAAATCTGAGGGCTGATGCTATAAAAGAAGTGCAGGTATTTAAGAAAAAAAGTGACCAGGCAGAATTTACCGGTATAGACGATGGGTTGAGCAAACAAACCATCAACCTTAAACTCAAAGAAAATAAAAAGACGGGTTATTTCGGTAAGATAGATGCTGCCGGCGGCTTACAAAATAATATTGACGACCGCCACAATACCAACCTGATGTTCAGTTCCTTTAAAGGGAAACGAAAATTGTCGGCCTTTTTATTAAATGGAAATACCGGCCAGGATGGACTTAGTTGGCAGGATATGGAAAAATTTGGAGGCAATGACATGAATTTTGAAATGTCAGATGATGGAGGTATGATGTTTTTCTCTGGTGGTGGCCGGGGCTCAGATGAGGAACCTTATATAAATACCCAAAATGGATTTATACGTAACTTCAATGCCGGCCTGAGTTACAACAATAAGTTTTACGATAAAAATACGTTGAACTTTTCTCCAAAATACAACAGCCAGGTATATGACAACAACAGAACAAATTTTACCCAAACTTCTTTTGCCGGTTCAGATTCACTGCTCAATAAGAATGACGTAACCAACACTCATGTTGATCGCTACGATTTTAAAATATCCGGATCTTACGATATGAAAATAGACAGTAGCAACAGTCTCAAAATAAGTTTGAATACCAACATTTACCACGCAGAAAGTGAAGAAGCGACGAGCACTATTACCACCGATGAAAAAAATGGTTTGGTCAATACCAATGCCCGTAACTCACAACTTAATTCGGATAAACAAGCTTTCAGCGGCTCTGCCTTGTTCAAACATAAATTTAAAAAGAACAGAAGGACCTTTTCGCTGAATGCAGATTATAGAATGATAAACTCAGAGGCCGAAAATTATCTGAAGCAGGATTTCCAGGATTTCGGCCAGGGAATAACCGGCAGAAGTAACCAGTTTACCGATATCAGCAAATCTACCAGCACTGTTAGTTCTAAGATGGTTTACACGGAACCGTTGTCAAAAAAGTTTGCATTGGAACTTAGTCATGAGTTATCTGTAAATAGTGGAAAAAACAACCAGGCCACCTACTCCTTCACTCCCGCTACCGAAAAATGGGATGCCATCGTTGATTCCCTAACCAATGATTTTGATCAAAAGATTATTACCAACAGGCCTTCAGCAAAAATCAGTTTCTCCGACAAAAAAATTAAGTACAACTTCGGTTTAGGTATCGATTTCACCCAGTTCGATTTAAAGGATATTACATACAACAAAAATTACGATCGCAACTACACTAACTTTTTTCCGACAGCGCTGTTTACTTACACTTACAAGAGTAATTCTAGTCTTCGGTTTAATTATAATGGACGCACTCGTCAGCCAACACTAAACCAGTTGCAACCACTTAGAAATAACAACGATCAATTCAGCCAGTATATTGGCAATCCAAATTTAAAACAGTCTTTCAGTAACTCTTTTAGCATAGGAGCTAACAGCTATAATTTTTTAAAAGAGCAATGGAAATACATAAGCATCAACTCAAGTTTTACCAGCAATGCAATTACCAACAAGAGGGATATAAACCCGGCAACTGGCTACACTGTAACACAGCCTATCAATACTGACGGCAATATGAATATTGGTATGTGGTCTCAGCTAGGTATGAAGTTAAAAAAAGCAGATATGCGTGTTGGTCTCGGGCCAAATTTGAATTTCAGCAAGTTTGCAAGTGTAGTCAACAATGTAACCAATTATACCAGGAACTTAAATGCGGGGCTCTCTTTTGAGGTGTCAAAATCAAAAGATAAAAAATATGATATCGGTATTAGCAATGAATACAATTACAACAGGAACGCCACTTCCTTGTCTGACAAATCTGGTAAGGGTGCAGCAATTACTTTTTTCAGTACCAATACTTTGTCCACACAAGGCACGGTTTATTATAAAAAAGTATGGTCTCTTAACACCGATTACAATTTTTACTACCGGCAAAAAACATTTCCATCAGGGCAGAATTTGAACAACAATTTGTGGAACGCAAAATTGCAACGCACATTTAAGAAAAATGAATTTACCGCTTACGTGCAGCTACGGGATATCTTAAATCAAAATATAGGTGTAGAAAGAAATTTTGACGGGGTTATTTACCAGGAAGAAAGGAATGACCGCCTTCAACGTTATTTTATGCTTGGTTTCCGATGGGACTTTAAGAACAAGGCTCCCAAAGCAAAAGAGGAAGTAAAAAAGTGATCAGGGCGGTTAGGTATTACAAACCAAACAATAGAAGTGTAAATTATTAAATATAAATTTTGATGAAAACAGTAGCATCCATCCTCCTTTTTGCAGTTTTAAATAGCGGGCAGGCAGCGGCGCAAAATTTTATCAGCAAAGCAAGTATTGAGTTTGAAGTAAAAACCAATATTAAAAAAACCATGGGCAACGATAGTTGGGACGAAATAATAAAATCGCAAATGCCCGATTTTAAAACAGGTTATTTCAAGTTTACTTTTGCAGATAACAAGAGTATCTACAAGTTTGATCGTTGGGATGATGCTACCAAAAAAATACCTGAGTGGTTTAGAGGATCCGACGAAGAGAACAGATGGTATTTTGATCACAGCGCTGCTAAATTCAATATGCAGAAAAATGTATATGGAAGTAATTTAAACGTAGCTGATTCTTTGCCTGCCATTCAATGGAAGCTAAGCAACGAAAACAGGGTGATTGCTGGTTTCAACTGCCGCAAAGCGGTGGGTGTTATTATGGACAGTGTATATGTTTTTGCTTTTTACACAGAAGAAATTATGATTCCCGGCGGGCCTTGTTCTATCAATGGTTTACCCGGTATGGTGTTGGGCCTTACCATACCAAGATTGTACACTTCTTTTATTGCTACTAAAATAACGGTCAACGAAGTAGATGTAGCTTCTAT
>JBBSJJ010000099.1:0-14136 GCA_038257335.1 Chitinophagales bacterium | reverse complement strand
TGAGACAGCCGCCGCTTACAACGCCAGCAAGTTTGGGCTCGTGGGCTTTACGCAGGCCATCATGCTCGATCTGAGGAAATATGGTATAAAAGTTTCTACCATTATGCCAGGCTCCGTGGCTACGCATTTTAACGACCACACACCCACCGATGCTGATGCATGGAAAATACAGCCAGAAGACATTGGCGAGTTGGTGCTAGACCTGCTGCAGATGAACCCCCGCACACTCCCGAGCAAAATTGAAGTGAGGCCTGCTAAGACTGGCAAATAATTTAGAGAGGACGTTTTATAAAATAAGCCATGCACAAAACGCATGGCTTATTTATTATCGGGGGATGGGTTAGTAAATGCAACAGTTGATTAGTTCTTCATGATGGTAAATTCTACCCTTCGGTTCAATTGCCGCCCCTCGGCGTTATCGCTTCCATCGGCCTGTTCATTTGCCGCCACAGGCTTCGTTTCACCATAACCTTTAGATACAATACGGGAAGCTGCAATGCCTTTGGACAGAATATATTCCATTACAGATTTTGCCCTGTTATGGCTAAGGGTAATATTGTATTCATCAGCACCCTTGCTGTCAGTATGGGCGCTCATTTCTATTTCTATATTGGGATATTCATTTAGGAAGGCCACCACCCTGTTCAATTCTGTGAATGATTCGGGGCGCAAAAAATATTTATCAAAATCAAAGAACACATTGTTCAGGCGAAATACCTGGCCTATTTCTATGGGCACCAGGTAAAGATCTTTGTGAATTACTTTGTAGCCTGCCTTTATTAAGGAATCAAGATTCAGGTTTTCGGAAATGGCAAAGAACTTATCGGCAGAAGCCCGGATGCTGTAATTTTTATCGTAGGGCAACACCATTTTAAAAGCCCCATCTGTATGATTGGAAGTGCCCGTGCCAGCTGCTGTGCCTTCGGGAAGTATTTCATAAATAAGCGATGCACTCAATGGTTCTTTTGTTTTGGCATTGTACACATTACCGGTAACCAGTACCACGGGATCTGGCTTTTCTCTTTCCAACAATTTAATCCGTACAATATCGCTGGCGCCAAAAGCACCGTCGCTGCTGGTGAGGTAGGCATACTCGCCACCAGCATCCAGTGTAAAAAATGCTTCGCTGCCTGCGGTGTTGATGGGCGCTCCCATGTTCACCGGTTCGCTCCACTTTTGCCAGCTATCATCCAATCGTTTGCTCATCCAAATATCGTTTTCGCCCAGGCCGCCGGGGCGGTCGCTGCTAAAATAAAGGGTGTGTCCATCGGCTGCAATAAAGGGGCTCATTTCATTGTAGTCGGGCAGGTTAATTTTTTTGCCAAGGCTTTTGGGTGCTGTCCAGATATCGCCACCCTCTAAAAATGAAACGTAGAGATCGTTGTCAAAGCTTTCTTTTTTGTCTGTCATATAAAACAGCATTGTCTTACCATCCTGCCCCATAGATGCACCTAACTGTTGTGTATAGCCGAACTTGTGAAAATTGCGAATACGCAACATTTGGGCGGGGCTCCAACTATTATCTTCCAGGCGGCGTATCATGCTCACGCCCGTGCCCAGGTATTGCCCCTCGGTAAATGCGCCTTTTAATAATATCGTGTTTAAGTCGGGCGATATCCAGTACACCGCATTAAAATGAGAGGCATTTACCGAGCCATTCAAATGTTTGGCTTTGCTCCAGTTACCAGCGGTATCCCGGGTACTGTACCAAATGTCCTGTGCATTGCGTACGGTTTGGAACTGCACATTGGCTGGGTCTCCCTGGCGAATGAAAAACAACAGATTTCCGTCGGCAGAAATAGTGGGTCGCATTTCCGGGTACTCAGTATTGATAAGGGCTCCAAGGTTTTCTACCTTGATAACTGTTTCCCCGGTAATTACATGGTCTTTTTGCTCGGTGAGTTTACCGGTGGTATCCTGCAGGGGCTGTGCATAGCTTACCTCGAAAAATAAAATAAATAAAATAACCAGGTAGCATTTCCTCATATGGTGTCATTAGGTATGCCATTCAAACGAAAAAATGCCGAAATTAGTACAGCTTCAAAATAAATTTTCAGCCAGCACTTCTTGTTGCACAAATCCAATGCTATGCTCGTTTTTTACAACTCCATAAGGGGTAATGAAGGTTAGAAACAATGTTTTGCGTGTGGCTGTTTTTTGTTGAAAAACCTGGAGCTTGTTTCTCAGGTCGGCAGCATAGGCCTTTGTAATGGTAAAAGGCTTATCATAAAATTTTGCCTCACATGCGTTGATCACATTATCCTGCCTATCTATTAAAAGGTCTATTTGCGCACCTTTATCTTTTGCATCTCCCTTGTAATAGATACTAGATACCTCGGTATAAACTGCAGCGATGCCAAGTGCCTGCTTAATTTTGTCTAAATGCTTCATACATATATTTTCAAAGGCATAACCACTCCATGTTTTATAAGTTGCCGTTGCAGACAGCTGCTGCCAATTCACATTTTTTTTGCTGCGCATAAATTTGAGATAAAACAAAGAATACTCATCGGTGAGCCGGTAGATAGTTTCTTTTTTTAATTTATCAAAAGGCATATACGAAGCAATAAAGTCTGATTGCTCCAGTTCTGACAATAATTTACTAAAACTGCCTCCATCGGCAAGCCTGGTAGCGTGCAGTATTTCCGCCCTCGATAACCCTTTGTTTTTTGATGCCAGTGCCTTAATGATATTGATGTGCTGGCGTGCATTTACAAACAATGAATTGTACAGGTTTTCAAACTCGTTTACCAATAACCCATTTTTTTGAAAACAAATACGGTTTATATTTTGTGCTGCGCTCTGGCCCTTCTTCACTTCTTTTAAATAATGTGGAATACCGCCCAATGCCATATATAAATGCAATACCTGGTACCGGGAAATATTTATATGAAAGTGTTTCAAATAAGCTTCTGTTTCTGCCAATGAAAAAGGCTGTAGGTGCATGCGTTTGGTGACCCTGTTATGCAACCCTCCCCTGTTATTGATGATTTTGCTAGTCATCCATGATGCTGCAGAACCACAAATGATTACCAGGATATTTTTCCTGGCGGCCCAACTATTCCAGAACCAATCAAAGGCAGCCAGAAATCCTGAACGGTGAGTATCCAGCCATGGTAACTCATCTATAAATACAATGATTTTTTTGTTGCTTTTTTTGGCATCAAAATGTTTGCTCAGCTTTTCAAAAGCTTCCAGCCAGTTTAGAGAAGGTGAATATCCTTTGGCTTTTTTAGGAGCGATGCGACTGAAGGCTATGTCAAAATTTTGTAGTTGCTGCTGCAAGCTTGCATTAAGAATACCATTCATTTCAAAATGCATGCGGTCTTCAAAATAGGTTCTGATAAGAAAAGTTTTACCCACTCTTCTTCTACCGGTTACAGCCAGCATATCTGCAGTTTCTGCAGTAACTATTTCTGAAAGAATTTGCTGTTCTTGTTCTCTTCCTATGATGACCTTTTGCATAAAGTTTAAATTCTATTGCCAGCGGAATGTGATAAAAAAACAGAGATTCCGCTGGCAATAAAAATACATTAAAAGTATGAATCCGGTTTAATAAAGATAAATAGAGTAGACAAAAACAATAAATTAGCAATGCTATTGCCAGCGGAATGTGGTAAAAAAATAGAGATTCCGCTGGCAATATACCGGAAGTATTGCCTTGAAGCCACACGATAATTACTGGAAGATTGCTGTAATAAAACGCCCGTTATACAGCAACGGGGGCCTTTATAGCCGGATGGCTTTCATAATTTACCAATTCAAAATCTTCGAAAGTGAAATTGAAAATATCCTCAACTGCGGGGTTTATCTTCATTTGCGGCAAAGCAAAAGGTGTACGGGAAAGCTGCAAGTCTGCCTGCTCAAAATGATTGTTGTATAAATGTACATCGCCAAAGGAATGTATAAATTCGCCAGGATCCATATCACAGACCTGCGCTATCATCATCGTGAACAAAGCGTAGGAAGCAATATTAAAAGGCACTCCGAGAAATACATCTGCAGAACGCTGGTACAATTGGCAACTCAAACGCCTACGTCCTCCCCCGCCGGGGGAGTTAGAGGGGGCTGTATAAAACTGGAACAGGCAGTGGCAGGGCATCAATTTCATTTTGGCCAAATCGGCCACGTTCCATGCACTTATGATAAGGCGGCGGCTATCAGGATTTGTTTTTAATTGATGAATGATATCCGCAACCTGGTCTACTTCTACTCCATCGGCTCCCTCCCAGCTTCGCCATTGCTTTCCGTACACGGGACCCAGGTCACCGTTTTCGTCTGCCCATTCATCCCAGATCTTTACATTGTGTTCCTTTAAATAAGCAATGTTGGTATCGCCTTTTAAAAACCACAGCAATTCGTGTATGATACTTTTTAAATGTGTTTTTTTGGTAGTTACCATGGGGAAGCCATCTGCCAGGTTAAAACGCATCTGGTAGCCAAAAACACTACGGGTTCCCGTACCCGTACGGTCACTTTTATCGGTGCCCGTTTCTTTAATGTGTCTTAATAAATCGAGGTATGGTTGCATGGCTGCAAGGTAGTAAAAATGATAAAAAATTATTCTCAAATAAAAAATGCCGGCAACATGGCTTGCCTTTTGAATAACAACCCTAATGAAACTTATTTTACATATTCTTATTCTTACGCTAATATTTATTGGTTGTAAACCCACTGGCTTTTTTGCAAAGAAAACAGCAAGGGAAAAATACGAGGAGAAAATAGAAAAACTATTCCCTGTAGAAGGAAGAGCCTGGAAACATGCAGGTGAATGGGCTCTGCAGAATCCCTTGCCAACCAAAGTTCCTTATACTGAAGCAGGCTTTTTTCATGGCGATAGCGGAGATGTGGTCTCATTTAAATTTGAAGTGAAAGCAGGCCGAAAAATAAAGCTACAATTAGAAAAACAACAGGCCCTTTTCACCGCCTTTGTGGAGCTATGGGAATTTACAGCTAACAGTAACCTAAAATTGTTATATACCGCAGATACACTAATCAATAGCATCGAATATGCTTCCGCTGAGGGTGGGAGTTACCTGGTAAGACTTCAGCCCAAAATGCGAGCAGTGGGATCTTATAAGTTTAGCATCATGCTATCGCCTATGCTTGCCTGGCCCATAGAGGCCGCAGTAAAAGCTACGGTAGGAAGTGTATGGGGCGACGACCGTGATGCAGGGGCCAGGAAACATGAAGGGATAGACATTTTTGCAAAAAAAGGCAGCTATGTACTGGCTGTAGAGGATGGCGTGATTAGCCGGGTAAGCGATGGGGGAATTGGAGGAAAAGTAATATGGTTTTCGCCTACAGCCTATCGCATCTCAGTTTATTACGCTCACCTGGATACGCAGTTGGTGCACACCGGCCAACGTGTAAAAAAAGCTGACATCCTGGGTACTGTTGGCAATACTGGCAATGCAAAGTTTACCCCGGCCCATTTGCATTTGGGCATTTACAGCAACTTCGGGGCGATAGATCCCCTTGCATTTGTGCAAGCTGTAAATGCGCCAAAGGAAAAGCCTGCTGCCCTCAAAATGAACCAGGCTCACCCCATCAATGCTCGTTTCAAGTTATATCCTGCTCCCGAAAAGAAAAATCCACTTTCCCTTCCTGAAGTCTCCTACTTTAAAGCCCAATCTTACAGCGACCAATTTTACCGGGTAATCTTAGATGATGGCAGCAGGGCATTTGTTGCTGAAGAAGATATTACCAATAAAATGAAACTTTAGTTAACTGATCAGCAGTGCACCTTTTTTAAAATTGTGCCCATTAAGTAGAGTACAAAACAGGGATTTACCAATGTGGAAATTTTTTGATAGCTAATGCATTTCTGTATCACAGTGGGATATCTCTCAACCCCATATTTGTTATCTTTGCCGCATGAGCAAAAAAGGCAAAGTATTGATGGCCATGAGCGGCGGCATAGATAGCACTGTGGCAGCTCTGATGCTTCATAAAGAAGGGTATGAAGTAGTGGGCATTACTATGAAAACATGGGATTATGCAACAGCGGTAGGAACCACCGGCAAAAAGGAAACCGGTTGTTGCAACCTGGATAGTTTCAATGATGCCCGCATGGCTGCGGTAGAACACGGATTTCCGCATTTTATTTTAGATATCAGGGATGAATTTGGCGACTTTGTAATTGAGAATTTTGTAGATGAATACATTGCCGGCCGCACACCCAACCCCTGTGTAATGTGCAATACGCATATAAAATGGCGGGCACTTTTAAAACGTGCCGATGCATTGGGTTGCGACTTTATTGCTACCGGCCATTATGCGCAGGTTCATAAACATACTAACGGAAGATATTTTATAAGCAAGGGTTTGGATGATAGCAAAGACCAGAGTTATGCATTATGGGGATTGCAACAGGATTTGCTGAGCAGGACATTATTGCCATTGGGCACCTATCACAAAACTGCCATCCGCCAAATGGCACATGATTTCGGATACCCCGAGCTGGCCAAAAAGAACGAGAGCTACGAAATATGTTTTGTGCCAGACAACGATTATCGTGGATTTCTAAAGCGCAAAGTAGCCGGACTGGAAGAAAGCGTAGCTGGCGGAAATTTCGTGAACCCCGACGGCAAAATTTTGGGCACTCACAAAGGTTATCCTTTTTACACCGTGGGCCAGCGCAAGGGCCTGGACATAGCACTGGGTAAACCGGCATATGTAACGGAGATTATTCCGGAAACAAATACCGTAGTGCTTGGTGAAGAAGCCGACCTAAACAGGACGAAAATGCAGGTAACGGGCCTTAACTGGATGAAATTTGAAGGCATCACCGAAGGAATGGAAGCAGTTACCAAAATTCGCTACAAAGATAAAGGTGCCCTCAGCCAGCTTTTCACATACGAAAATGGCATATCTGTTCGTTTCTACGAAGATGTAAAAGGCGTAGCCCCCGGGCAAAGTGCTGTTTTTTATGATGGCAACGATGTAATTGGTGGCGGCATCATACAACGCAACATGCCGCTGGTATAAGGCCGCCCCTATATTTGCGATCTTGATACCATCGCTTACTTATGATAAAAATGTAACTTGGTTCTATGAAAAAGATATTCCTGTTTGTGATGATAGCCTCCCTCGCATTTTCTATAAATGCCTGCAAGAAGTCTTCTGAAACATTTCAAACAGCTACCATTGACGATTACAGCCCCCTTACGGTGGGTAAGTACATCGTGTACCGTTTAGACTCCGCAGTTTATACCAACTTTGGCCAAAATGCCCAGGTAAAAACTTACCAGGTAAAATACCAGGTAGATGCAAAAATTACAGATAACCTCGGCCGACCGGCATACCGTATCCTTAGGTTTATACGCAACAGCGCAAATAACCCATGGGTGCCTGACGCAACCTTTATGGCTACCAACACCGGCAATGGGCTTGAGTTTGTAGAAAATAACATGCGCTTTTTGAAGTTGAGAACTCCCATCAGAGATTTCTATAGCTGGAAAGGAAACTCCTTTATTGACACTTACTCCATCAATTCGGAAATAAAATACCTGGACGACTGGGACTATTCGTATGATAGTGTGAATGTGCCTCTGAAGATCGGCAGCTTCAATTTTGACAGCACTATAAAAGTAGACCAGCGGGACGAGATCATTGGCAACCCCAATGACCGCACCTCCTACGCCGAAATTAATTATGGGGTAGAAAAATATGCCAAAGGCATCGGCTTAATTTACCGCCGTTTCTTTCACAGCGAATACCAGCCACCGACACCCGGCCAATCAGGGCGGTTTGTAGACGGCTCTTATGGAATTACACTTACCATCATCGAGCATAATTAACAGCAACTTTCAGCAAAATATTTTCATCCAGGGTTAAGTTTTACTTAACCCATTTTTTATGGGAGAAATTTTGCAATGGGGTAATCCTTAATTTTAATGAAAATTAAACAGCATGAATATTACCATACGGAAAGCTGAAAAAGAAGATTGTTCAGCCATGATGACGCTCATTCATGAGCTGGCCTTATATGAAAAAGCGCCGGAACAAGTAACCGTAGGTTTTGATCATTTCGTAGAAAGTGGTTTTGGCGAAAAACGGGTATGGTGGGCATTTGTGGCAGAAGCAGATGGCGTGGTTGTTGGATTTGCCTTGTACTATATTCGTTACAGTACCTGGAAGGGGCAGCGTATGTATTTAGAAGATTTAATAACTACAGAAAGTATGCGGGGCAAAGGAATTGGAGCTTTGTTGTTTGACAAACTCATTGAAACCTGCAAAGAAAAAAAGTACAGTGGTATGGCCTGGCAGGTGTTGGATTGGAATGAGCCTGCAATTAATTTCTACAAAAAATATGATGCAGACATCGATGCGGGCTGGCTTAACTGTAGTATTGCTCCTTAGAAAATATTTTTGGCCTTAGAATTTGGAAAACTACAGCAGGTAGTTCGTACTTTTGCCGCACAAAAAAAAGAGTCAAAACTCCGTCAACAATAAGCACTTGACTGAAACATGCAGGGGCCTGCTGGCAGATTGAAAATGTTCAATAAAGATATACTGTACAAGAGTGCGACGCCAATGAAGATGCACAAAGCTTCAAAAGCCGGGCTCCCCAAAAGAATCGGGATAAACATAAAAAAATAATATTATGGCAGAAAAAATAACGATGGGCGCCGATGGCAAATTGCAGGTTCCAAACCAACCAATTATTCCTTTTATAGAAGGCGATGGCATCGGACCCGAGATATGGAAGGTGGCAGAAAAGGTGTTTAATACAGCAGTAGAAAAAGCTTACCACGGTAGCAGGAAAATTGAATGGAAAGAAATGCTGGCCGGTGAAAAATCCTTTAAACAAACAGGCGAATGGCTTCCTGGCGAAACCCTGCAAACTGCTAAAGAGTATATCGTATCTATCAAAGGACCGCTTACAACCCCCATTGGTGGCGGCATCCGCTCTTTGAACGTTGCCATGCGGCAGGACCTTGACCTGTATGCCTGCGTGCGGCCGGTTAAGTGGTTTAAGGGTGTACCGTCACCGGTGGTGCATCCCGAAAAAGTAGACATGGTAATTTTTAGAGAGAATACCGAAGATATTTATGCAGGTATAGAATGGAAAGCCGGCACCGCTGAAGCACAAAAATTTGAAAAATTTTTGATAGAAGAAATGGGTGTGAAAAATATCCGTTTCCCCGGCGATTCGAGTTATGGTGTAAAACCTGTTTCTAATGAAGGAAGTAAACGCCTTGTTCGTGCAGCCATAGAGCATGCATTAGAAAACGACCTGCCTTCTGTTACCCTGGTGCACAAAGGGAATATCATGAAGTATACTGAAGGTGGTTTTAAAACATGGGGCTATGAAGTGGCACGCCAGGAATTTGGCGACAAAACTTTTACCTGGGACGAGTGGGACCAGTTAAAAAAAGACCATAGCGAAGCCCATGCCAACGAAGTACAACGCAAAGCATTACACGAAGGAAAATTATTGGTGAAAGATATGATTGCTGATAATTTTTTGCAACAAATACTGATTGCTCCGCAAGACTTTTCGGTGGTGGCCACTCTGAACCTGAACGGCGATTATATTTCCGATGCGTTGGCAGCAGAGGTAGGTGGTATAGGTATTGCACCCGGGGCGAATATTAATTACAAAACCGGGTATGCAGTTTTTGAAGCCACGCACGGCACAGCCCCCAAGTTTGCCGGCACCAATAGCATGAACCCTTCTTCTGTTATTTTAAGCGGTTGCATGCTGCTGGAATATATTGGCATGAAGGAAGCTGCCGAGCTTATTACAACTGCCCTGCAGGCAACTATCATGCGCAAAACCGTTACCATAGACTTTTACAACTTAATGACGGGCGCTACCCTTTTAAAAACCACCGAGTTTGGCGATGAGATTATTGTGAACATGGGCGTGGTTACCGGCGATGCACAGCTAAAAAAGAGTACAAGTTTGTAATGGTTATGTATCTGGTTTAAGCTCAAAATTTTCATTAGCTAGTTACATAAAAAGGTCAGGGGAACATTTGTATCCCCTGACCTTTTTGTTTGCTCGTATGCAAGCAGTGTTGCAGCGTACAATTAGCTTTGTACGCTGCAAAGAGTTTTAGTAGAAAAATTGTTCCTTAACTATCTTTCCATCTTTTACTTCGTACACAGCTATCTCATCCATATTCACTCTTCCCGCCCCTTTCATCGTTACATCCATACCCATGGCTACAGAAAAATGATTGCCCGCAATGTTTGGTTCGCTGGTGTATCCACCATGCATTTCTTCTACCATTTCATTAAAACGCTTTCCTTTTTCTTTAATAGCCGGTAATCCTTTTGCGTTACTAAGGCCCATAGCATCTGGTTTGTCCGGCTCTATACTCTCGCAATCATCTGCGTATAACTCATCCTGCACTGCGTCAAATTTTCCCTGGTTGGCAAATTCCATAAATCGGCCAGCTACTTCTTTTGTTGTCATGATCCTAATTTTTTTAATGAATAATTTGTTTACAAATAAATGTAAATAAAAACAAGTGGATTTTCTATTACTAAATTATTACCGGCAAAGGATTTTCAATTGGGATAAATAAAAACACTTTGTCGTACTTTTGGCAGCTAACAAAAAGACGTATGAGCAAAATTAAAGTTACCAACCCCGTTGTAGAATTAGACGGTGACGAGATGACAAGGATCATCTGGAAATTTATAAAAGATAAATTGATACTTCCCTACCTGGAGGTACCCATTCAATATTATGATCTTGGAATGGAATACCGTGATGAAACCAACGACCAGGTTACTATTGATGCTGCCAACGCCATCAAGGCCTGCGGCGTGGGTATTAAGTGTGCTACCATCACTCCGGACGAAGACAGGGTTAAAGAATTTAATCTTAAGCAAATGTGGAAGAGCCCTAACGGCACCATCCGCAATATATTAGACGGCACCGTTTTTCGTGAACCCATCGTTATGCAAAATGTGCCCCGTCTTGTTACGAACTGGACCGCACCAATCATTGTTGGCCGTCACGCTTTTGGCGATCAATATCGTGCAACCGATACCGTTATTAAAGGAAAAGGTAAACTCACGATGACTTTTACGCCTGAAGGCGGCGGCGAAGCGCAGGTATTTGAGGTGTACAATTACAAAGGCGATGGTGTAGCAATGGCCATGTACAATACAGACGAAAGCATTTATGGTTTTGCACGCAGTTGTTTCAATATGGCGCTGAGCAAAAAATGGCCACTGTACCTTTCTACCAAAAACACCATCCTTAAAAAATACGATGGCCGTTTCAAAGATATTTTTGAAGAAGTGTATCAAAATGAATTTGCTGCGCAATACAAAGAGGCTGGTATTACGTATGAACATCGCCTGATTGATGATATGGTAGCCAGTGCTTTAAAATGGAACGGCAATTTTGTGTGGGCATGTAAAAATTATGACGGCGATGTGCAGAGCGATACAGTTGCACAGGGCTTTGGCTCACTCGGCTTAATGACATCTGTATTGGTTACGCCTGATGGATTGACTATGGAAGCAGAAGCAGCACATGGCACCGTAACCCGCCACTACAGGGAACATCAGAAAGGAAACCCAACTTCTACCAATCCTATTGCATCTATTTTTGCATGGACAAGAGGACTTGCTTTTCGTGGTAAACTAGACAGCAACCAACCATTGATTGATTTTTGTGACGCTTTAGAAGCTGTATGTATAGAAACGGTGGAAAGCGGTAAGATGACCAAAGACCTGGCAGTTTGCATACATGGCAACAAAGTGAACCACGGCGAACATTACTTGTACACAGAAGAGTTTTTAGATGCGATTGATGAGAATTTAAAAACTAAAATGGGAATATAGAAAACTACGAATAACGAGTGTAGAATAACGAATAGACACCCCACAAATTGTGGGGTGTCTTTATGAATTGTATTTGATGCTATTTTAAATTAAGAGCTGGTGCCAGTTAGAAACCAGCTTTAATTAAATTATTCAATTATTATTTGTTTTGAAACTTTAGAACTTCCATTTGATATTTCTAAGGTATATATTCCCCTTTTTAAATTAAAAGTATTTAAACTAAATTTAGCTTGCCCTCCATTCATTGTCCATTGTCGCACTATGGTTGAGCTGTTGAGTGAATATAACCTGGCATTTAGTAAATCTGTTGCTTTTGTTGGATGCTCAAAAATGATATTCATATTTCCTTTTACCGGATTTGGAAATACAGAAAATCTATTTAAAGTGGCGCCACAATAACTTGAATAGAAATCTGCTCCATAAAAAGGTCCTTCACTATAGGTTGTAGATCCGCACGAGTTTGTTATTGTTCCCACCAATTGAAAAGAACCCGTTCTCCTTATATTTAAAACCGGAGTATAACCTCCTGCACTAAATTTAATACTCGCCCCATTTCCTGTTACAGACCAACTGAGTTGTGTGCCCGGGGCAGGATTTTCTAAGGACGCATCAAATTGCATCAGGCCGGAATTGCAAAAATCAAAGGCAGTTTCATTAGCCTGCAACGAAACATTGCCAGGAGTGCCAACAGCAATTGGGAAATTAATGGGGGGATAAGTGCCGCTGCAATCAGACACATTGGCTGTAAGCACAGTATTCCCATTACCAGTGCCAATTCTTGTAACAGTCACACTATTTCCAAAAAAAGGAGTTGAAGGTATGCTCGCTACGCTGTTACTTGATAACGTCCAACATACTGTTGCTCCGGTAGGTATTGTATTTAATGTATAAGTTGAATTGCCCGAGCACAGCAATGGAATACCACCGGTAATGGTTGTGGGGCCAGGCCTTGAAATACGAACAGTGGAAACGGGGCCGTTAGCCGCTAATCCTGTACCACATGTCTTATTAGAGGCCCGTATTCTAATATCGGCACCATTGCCCGTGAATAAATCTGAGGTAACCGTAACACTGTTTTCGCCACCTATCCAGGTACTTCCATTTGATGTTGTACTGCCGAGTTTCCAGTTAGTTGGCAATAAATATTCATAATCAGTAACGGACCCAAAACAAAGTTCCGGAATCTCAAATGTTGTAAACCATTGAATATTTGGAAAACTTATTGTTGCACTTGTAACCTGGCAACGTGGGAATATGATGGGCTGTGTTTGATTGGGCTGTATTCTATTACATGGAGGATTAGCCGTTGATATGGCAGTAAAGTACAAGGATTTTATTTTCTTAAATTGAAAATCCTGAACCGCATTAGGATTAGTTGTTGTGATATACGTCACCCGAAATACCTGATTGCTATTCACGTCCCTAAATCTACCAATAAAAGTAAAAGTTGTTTGGGTACTAGAATTAGTAAGATTACTTACCCCGCTTACTAATGTTGGCGTATTTGTCCATGATGCAACATTTGGGGTTGAGTTGTCCGCAATTCTAGGCAATGTTACTGTGAAGGTTATATTTACGTTTGGGCAAAATTCTGTCGTCTCGTTTGGAGAAATGCTTTGTGCTAAGGTTGACATTGTGAAAATGATTGTCACAATTATCAAGTAAATTTTTTTTGTCATAATATTTTGGTTAGTTTATTTTTCTAAATGAATTTGAAAACCAATTCCAATTTGAAAACCTTTTCGTATTTCTTTATTCGCTTGTTCCACATCTTCTTTACTATAACTGTATCCCAATAAAAATTCTAATCCGATGCTGGTATTGAAGTAAATGACCGGCCCTATTAAAGCTGAAAATGTACTAAGCTTTCCTTCTTGCCCACCGGCATTAAACAGACCTAGTTGGTAACTTACATCAGTAACAATATTGTAATTATTTGAAGCATTCAGGAGATAGTATCTTGTAAAGGGACCAATCCAATAACGTTGTACATTAGTAATTCCCCCGCCTGTTGAGGTAACCTTTCCTTTTATAGACGAAAAAGTAGGTTTTATACCAAAAGCTAATTTGTCTGTAACAAAATAACCGACCGATGGAGAAAGGTCTATTTGTGTATATTTAGCCTCATTACTATAAATGGCCGAGGTGTATTCTGAATTGTAAGAATAGAATTTCCCTGTACCACCAACAAGCCAGATACCCTTGTCTATTTGAGACTTTGTTGTTAGTGATATTACAAGTAGTGTAATGAAAGTTGAAAGTGTTTTCATATTGATTTGTTTTATTTAAAAATAAAGATTCTAATCTGTTAGGCGGGCTTCG
>JBBSJJ010000098.1:0-14288 GCA_038257335.1 Chitinophagales bacterium | reverse complement strand
GGTGTAAAAAAATAATTTAAAAATGTGGCCAAATATTTGGCAAATTAAAAATCTAGAAGAAATTTTACAGCATTAATATTTTTAGTATGGCCACTAAACCGAACAACGAAAAAAAGACAGTTGCAAAGAAATCTGCACCAGAAAAGAACGCTGATCCTAAGAAAGCACCCGCTTCATCTGAGGTAGATGGAGATGAGGAAGACGATGACCTGGATGAAGAGGAAGCCACTGACAAACCCGCTGCCAAAGCAAAGGCAGGTGGTAAAAAGAAAAAAACCGAGGACGATGATGAAGATGAAGACGATGCGGACACAGAAGTAGATGATGAATGGGAGAAGCCTGCAGATGATGACAACTGGGATCCTGATTTTGAAGAATTCGACGTGCCGAAATCAAAAGCTAAAAAAGCTCCCGGCAAAAAATCCGGCGAAGAAGACGATCTGAAAATTGACGATGATTTTAAAGAATTCGGATTGTTTAATGATGCTGATGGCGGCAGTGATTTTGACGATGAGGATGATTTTTAATTGATAAATGAAATTGACAACTACAAATTTTACCGTAGAAAATTATACTGATCTAAAATATAAAATGTTGAATTGGGGCAACCAGTTCAACATTTTTTGTTTGCTGGATAACAATGGTTACACCCACGATGTGCCGGTGTTCGATTGCGTACTGGCTGCAGGTTGCAACCGGTCTATTCAATTAGACAAAGGCCACAGCTTTGATGCCCTAAAAGATTTTTATGATAGCAAGCCCGGTTGGTTGTTTGGTCACCTTGGGTACGATCTAAAAAATGAAGTGGAGCATTTGACTTCCCGGTACCAGCCCCTTGTCGACTTTGGGATGGGTTTCTTCTTTGAGCCAACCATAGTTGTGCGTATACAAAAAAATGAACTGAGCATTACGAGTGAGGGCCAGGACCACCACGAAATATGGGAGGCTATACAAAATATGCCGGCTGAAATTGCCAACAACATAGCTACAGAAGTAAAACTACAAAGCCGCATGTCGGAGGCTGCTTATGTGCAGGCAGTGAATGCTTTGAAAGAACACATCAGGCGGGGAGACTGTTACGAGATCAATTTCTGCCAGCAATATTTTGCACAAAATGCAGTCGTAGATCCGTTGTATACTTACAGCAAATTGCTACAGCATTCTCCCAATCCATTTGCTGCTTTTTACAAACTAAATGATAAGTATTGCTTGTGCGCAAGCCCGGAACGATATTTAAAAAAAACGGGACAAACGTTGTTATCCCAACCCATCAAGGGCACGAGCAAACGCCATGTGGCTAATGCGGCTGAAGATATTGCCAGCATGACAGCATTGCAAAACAGCAGCAAAGAGCGCAGCGAAAATGTGATGGTGGTAGATCTTGTAAGAAACGATTTGAGCAGGATCAGCAAAGAGGGTTCTGTGCAGGTAGAAGAGCTGTATGGCATTTATAGTTTTCCGCAGGTACATCAAATGATCAGTAGTGTAAAAGCAGAACTGGCGGAAGGCCTGCATTGGACAGATGCCATCAAAGCAACTTTTCCCATGGGTTCTATGACGGGGGCACCCAAGAAGAGAGTGATGGAACTGATAGATGAATATGAAACGGCAGCCCGTGGCCTGTTCTCCGGCTCCATTGGTTATGTAACACCTGGTGCCGACTTTGATTTTAATGTAGTAATCAGGAGTATTTTTTACGATGAGGCTCAAAAGAATCTATCGTTTTCAGTAGGTAGCGCCATCACTTTTGCCAGCAAGGCAGAAGATGAATACCAGGAAACTTTGTTGAAGGCAGAAGCGATTATGAAGGTGTTGTAGTGGAGGTGAAAACAAGGTCCACATTAGTTTTTATCTTAACAAATACACCTTCTGATAATATTACAAAAGGCATGTCTTATTTAGGAGGCTATTTTCCCTGTTTTTTCGCCATTGTAAAAAAACAGTTACTCGCTTGAAGTGGGGCATTTATTAAATTTACCTCAAACTTTTTGATCCCCCATATAGCATACCGATGCATTATACCTGCAACGTTATGGTCTATGTGCTTACTGTAAATGGTGTTGCACCTAAATTGAATATGTTTTATTACAGTCAATAGACTCAAATTTATTAATATGAAGAAGATCTGGGACCTTATATTAACCTTCCTGATTTTATCGAACAGTATTTCTATGGCACAGGTGCCATGTGAGCGAATGCCGAGTAAATCAGTGGTGAGTGCACATTTAAAAAAAGCTAAACCGGTCCCGGGAATGAGCCCAATGTATTATTCCCTACAATGCAATATTGATGATTCTATAAAGAATAGAATGCTTTATTTGCTTGATTGGAGATGGACAGAGGATGAAATAAATGGATATTTAAATAATATTAAGAAAGACTATCCTTCGATTTTTTCAGTCAGCAAAGAAGCTTCTTTAATTTCAAATGGCAAAAACGAAGTATTTATTAAAGTATTTGATAGCCTTTTGAAGAAAAAATATCCGGAGGTTACTCAAATTTTTACCAGCTTATATCAGGTTGATAACGGGGTGATTTTAACCACAGCTTTTTCAAATTTTAAAGAAGCAATACCCTTGCTTCAGCAGGCAGTAAGCGATTCTATTCATTATCATGTGCCCACTGTACAACTAGCACTTGCGAGGCTTGGTGTAGAAGATATGGAAAATAAAGTAATAGAGCGTGCAGCGTATGATTCAAAAATTACCGGGCGGCAATGGAACGATGTTTTTGAAAAGAGGGGGTTACCACTAATTTTTCTGGGTACTCAAAAGAGTCTTCATAAACTTACCGAATGGCTTGACACATCAAAAATGTATGCATCCATGTCTAACGGAAAGATAAATACGAAAAATTCAGCCAATGTAATTTTCCAGCTTTCTAATATTATCATGAATGATGATTTTCAAAAAATAGTAAGCTCTATCAATAAATTTTGGGGAGAAGATTTTGAGATAGTTGATGATGAAATGATTTTGTGTGCAAGGGCATGGATGAATAAGAATAACGGAAAGTATAAAATCAATAAAGCATATAGTCCCTACTAAGAGGCCTGCATTGAAATGCTTTGTTAATTACAAACGGATATCGTACAAGGATACTTGGTTTAAACAAATATAGAAGCAATACGTTGGGCATCTCCCCTTTATGAAATTGTTTAGGAAAAGATATTCACAATAAAAAAACTACTGAGCTTGGTGAGTGTAGAGGCAGGAGGGAGCAAAGCTTACACGAGTGAGGAGGCACTTTGTTCACTACACTAAGAACCCTTTCTTCCTTTACTATTATATCGTGCGGGGTACACCGTTTTATTATTGGGGATATCACTATCGCCCAACAATAATTGCACACACTCATTTAAGATCTGGTATTTATTAGCCAAAAATAATTGCATTTTATCTGCAGGAAGAATAAGTTCAAACTGCCCGTTGCTATTGAGCAAGGCATCGAACTGTGGATTGTAGCGGTTGAAAGTAGCAATATCCATCATGATATTTTTTGCGATTACTACAGAATTGTATTTGCCAGAAATATTTTGAGTTTCCGCCAGTTCCATTTCCGCCACAGATAAACCCGTTTTGGGAGTGTAAGGGTTGCTGGAGGCTGCAGTGCTACCACCGTAGCTGGTCATGCCGGCATTAAAGGCAGCACTGCTTCCGGTACTACCTTCACCTTCCATGATGTAATGCGTGGCTATAAATTTCTTTACATGATTCCGGCTTTCTTCCGGCAGGTAGTATTGAAGGCTCCAAAAATTTTTGCTGCCACTTTTTTTCATAGCGCTATACACTCTTCCCGGTCCTCCATTGTAAGCAGCAATCACCAGTAACCAGTCTTTGTTCATTTGTTTGTATAGCGTGAGCAGGTACCTTGCTGCAGCATGGGTACTTTTGTAATAATCTCTTCTTTCATCAAAACTACCATTCACTACCAGGCCATACTCCCTGGCCGTGTAGGGCATAAACTGCCAGGGGCCGCCAGCGCCTACCCAACTGGTAGCACTTGTACTCAGGTTACTTTCAATTACTGCCAGGTATTTTAATTCTTTCGGCAAGCCATACTGCGCAAGAATATTATCTATGAGGTTAAAATAAGGTACGCCCCAGGTCTTCATTCCTATCAGACTTTTTGTATGGCTTTTGAGATAGCCCTGCATGTAGGTTTCTGCCTGCGGGTTTACCTGGCTGCTGTAGGGCAACTGAGTGTTGTAAGAATATTTAGAAAAAAGGTCCTTGAACCCGTAACGGGTGAGCGTACTAAAATACTGCACCTTATCTTTCTGTGGAACTTTTTTAGTCTGAATGATTTCTTCAATAATCTCCGATCCTTCGTCAGTGTCCGTTATGCTGGTATCATTTGGCAACATGATCTCCGAGGCTGGCACCTGCTGAGCCAGTGCAGGGAGTTGTGCAACTGCCAGCCAAATCAACATGCATATGTAGGAGATCCTTTTCATTATTCGGACAACATTTCTTTCTTATTAAATTGCTGCAACAGCAATTTAGAAATTTGCAGCAAAGTTACTTCATCTGCCTTGTTGGCCATAACCTGTAAGCCATAAGGCATGTTATTACTGTGTGAAAACAAGGGTAAAGATATGGCTGCCAAGCCGGTAAGGTTGGCTAAAACAGTATAAATATCTGCCAGGTACATAGCTATGGGGTCTTTTTGATTCTGACCAATATCAAAGGCTGTTTGCGTACACGTAGGCATGAGGATAACGTCATACCCGTCAAGAATTGTATTCATTTTTTGTACTAATAAGGTCCTGATTTTTTGAGCCTTACTGTAATAAGCATCATAATAGCCAGTACTTAGCACAAATGTACCGAGCATGATGCGGCGTTTTACCTCCATCCCAAACCCTTCGGTTCTGTTATTCAGGTAAAAATCATTTAGATCTTTAGCGGGCAACTTACTTTGATGCCCGTACCGAACGCCATCGTACCGGGAAAGGTTGCTGCTTGCCTCGGCTGTTGTTAAAACATAATAGGCTGGCACCACATAATCTAGCATGTCAAAATCAACGGGCTCTGCTGTGTGGCCGGCTTCTTTCAATTGCTGTATCAGTTGCATCATTTGCTCCTGCATCTCTTTATCCAGCGACTGGTGCATCATGGCTTCGGGAAAATAACAATACCTAAATTTTTTTTCAGCAGTTTCAGTTATTGGGAAAAGACCTTGTACAGGGCTGGCTGCCATTGTGCTGTCCCGCTCATCTGCTTTACACATCAGGGAAAGGAGTAGGGCTACGTCATCCAGATCATTTCCAAAAATGCCTATCTGGTCAAAAGAGGAAGCATAGGCCAGCAGGCCATACCGGGATATTTGTCCGTAGGAAGGTTTAATGCCAATAAGGCCACAGAAATCTGCGGGCTGTCTTACAGATCCTCCTGTGTCGCTGCCAAGGCTTAGCATGCACATATCAGCTTGCACGGCCACTGCGCTTCCACCAGAGGAACCTCCTGGTACTTTGTATTCATCCTGTGCATTCAACACTTTTCCATACACGGAATTTTCGTTGGTGCTTCCCATGGCAAATTCATCGCAATTGCAATTGCCAATGATGATGGCATCTTCCTCTAACAAAAATTGTAGGGCAGTAGCGGTGTAAAGCGATTTAAAATCTTTCAATATGGCAGAAGCGGCCGTAACCGAATGCCCCTCATAACAGATCACATCTTTAATGGCTATTACCACACCATGTAATTTCTTTAGAGGCGCACCAGCTTGCCTCGCAGCATCAAGCGCTGCCGCTTTCTCCAGCGCTTCCTGTGCGTACACTTCTACAAAGGCATTGAGCTGTTTATTTTTTTCTATTTGTTGTAGATAGAATTGCACCGCCTGCAGGCAAGTAATTTCTCCCTGCTGCAATTGGCTGTGGTAGCGGGCTATAGTGCTGTAGGAATACATCAGTTAGTAAATAGTTTTGGGTAATGTGGTGGTATAATTAAGCCGAAGAACGTTTCGCCGGCATGTAGTAAACAAGCGCTGCGAAACAAACTTCGGCTATCAAATTTTTTGTGGTGAATTATGGAGCAACGTCTTGCTTAGGGGCGGGAGTTGTCGGCGGAACCGGCCTCTCTTTCATGCCTTCTTCAATCTCACTCTTTACAGTAGATTTTGCGTCATTAAATTCACGCATTCCCTTACCAATACCTCTCATTAGTTCAGGAATTTTTTTACCTCCGAATAATAATAGCACTACTAAAATTATCAGAATCCATTCGCCACCGCCTGGTAGCGAAAATAGGAATGTTGCGTTTGGGACGTTTACTAACATAAGTTTAAATTTATAAACGTAAAGGTAGGCCATTTATACAATGAAATGGCTATTAAGCAGCCTCTCAGAAAGGTATAATGTTAAAAAAGAAAAAAGGGCTCGCTGAGCCATCTGTTGTCTTTACCCTTCTTCCCCGTATGAAATAAAAAAAGAGCGGAAAATTAATTCCGCTCTTTTTAAAATATGTTGGACTAGGCTTTCTTAGCCACTTTAGCCACTGCTTGTCTTTTTTCTTTGATACGGGCACTCTTACCGCTTCTTTCACGCTGAAAGTACAATTTGGCACGACGTACACGACCTACTTTGTGCACAATGATGCTTTCGATGTTGGGAGAAAAGGCGGGGAACAAACGTTCAACACCCACTCCATCACTTATTTTACGAACAGTGAAAGATGCAGTTGCACCCGTTCCCTGGCGTTTGATTACATCGCCTTTAAAGCTCTGTATACGTTCTTTGGTACCTTCTACAATTTTGTAGTTGACGGTGATGTTATCACCTGCTTTAAATGTCGGAAGCGTTGGTTTTGTGGTCAACTGCTCATGAACAAAATCTATTGCGTTCATATAAATTTATTTTTCGGAGGGCGAAGGTAAGGGTAATAGTTTAAAGTTCCATGATCAAAGAAGAAAGTTTTTTCAATTCTAAAACATCCCAACCGCTTCGATCTTCGCATCACCCTTCTCCATTCAGGGAGAAGGGCAGGGGATGAGGGAACTATCGTGCTATATTGATCGCCCTCTTCTCCCTGATCACTGTAACTTTTATTTGGCCGGGGAAAGTCATTTCCGTCTGAATTTTTTGAGCAATTTCAAAACTGAGCTTATCGCTGTCTGCATCACTCACTTTATCAGCTTCTACAATAACCCTTAACTCACGGCCAGCCTGGATGGCATAGGCTTTCTCAACACCATTGTAAGCCAAAGCCATGTTTTCCAAATCTTTGATACGCTGAATGTACTGCTGCATGATCTCTCTTCTTGCACCTGGTCTTGCTCCGCTGATAGCATCGCAAGCCTGGATGATGGGAGAAATTACATATTGCATTTCCATTTCGTCGTGGTGAGCGCCAATAGCATTCACTACTGCAGGGTTTTCGCCATATTTTTCAGCCAGTTTTGCACCTAGCAAGGCATGGCTTAATTCTGTTTCTTCATCTGGCACTTTACCAATATCGTGCAGCAGTCCTGCTCTTTTGGCTAGTTTCGGGTTCATGCCCAGTTCCGATGCCATGATACCGCAAAGGTTGGCAGTTTCCCTGCTGTGCATCAAAAGGTTTTGACCATAGGAAGAACGGAAACGCATACGGCCCACCATTCTTACCAGCTCTTTGTGCAGACCATGTACGCCCAGTTCAATAACTGTTCTTTCACCAATCTCCATAACCTGATCGTCTAACTGACGCTTGGTTTTTTCAACCACTTCTTCAATACGGGCGGGGTGAATACGGCCATCGGCCACCAAACGCTGTAAAGAAAGACGAGCAATTTCCCTGCGCAGGGGATCAAAAGAAGAAAGCACGATGGCTTCCGGGGTATCATCTACAATTAAATCTACCCCTGTGGCTGCTTCAATAGCACGGATGTTTCGACCTTCACGGCCAATGATAGAACCTTTGATTTCGTCGCTTTCAAGGTTGAAAACGGTGATGGAGTTTTCAATGGCCGTTTCTGCGGCTGTACGCTGTATGGTTTGGATAACTATTTTGCGGGCTTCTTTATTGGCCTTTAGTTTAGCATCTTCAATAATTTCCTGCTGCAGGGTAAGCGCCTTGCTGTGGGCCTCTTGTTTCAGGCTTTCAATCAATTGAGTTCTTGCCTCATCAGCAGTAAGACTAGCCACTTTTTCCAGGCGGCGAATATGTTCTTCCTGGTGTTTTTCCAGCTCTGTGCGTTTAATGTTTACCACTTCAATCTGCCTGTTTAGGGCTTCTTTGATGGTATCATTTTCTTTGAGTTGTTTTTCAAGGTTGGCTTCCTTTGCATTTAACCCCTGTTCTTTTTGCTTGATGCGATTCTCGCCTTCGTTTATTTTTTGAGTCCTTTGCAGTACGTCCCTTTCGTGGTCGCCACGCATTTGCACAAATTTTTCTTTGGCCTCCAGCTCCTTTTCTTTTTTAAAGGTTTCGGCTTTTAATTGTCCTTCCGAAATGATTTTTTGTGCCTGAATTTCGGCCTCCTGAACTTTTTGTGTAGTGTTTTTTGCAAAAATGATTTTACCCAGGATGAGACCGGCTATTAATGCGGCCACTCCTATGATGATTGGAATTATATCCATTAGTTGAGATTGTTTTAAGCTGATTCACAATATTGTATGTCCTATCTGTACTCATATGGCGAGAGATAAGGTTAGTGGGCGAAGATACAAATTTTGACTGTAGAATTATCCGGGCGAAAGATTTTGTAAAGGATACAAACAAAGAGCGAGGAATTACAGCGCTTTATTTATCTGTTCCTCCAACTTCTTAAGCCCATTAAGCAATTCAGTTTGATCGAGACTGCTATTTTTTTCTGAAACAGATTGCGTAGCATACCAAATAATAACCATGGCGATGTAGTCCTGCATGTCTTTGCCTGCAAATTGTGTTTTAAACTCAATGATTTTATCATTGATGAGTTTGACGGTTTTACGGATCACTTCTTCGTCTTGAGCCAATGTTTTGATCCGGTAAGTTCGATCTGCAATAACAATATTTACGGGTATCAGTTCAGCCATGATCTTATTTACTGAGTAAAGAAATGCATTTGTCGATGTTCTTAATATAATGCTGAATTTTTTGTTCGAGGGCTTTCTTATCGGCTCCTTCCATATTGGTTACGGATGCTTTTAGCAAAAGGTTTTGTTGCTGTAGTTCCTCCATTTTTTCTTTCTGCTGCAATTGCTCTTGCTGCATGGTGGCTAGCTGTTGCTCGTATTTGCCGTTGTCTTTCTTCAATAATTCATGTTGCTTCAGCAACTGCTGCAGCTTAGCTTGAATGATGCTTAGATGGTCGATGACAGATGACAATGTGCCTTTAAAATTAAGTTTATTATGTTATCTAAAACTTGCCGGTAAGTCGGGAAGACGTCTGATGATTTAGACGGCTTCCCGTCTTCCCGGCAAATCAAACAACCTACCCGACTTCCCGCCTTTCCGGCAAAAATATTTTGACCAATCGAAAATAATTATTTGCGAATTTCTGCGCCCAATTGCTTCTCATAAGCAGCAATCATTTTGTTCATCATCTCATCAATTTCCACATCGGTGAGGGTTTTATTGAAATCGCCAAAACTGAAATTTACCGCCATGGACTTTTTGCCAGCACCTAATTTTTCACTTTCAAAAATATCAAAAAGCCGGGTAGATTGTAGTTGCGGAAACTTGAGCGAAGCAGCCGTTTTTTCTACCTGCGCATACGTTACATTTTTGTCAACCAGCAAGGCAAGGTCCCGCTGCACAGAGGGAAACTTGCTCACCTCTTCGTATTTTAAACCGGTGCTGCCAATGCTATTGATGATTGCATCCCAATGCAGGTGCGCCACGAAAACGGGTTGTTTGATGCCAAAGGCCCTGTTTCTTTTTTCTGACAAACTACCCATGATGCCCACCACCGTCTTGTTGATTTTAATTTCTGCCGCCATTTCAAAATCAGGGTTCGATGTTGGCTCGTAACTCACATTGCAGATGCCTGATGCCGCAAACACTTTTTCGCAGGAAGCTTTTACACCATAATAATCTGCTTTCGCAGCTTTTTGATTCCAGGCGGTTTCGGTAACATCACCAGTTGTGTAAATGGCCAGGTGCTTTGCTTCTGTGTAGGAAGCATCTGCTTCTTTGCGGTAGGTTTTACCAAATTCAAATAAAGAGAGGTTGGCATTTTTCCTGTTGATGTTGTGTGCAATTACCTCCAGGCCCGTGGGCAAAAGGGAAGGGCGCATAATATCAAGGTCGGCACTCAGGCTATTGATCATTTTTACAGACTGGCTCAAAGTTTCTTCATCAAAATAGGCACTGTTGGTAATGCTATTGGTGAATATTTCATAAAAACCAATGGCGGTAAGCATTCCTGCTACTTTTTCCCGCAGCAAATTGTTTTGCGAAGTGCTGTCGTTAGACGGCGAAATGCTGATGGTGGAAGGTATTTCAATATTATCCAGGCCATCTATGCGCATGATCTCTTCTACAAGATCGGCAGGTAGGCTGATGTCTGGTTTGCTAAAAGGAACGTTCACCCACATTTCATCCACCCCTTCTTTTATGAGTTCAAAACCAAGCGAGGTTAAAATGTTTTTGATAGAATCGCCGTGGTAATTTTTGCCACTTAATTTTTTGAGGTAATGGTATTTTAAACCAATAGAAACGGGTGCTATCGGGTTAGGAAAAACATCTACAATATCGCCGGTTATTTCTCCACCACAAATTTCTTTGATAAGCTGGGCGGCTCTTTTTAAAACGATCACGGTGTTGCTAATGTCGATGCCTTTTTCAAAACGGGCTGCCGCATCTGTCCTTAAGCCGTGCTTGACAGATGTTTTTCGAATATTAATTGGATCAAACCAGGCACTTTCTATAAATACATTTTTAGTGGCCGTTGTTACTCCACTTTCTGCGCCGCCATATACTCCTGCAATACACATAGGTTTTTCTGCGTCGCAAATCATGAGGTCGGTAGCTGATAGTTTTCTTTCCTTGGCATCCAGCGTGGTAAATGCTGTGCCTTCCGGAAGCTGCTTTACAACTATTTTGTTGCCGCTTATTTTTGCCGCATCAAATGCATGCAAAGGCTGCCCGGTTTCATGCAAAATGAAGTTGGTTATATCTACAATATTGTTGATGGGTTTTAAGCCAATGCTACTCAATTTTTGTTGCAGCCATTTTGGGCTATCCGTCACCGTTATGTTGTTGATGCTGATACCTGCATAACGCCTGCAGGCATTGCTGTCTTCTATAACAACCTCGATAGGCTTGCCTGTGGTATCAGGTTTGAAACCGTTTTTATAAGGCTGTTTTGCGATGGTTCCTTTTTTATCGTGATGGCTTAGGTAGGCACACACATCTTTGGCAACACCCAGGTGGCTCATGGCATCCATGCGGTTTGGCGTAAGGCCAATTTCAAAAATAGTGTCCTCGTACAATTCAAATAACGAAGCTGCTGGCTGCCCTACCGGTGTATCTGCCGGTAGCACCATGATGCCTGCATGGCTTTTACCCACGCCAATTTCATCTTCAGCGCAGATCATTCCGTGGCTTTCGGCTCCACGTATTTTAGCCTTTTTTAATGTGATAGGCTCGCCGGTAATAGGGTATATAGTACTGCCAACGGTAGCCAATACTACCTTCTGGCCAATAGCGGCATTGGGAGCCCCGCAAACCACTTGCAACACTTCCCTGCCTGTATTCACCTGCGTAATTTTTAGTTTGTCAGCATCGGGGTGTTTTTCGCATCCTACAATTTCGGCAGTTATTAAACCCTGTAAACCACCCTTTATAGTTTCGTATTTATGCATGCTTTCTACTTCAAGCCCTATAGATGTCAGGATTTTGCTTAGCCTCTCAGGCTCTATCTTCAGCGGTAGGTACTCACTTAGCCAGTTGTAAGAAATAATCATCAGTTGAATTTATTTGGGCAGCAAAGATAGTTTTTTCAGTACTATGTTTTGGTTGTTAAAACAGGCTAAACTGAAAGTTTCGGAAGCTAGGTAATTGGGTTGAAATTAGCAACGAATCAAAATATTAGCTAGGTGCACAAAAAGAAAAATGACCCTCCTGTTTGTGTTGATAAGTAGGCGATAAATGAAATGCAGTTGGAAGTTTGCATGTGGATATAGCTGTTTATAAGTAGTGAATAACCTATTTTTACATGTGGATATGAAGTGGGTAATGAGTAAATTAAAGTTAATAACAGTAATAAGTTATTTTATCATTACCAAATTGCCATTACCTTAGCCGCCCGCCGAAACTGAATGGACTTAACCGGAAATGAAAAGGCATAGCAGCTCATCATCACCCGGTATAAAAATTGAGAACGGCCCAATAAATTTTTTAAATAACAGCAAAGGAATCTCAGGAGTAATGGAATTTACCAATTTAAATAAGGACAGAAAGGCCAGGAGAACCAGCTCTATGGATATGGGTAGCATGGTTTTTGGAAAAGTGCCACCCCAGGCCAAAGAATTGGAAGAAGCCATCCTCGGCGCCATCATGCTCGAAAAAAGTGCGTTTGATACGGTGATAGAGATTTTAAAACCTGAATGTTTTTATGTAGACGCTCATCAAAAAATTTTTAAGGCTATGCAAGGGCTGGCTATTAAAAGTTTGCCTATAGACATGCTCACCGTGGTAGAAGAATTGAAGCTGCGGGAAGAACTGGAAATGGTAGGTGGGCCCTATTATGTAACTAAACTTACCAACTCGGTAGTATCCTCTGCCAATATTGATGCTCACTCCCGTATTGTATTGCAAAAATTCATACAACGGGAGCTCATTCGCATCAGTGGCGAAATAATAGGAGATGCCTACGAAGACAGCACAGATGTGTTCGACCTGCTGGACAGTGCCGAAGGAAAATTGTTTGAGATCACCAACAATCACCTTCGTAAAAACTTTGACGATATAGATTCTGTACTGGTTAAAACCTTTAATCGGATTGAGGATATGCGTAACCGTAAGGACGAGATTACGGGTGTACCCACCGGTTTCCCTACCCTTGATAAAATTACTTACGGCTGGCAACCGACGGATCTGATCATTTTGGCAGCAAGACCTTCCGTGGGTAAAACTGCCTTTGCATTAAACCTTGCACGCACTGCAGCCATTCGCCCCAAGGGTGATGACAGGCCGCCTACTGCTGTTGCATTTTTTAGCCTTGAGATGAGCAGCAGCCAGTTGGTGCAACGTATTTTGAGTGCAGAGAGCGAGATATGGTTGGAAAAAATTGCCCGTGGTAAACTGGAAGAGCATGAAATGAAACAATTGTATAAAAATGGATTTGACCGCCTGAGCAAGGCACCCATTTTTATTGACGATTCTGCTGCGCTTAATATTTTTGAACTGCGGGCAAAGTGCCGCAGGCTGAAAAACAAACACAACGTTGGACTCATCATTATAGATTACCTGCAGCTCATGAGCGGCAGTGCAGACAGGAACAGCAACAGAGAGCAAGAGATTAGTAAAATTTCCCGTGACTTAAAAAGCCTTGCAAAAGAACTGCAGGTGCCCATCATTGCGTTGAGCCAGTTGAGTAGGGAAGTGGAGAAAAGAAAAGAAGGAAACAAGATGCCGCAGTTGAGTGATTTGAGGGAATCTGGTGCCATTGAGCAGGATGCAGATTTGGTAATGTTTCTTTACAGGCCGGAGTATTATGAAGTAACGACCGATGAATTTGGCGAAAGTAACAAAGGAGAAACGCATGTAAAAATAGCCAAGCATAGAAATGGTAGTTTGGAGACCATCAAGTTAAAAGCCCTGCTGCACATTCAAAAATTTGTAGAAGAAGAAGGCGGAGACTTTGGAGGCGGACAGCCCGGTGGGGGTGGTAACTGGAAGCCCGTAGCTGGTGGCGGCGGAGATGATGGCGCAAGGATGTACATACAAAAAGGAAGCAAAATGAACGATGGTAATTTTGATGATGATGCGCCTTTTTAAATGATAATTATTAAGAGGATAATGGAGAATGAATTTTACCGATTCATTCTCCATTTTTATTTTGCTTAAGTTTGAAATACATTTTCACTATATTTTTCTACAGAAAATGAAATAAGAAATTGATATTATGGCGCTACCATTTTTTTATAAAGATGATATTAATCCAGGCTTAAATACTGTTGTGCTGGATGAAAATACCAGCAAACATATTGTGCAGGTATTGCGTATGCAAAATGGAGAGCATCTGCAGTTAACGGATGGTAAAGGCAAAATATTTCTTTGTGAAATAATAAACAACCATCGAAAAAAATGTGAAATAACCTTTATAAAAACATCCAATATCCCACATCCAACATCAAACATTGCTATCGCTATTTCTCC
>JBBSJJ010000097.1:0-14476 GCA_038257335.1 Chitinophagales bacterium | reverse complement strand
GGGATAAAAGCGCTTGGCAATAATAAAGTGGAGTGTGTTATTTTAGACATGGGCATTCCGGCGCAGGAGGCATACAATACATTGGAAGAAGTAAAGCAAACTCCTGGTCTCGAAAACCTGCCGATCATCATTTTTACGGGTAAAAATTTATCGCATACAGATGAAATGCGCATTAAGCAATACGCAGATTCTATCGTGGTTAAAACGGCTCATTCATACCAACGAATCCTGGATGAGGTATCGCTGTTTTTACATTTGATGGAAAAAAATAAGGGTGAAAAACTTTCGGTTACGTACAAGCAGGCAGGTAGTCTTAGCGAAGTGTTGAAAGATAAAACCGTATTGATTGCCGATGATGATGTTCGAAATATATTTTCATTGACCCGCACACTTGAATATCATGGAATGAAAGTGCTCTCTGCTATGGACGGTAAAGAGGCTTTGAAACAACTGGAGGAAAATAGCAAAGTTGATATCGTGCTGATGGATATGATGATGCCGGAGATGGATGGTTATGAAGCCACCAAAAGCATACGGGACATAAATAAGTTTAGAACCCTCCCCGTGATTGCGATAACTGCAAAAGCCATGACCGGAGATCGGGAGAAATGCATACAGGCCGGGGCATCTGACTACATTACAAAGCCAGTGGACATTGACCAGCTAACCTCCTTGCTAAGAGTATGGCTCTATGATAAAGCGTAAATGAATAATGGCGAAACAACTAATGACTATTTAAGATCCTACATGAAGAATATCCTGATAATTGATGACGATAGCCGCAATATTTTTGCACTCTCAGCCGTATTGAAAGCCAAAGGATTTCAATCTAATGCTGCCTCCTGCATGGAAGAAGCTTTTGCCATGCTGCACGGAAATCACTCTGTGGATGTGATTCTTATTGATATGATGATGCCCGGGATGGATGGCTATGAGGCGATTCCAAAGTTGAAAAATACAAAGGAATTAAAATCTATTCCGGTGGTGGCAGTTACTGCACAGGCCATGAAAGGGGATAGAGAAAAATGTTTGGCTGTGGGGGCAGATGGCTATGTGTCAAAACCTGTTGACGTAGATTTACTCTTAAATGTTTTAAAAAGCTTCGTAAAATAAATCAGTGGAAAGCAAGACTATAAATGACGAGGAATTTGATTTGTTGCTAAATGAATTAGCTTCCAGGTATGGGTATGATTTTACCAATTATGCAAGGACTTCTTTAAAAAGAAGAATCAATCGCTTACTTATAATTGATAAATTTCCAGGCTTTGCAGAACTGCTGTTTAAGGTGAAAAATGAAGAAGCTTACCTGCATCGTTTCATACAAGAAGTTACGGTGAATGTTACTGAAATGTTCCGTGATCCTTCACTTTATAAAACGTTGAGAGAAAAAGTTTTGCCCAGTTTGGGTACACATCCCATTATTCGCATTTGGCACGCCGGCTGTTCTACCGGCGAAGAAGTGTATTCTATGGCGATACTATTGCAGGAGGCCAATCTTTTGCACAAATCTTTATTGTATGCAACTGATATTAATCCGTCCGTTATTGAAAACATCCGGCGGGGAATATTCCCTCTCAGCAGCATGAAGCAATACTCCGAAAATTATATTGCCTCTGGCGGAAAGCAAGATTTTTCCACCTATTACACAGCCAACTACGAGGGGGCACAATTTAATAAGAGCCTGCAAACTAAAATGGTTGTTGCCACACACAATCTTGTGGCAGACCGGTCGTTCAACGAATTTCAACTGATCATTTGTCGCAATGTGCTTATTTATTTTGACAAAGATTTGCAGGATAAAGTGCTGACACTTTTTGACGGCAGCATGGAAAAATTGGGATTCCTTGTGTTGGGTGCAAAAGAGAACATTCGTTTTTCAACCATCGATAAAGCATATTCGCAGATTGAACCAAATGAAAAAATATGGCGGAAGATAAACTAGCTGAATATAAAATTGTTGCTATCGGCGGCTCTGCGGGAAGCCTGGATGTAATTTTTAAGATAGTAGAAGCATTGCCGCAGCAAATAAATGCTTCTTTAATAATTGTGATACACCGCAAGAGTTCTCCTGATAGCATTCTCGTGAATCTGCTGTCTACCAAAACAAGTTTGCCCGTTAAAGAAGTAGAAGACAAAGAAGCCTTATTGCCAGGTAGAATTTACATTGCTGCACCAGATTATCATTTGCTCATAGAGGATGAACATAGCTTTTCGCTTGATTCATCAGAAAAAATTAATTACAGCCGTCCCAGCATTGATGTGTCTTTTGAATCTGTAGCGGGTGTGTTTGGCAAAGCCGTGGTAGGCGTTCTATTATCTGGCGCCAGCGTAGACGGAGCCAAAGGATTGCAAAATATCAAATCAGCGGGGGGCTATACCATTGCACAAGACCCCGCTTCTGCAGACATGGGATACATGCCACAACAGGCCATTAGCTTTGGGCAGGTAGATGCTATTGTAAACGGAAAAGACATACCTGCGTTTATAAAGGAGCTGTTGAAAAAATAGGCTGGCCTTAAAAACTTTATTCTTCACCACAGCCCAGCACCACTAATTTTCGCATCGCTTTAGCTGCAGGCAAATTAGCTTTCTTCCTGCTCATAAATTTTTGTGTGCAGTTGTTTGCACGCAGCATATGCACTTACCTTTTTGCCATCAGTGTAACCTTTGTTACCATCTTTCCCTTTAGCATCTTTCACCTTTGTAGCCAATTAAAACAAATAGGTTATGGACATAGTTGGTTATTTATTAGCAACCATAGTGGGCATTTCGTTGGGCCTTATTGGTAGTGGCGGTTCTATTTTAACTGTACCCATATTGGTTTATGTGATGGGTGTAAGCCCTGTACTGGCAAGCGCTTATTCTTTATTTATTGTGGGCTCTACGGCCCTTGTGGGCGGCGTGCAAAGCGCCATGCAAAAAAAGGTAGACTTTAAAACGGTGCTCATTTTTGGCATACCGTCTATTGCAGCAGTTTATGCTACCCGTATGTGGCTTATGCCTTTGATACCCCAGGAATTATTTTCTATTGGTAGTCTTGTTATTTCAAAGCCCATTGCATTGATGCTGCTTTTTGCGGTTGTAATGATACTGGCTTCTATCAGCATGATAAGAAATGGAAAAAACAAAGAAGAAGCTAATGAGAATCTACCCATGCAGTACAACTATCCCATGATTTTGTTGGAAGGTTTAGTGGTTGGTTTATTGACAGGGCTGGTAGGGGCAGGCGGCGGATTTTTAATTATCCCGGCACTGGTATTGTTGGCTAAAATGCCTATGAAGCTGGCTGTAGGTACATCGCTGCTCATTATTGCTGCTAAATCTTTAATTGGTTTCATAGGCGACGTGCAAGGCAGCCAGGTAATTGATTGGAAATTGTTGACAAGCTTCACCGCTTTTGCTGTTGTGGGTATTTTTATGGGCATATTTCTTTCTAAAAAAGTACCTGCTGACAAATTGAAAAAAGCCTTTGGCTGGTTTGTATTGCTGATGGGTATTTACATCATCATCAAAGAAATATTTTTTCCTTCCGGCGGCGGACATTGACATGAAATACCATCAATTAAAAATAACCATGCTGTAGCTTAGCTTTTGGGGATCTGTGGCCGATGCTAACTTTTTTTGCAATCGCTTATCATAACCAAATGTAACCTATGTTACCGTCTGTAGTTAAAAGAATTGCCATATTTGCAGGATAGATAGATCATTAAAAACTAAAAACATATAATTATGTATTTCGAACATGTTTACGACAAAAGCCTTGCGCAGGCTAGTTATTTCATCGGATGTCAAAAGGCAGGTATTGCGGCTGTTATTGATGCTAAAAGGGATGTAGACACATACCTTGAAATAGCTAAAGCCAATAAAATGAAAATAACGCACATTTTTGAAACACATATACATGCAGATTTCCTGGCGGGCTCAAGAGAACTGGCTGCACTAACGGGTGCAGACATGTATTTGTCTGACGAAGGCGGCGAAGACTGGAAGTATGAGTTTGCCCACAAAGGCTTGAAGCATGGGGATAAGATCAAAATGGGCAACCTTAGTTTTGAGGTGTTGCATACACCCGGGCACACACCGGAAAGTATCAGTTTTTTGTTAACTGATGCTCCTGCTTCGTCAGAACCAGTGATGTTATTTACCGGCGATTTTGTTTTTGTGGGAGATGTAGGTCGCCCCGATTTGCTTGAAAAAGCAGCGGGTGTAATGGGCACTGCAGATGCCGGTGCATTGCAAATGTTCGACTCCATCAAAAAATTTGCAGCCCTGCCAGATTACCTGCAGGTGTGGCCAGGCCACGGCGCTGGTAGTGCCTGCGGCAAGGCTTTGGGCGCTGTGCCAAGCACCACAGTAGGTTACGAGAGAATAAGAAACTGGGCATTGCAGTTTGGAAACGATAAAACCGGTTTTGTAAAATACCTGCTGGAAGACCAGCCCGAACCACCGAAGTATTTTGCAATGATGAAAAAGCTGAATAGGGTTGACCGTCCTTTATTGACGGAAGTGCCAAAGCAAAAGCTTCTTACAGTAACGGAGTTAAAAGCAGCAATGGAAAAAGGCATTAAGTTAATTGATGCAAGAAACAAAACTGATTTTGCGGCAGGGTTTATACCCGGCAGTTATAATATCCAGGATAACAATGCTTTTGCCACATGGGCGGGATGGTTTGTAAAATACGATGAACCATTTATGCTATTGGCAGAGCAAAGCCAGCTAGATGATCTTACAAGGAAACTGATGCGCATTGGCCTCGATAATGTGTATGGCTATATTCCTTCCATTTCTGCGTGGACAGATGCAGGTGGCACATTGGATAAAGGAAATGTTATTTCAATAGAAGAGGCAAAAGAACTGATGAGTAACAATGGTATTCAATTGGTAGATTTAAGAGGCGAGACAGAATACAACAGTGGGCATATTGCCAAAGCAGACAATGTATTTGTAGGTACGCTGCCACAAAATTTGGATAAGGTAAGTAAAGATAAAAAAGTAATTATCCATTGCCAGAGTGGCGACCGGGCAGCCATTGGTTATTCTATTTTGGCTAAAAACGGTTATAAAAATGTGGTGAACTTTTCTGGCGGTATGAATGAATGGGTGAATGAAGGGGAGCCGGTTGTTTCCTAAAATAGTTAAGTAGTATTTTTAAAGCTGCGTGAAACGGACAGCTTTTTTTAGGTAATAATTTTCTAAATCAGCTTATTCAACAAATGTTACCAAACCTTAAAAACCCATTTCCCAAATTTGCAGAATAAAATCATTAGGATGAGCAAACTTATTCATCAACTAAAATAAACATTATGAAAAAGAACATGGGTAATAAAAGCAAACCAATTGATGCCCACTGCTTCAGGTATCCAATTGTGTAGAGAGTAGCAGTAGCTACTTTTTCTTTTGTAACCAATGTTACCAATCCAGCCACAAGCTATTAGCCACCTTTATATCTTATGCAGGGATTGACACAAAACAAATTTCAATTTGGTTTACTGGTTTTGGTAAACGCATTTGTGGGTGCTATGGTGGGGTTAGAAAGAGCCGTAATTCCCGGGCTGGCCACTGGTGTATATGGTATAGATGCCAATACAGCTGTGCTCTCTTTTGTAGCCGCATTCGGTATCAGCAAAGCCATCAGTAATTATAGCGTTGCAAAACTTACAAAAAAATACAACCGTAAAACCATTTTAATAGTGGGTTGGTTGTTTGCTTTGCCAGTTCCGCTTTTATTAATGTATGCACCCAACTGGAATTGGATATTGTTGGCCAATGTACTGCTTGGCATCAACCAGGGTTTGGCATGGAGCAGTACCGTTATTATGAAAATAGATTTGGTTGGTAATACAAACCGGGGCCTGGCAATGGGTATCAATGAGTTTGCCGGCTATCTTTCTGTTGGCCTTGCAGCTTACCTGGCAAGCAGTATTGCTGCCCGCTATGGCTTTGCATTTTTTCCGTTCATTCCGGGTTTGGCTTTCGCTACATTGGGTTTGATGATGTCGCTTTTGTTTGTAAAAGATACTACTCATTTTGTTCATGCAGAAAGCAGTACCAGTAACATTGCCCTACTTAAAAATGTGTGGAGGGATACTACCTGGAAGCATAAAAATATAAGCAGTGTTACTTTAAATGGCCTGGTAAATAATATGAATGATGGTGTGGTTTGGGGTTTACTGCCCATACTGTTAATGCAACGGGGATTTAGTATTTACCAGGTAGGTGTTGTTGCAGGTATTTATCCGGTGGTATGGGGCGTGTCGCAATTGTTTACCGGTAAACTGGGGGATGGTTATTGCAAAAAGCAAATCATTACTATTGGGATGTTACTGCAAGCTGCTGCTATTACTTTGCTCGCCTTGTCTGCAGCCTTGCCGCTATTAATTGTTTCATCTGTTTTGTTGGGTATAGGCACAGCATTAGTATATCCCAATTTTTTAACGGTAGTGGCAGAAAACACACACCCGACGCAACGGGCAGCAACACTTAGCATCTTTCGTTTTTGGCGGGATAGTGGTTATGTAATCGGAGCTTTGCTGGCCGGTATCCTGGCTGATGTATTTGGATTGATGATTGCTTTATGGATCATAGCAGTCATTACTGCCGCCGCCGGAGTTGTTGCACACTTTCGAATGTGCTGCACCTCAAAAAAATGGTGGCGGGATGCTGATTGCGATATTAATCCCGCTTTCTAAAATTAAAATACCGTATGGATAGTCAAACACAAAATCACCTGAACAAAGACCTCATTTTAAGGGAACGCCTTGCCGTTGAGCGAACGGATATGGCTATTGATAGAACCCTGCTTGCTTTTATGAGAACTGCTTTATACTTTGCCGTTGCCGGGATGACGATTAACAGCTTGCTTAAACTGAGCCATGGCCCGGCCATAGAAATTACATTTTGGGTTATTGCCGCAGCAATTCTACTCATTGGTTTTCGGAGCTTTTTGAAGCAAAAAAAGAAACTAAAAGACAACAAGCTACACATAGGCAATTTCAACAAGGAGCTGGACGCAGCATGACCAGTTAATTGTGTAAAATATTTTGGAGTATCTAAGTTTTTAATACCAACCTTCTTCTGCCCTAGAGCGGTATTTTATATGTAACCTTTGTTACCAAGAACTCCCCTGATACTTTTTACATTTGCTACCATACAACATTCAGTACAACTATGTGTGAGCAAAATGTTTTTCTGGCTTACCCCTAAAAAGGAAACAACAGCCTGTTAAGCAAAGCAACATCGTAGGTAAGCTGTGCAGCGGGTAATTTTGCTAACTAATAAACCATTAACTATGAAACAGTCTATGTTATCTAATTGGAATCTTGTTAGGTTCCTTCGTTTGGGAATCGGTATAGCCATACTGGTGCAGGCTGTGATTGCTAAAGAACTGCTGTTCGGAATTGCAGGTTTAGTGTTTACCTCCATGGCAGTTTTTAACATAGGCTGTTGTGGTGCGGGTGGCTGCAGAACGATAACCTCAGGCGCTAAGACAATTACGAACACTACAAAAGATATTACTTATGAAGAAGTGGTTTAACAACAACAAACTGGTGATCATTGGCGCAATACTTGGCGCTGTTGCCGGATATGTGTACTGGAACCTGGTGGGTTGTACAAGTGGTACTTGTGCCATCACATCAAAGCCGGTAAACAGTACACTTTATGGCGCTTTGATGGGAGGGTTACTCCTAAGCCTGTTCCAGTCGGCTGATAAACCTGTAAACGACTAAAACAATTACGATGACATTTGATGAAATGATAAATTCCGACAAACCCGTTTTGGTAGATTTCTTTGCCGAGTGGTGTGGCCCTTGTAAAATGATGACACCTATTTTAAAAGATGTGAAAAAAGAAGTGGGCGATGCTGCTACCATTATAAAAGTAGATGTAGACAAAAGTCCTGCAGCTGCAAGCCAATACCAGGTGCAGGGTGTACCCACACTAATTCTTTTTAAAAACGGCAAGCCATTATGGAGGCAAAGTGGTGTAGTGCCCAAGGCAGGGCTCATCAATATTATTAAACAACACCTAAACAAATAAATATTATGGGAATCTTTACAAACCTGTTTGGTGGTGGAGCCACTGCTGACCTGAAAAATATAATTGATGAGGGCGCATTTTTAGTAGATGTGCGCAGCCCGGGCGAGTTTGCCGAAGGCCATGTTAAGGGTTCGGTTAACATACCCTTAGACAGGGTAACCATGGAGCTGGCAAAATTCAAAGACAAAAAAAATATCATTGTATTTTGCCGCAGCGGTAATAGAAGCGGACAAGCTAAAAGCATTTTAGAACAGCAGGGTATTACCAATGGCGGCACCTGGGAAGCGGTAAATCAATTTGTAAAATAATCAACAACCTACTGATATGGAGCGCCTAAAAATTTTGATACCCACCGACTTTTCCGTTCAGGCTGAGTTTAGTTACCTGATGGTAAAAAAGCTGGAAGAAAAGATGGCTGTTGATATTCATTTTCTGCATGTGCTCACTGTACCCGATACGGTGACCATGGATAATAACGGTACTATTCAAACCTGTGGCGAAATTGACGTTAACTATGTGCTAAAGCAAAAGGAGATAGCAGAAAGAAATTTGGCAAATCTTAGGGACCAATATGGAAATGACATCAGCACGCACCTGTTGTTGGGAAAAGTAACCGATGCTATTGTAGCGTTTTCTGCAACCAACCAGTTTGACCTGATAGTGATGGGCACGAAAGGTGCCTGGGGATTAAAGGAAAAACTTTCTGGTACAGAAACTCAAATGATTGCCCGAAGAGGCAGCGTACCGCTGCTTTCATTGATGTGCGACCGCTCAGATTTGCAGATTCAACATCTGTTACTGGTTCATAATTTTAAAAATCCTGAAAAGGAAGGTTTTGACTTGTTGCACAAACTCATAAAAGCATTTGATACCAAACTTCATTTGCTGCAAATAACTTCCTTAAAATCAGATGCCGAAAAAGCAGCTATCGAAACGGATATGGTAAACTTTGCGGCGTTGAATAATATTACCAATTATAAATGTCATGTAATAAATGATAGAGATGTAGAGAATGGTGTTATTCATCTCAATCAAAAGAGTAACATGGATATTATTTGTATTGGAACGCACGGTAAGGGAGGTATTTTTCACAGCAGTGCAACAGAGAAATTGGTCAATCATTTATTCAAGCCCGTTATTTCATTTCACTTAAAACATCAATAGTAAAAGAATGAGAGAATTAATAACACAAACCTGGAGCTGGTGGTTTTCCGGAACAATGATAGCAGCCATCATGTTTTTCTTGCTCTACTTTGGGCAATCATTTGGCTTCTCGTCTAATTTAAGAACCATTTGTGGCGCCGTAGGTTTGGGCAAAAAAGCAAAGCTTTTTGATTTTAACTGGAAAACGCAAATCTGGAATTTGGTTTTTCTGATAGGCGCCATTATTGGAGGATTTATTGCTTACCAATTTCTTTCGCCTGCAAACCCGGCAGTTCAAATTTCGCAGGCTACCATCCAGGATCTAAGCAAGCTGGGCATTGCTGCCCCCACATCTTTGCAACCTGCAGAACTATTTAGTTGGGATGCCGTGCTCACGTTAAAAGGATTTTTAGTGCTGGCCGTTGGCGGGCTGTTAGTAGGTTTCGGAAGCCGCTATGCCGGGGGTTGCACTTCCGGCCATGCCATCAGTGGCTTAGCCGATTTGCAGTTGCCATCACTGATAGCTGTTATAGGTTTTTTTGCCGGCGGTTTGGTTATGACATTTTTAATATTTCCTTTAATTTTTTAAGCAATGAAATTTATAAAATTCCTTGTACTCGGTATTGTGTTCGGTATTGTAATGGCTAAGTCCGAAGCCATATCCTGGTTCAGGATACAGGAGATGTTTCGTTTCCAGGCATTTCACATGTATGGTATTATTGGTACGGCCGTTACCATCGGTGTTATAGGTGTTGCCCTCATCAAGAAATTTAAAATACGGGACTTTCATGGCAACCCTATTTTGTTTCATCCCAAAGAAAAATCTATCGTGCGCTACCTCGCAGGAGGAACCATTTTCGGCCTTGGCTGGGCACTGAGCGGTGCCTGCCCCGGGCCAATGGTTGTGAATATTGGTTATGGTTTTTTTGCGATGGCTATTGTATTTGCATTTGCTATTGCAGGTACATTTTTGTACGGCTACATAAAGGAAAAATTACCCCATTAATTGATAAATTAAAGATTAGTTATGCCCTGAATAAAGAAGTTCCTACAATGCCACAAGGGCTTTTTTTGCTATGTAAATTGATAATATTTGTATTGAGTGTAGAAGTAATTGCATTCCTATTACTAATTTCAATGGAAAAAATCCTAAAGAAGTATCAATACCGGGAGCGTTCACTGTAAGAATGTGTGTTGGCGAAATAGTACTGAAACAAGAACAAAGATGGAGTTAAAGCGAGGGTTAAAACATCGGTTTCAGCAGGATATTATAATTTGCCCGATGTAAAAGATTACCGGTTAAATAAGTATGGCTTACCTTCCTACCTTCAATTAAATACAGAAATACGCTACACTTTCTTAAAGATGCTAAAAGGGCTGGATGCGCAGCTATTAGTATCAGGAAAAATAAGAGAGGGTGAAACTTATAACAACAAAAAGTTTGTGTTCAACAAAGTAAATATGATGCAATACAATTTTGTTTTAAACTATCATTTTTAAACATCATGACCAATTTAGATAGCCTTGCTAAAATATTTGAGTCAAGCCTTTTACAGGAAATACAACAGTTTGGTACCTGGCAAAATTTTAATGAAGGGGATGTTATCATCGATTACGGCAAATACATCCGCATGATGCCCATTGTAATAAAGGGAACTATTAAGGTTTATAGGTTAGATGAGAAAGGAAACGAAATACTATTGTATTATTTATCCAGCAGCGAAAGTTGCACAATGGCATATAGCTGTTGTGTAGAAGCAAAGAAAAGTGAAATAAAAGCCATAGCCGAAGACAACGTAGAACTAATAGCCATCCCGCATGTAAAGTTAGATGAGTGGCTATGTGTTTACCCCAGTTGGAAAAACTACATCATGCGCAGTTTTAATGAGCGGTTCATTGAGCTGCTAAAATCTATTGAAAGCATCGCCTTTCACAAATTAGATGAACGCATTATAGGATATCTAAAGGAGAAGCAACGCTTAACCGGCTCCAGTGTTGTTAAAGCCTCTCACTATCTTATTGCCGAAGAATTATCTACTTCAAGAGTGGTGATATCAAGGTTGTTGAAGCATTTAGAAAATGATAAGAAAATCATCTTGTACAGAAACGAAATAAAATTACTTCCCTCTTTTTAATTGTTTATCCTGCCGTGGCAAAGCCTGGGTAGCAAGTCATGCCGCTATTTGCATAAGCATAACGATGCCCCCTTTTGATGCGGCACAGTTTGCATGGCCAGCCAGGGAAATATTTCGTGTACCGAACTCATGTGAATTATTTTTCCCAATGCTTTCGAAACTTCGGGTCTTGGCCCACTACGCATAAACTCTTTAATAGCCTCTCTTGTACAAAGAAACTGGCCGGTAAGGTTCACATCAATCAGCAGTTGCCATTGTGCCAATGTCATTTCATGCAGGGATGCGTCTTTTTGCAAACCTGCGTTGGCTGCACAAATATCAACAGTTCCAAAATGACTGATGGGTTGTTTATACATTGCAATCACCTGGTCTTCTTTGCCCACATCACATTTTATAGCAATGGCATCGCCACAGGTATTGTCGAGGCTTATAGAATGTGCAAGTTCCTCTGCACGCTCAGGGTTGGAGCTGTAATTGACCAACACATTAGCGCCATCCCTGCCAAAGGCCTTCTGCCACGGCAAGGCCAATACCGGAGTGAGCACCTGTTACAATAGCTGGTTGGCCAATTAATCTTTTGTTGGGTTTTTGCATAGTATTAAAACTTTTTTTATTTATTAGGTAAAAATGATTGGCAGAGCTTGTCTTCGATAAATATTAAGAGCATGCCCCGAATATTTAGGCAAAAATTAGGTGTTAGTTTGCAAACTTTCCAGGCTAAAAGTGTTTACTTGTTTATTACAACCCATACAAGTGGTGGGTAACAGATGGTGCACAGGTAAAGAAACAACGTCTGCAACGATCTTTTATCCCTGCCGGGTTCTAAACGAAATGTTAAGAGCAAGAGAGGCTGTAAGGAAAATGTAAAAGAATCGTCTATAAAATAAAAACAACATGAAAGTAATTATTCCCGGTTTGCTGATTGCAGTAGCAGTGATGTTTTTTGCATTTACGCCCAAACTCAATGGCCCATCTGAAAACAATTCAGTAATAGAGGCCGGCCAGGGCATTCAATTTATGGAAGCCGATTGGAACAAGGTTTTGGCCGAAGCAAAAAAGCAAAACAAGCTTATTTTCCTGGATGCGTATGCCACCTGGTGTGGACCCTGCAAACTCTTAAAGAAAAATACTTTTCCTGATAAGGAAGCCGGGGAGTACTTCAATAAGAATTTTATAAACGTTGCAATAGATATGGAAAAAGGCGATGGCCCTGCCCTGGCAGAAAAATATGGCGTAAATGCCTATCCAACTCTCATAATAACCGATGCCGATGGTAAGATCATCACTTACACAAAAGGATATATAAATCCAATGCAACTGATAGACTTTGGCAAATATGGAATTACACAATCTAAAAAATAAAAGTATGAGTACATTGTTAAACGGACTTGATTTATTTACCTATGAAAGTTATTTGAAGAATTTTGAGAAATGGGTTGAGAATAAGGAAACCAGTTCTGAGAATCCTACTGAAGCCTTAGTCGAGTTCACGAAATTGAACCTTGCAAGAACCCAGCGAATTCATAAAACCATTGCTATTAATCCTGAATTGAAAGGGGTAGTAGAGGGTTTGAAACATCATTATACCTGGGTAGTAATTACAGAGGCATGGTGTGGCGACAGTGCACAAAACTTACCCGTAATTGCAGAAATAGCAAAGCTGAACCCTGAAAAAATTAAGTTGCATATTTTATTGCGGGACGAAAATCTTAAACTGATGGATCAGTACCTCACCAATGGTGCAAGGGCAATACCTAAACTATTTGCGGTGAATGATACGCTGGGAACAGACGCCTTCGTATGGGGTCCCAGACCGGCTAGTGCACAGGAATTGTTAATCGCCTGGAAAAAGAATCCTGAAGGGAAATTCTGGGATGATTTTGAAAAAGAATTGCATGGCTGGTACGCAAAAGATAAGGGGCAATCTCTGCAGCAAGAATTCTTTGAGTTATTGAATTCCGTAAGCTGACCCGCCGTGTAGGATTATTTGTGGAAGGCAAGTCCTATTTTTAACAATAAAAAAACTAATTGTAAAGTATGAAAGCAGTATATATTCTTACCATAAACTTGTTACTCTCTTTTGCTCTGGCGGCCCAAGCTCTACCCCAGGGCCTGGGGGTCAATGTTAAGGCTCCCGACTTTACAGCCGAGGATCAAAATGGGAAAAAATTCTCTTTGAAAAATGAATTAAAAAATGGTGCGGTGGTCATGGTTTTTTATCGTGGTCAATGGTGCCCGTATTGCAACAGGCAGTTAAAGGAACTACAGGACTCCTTAAGCTTCCTGAAAGCAAAAGGCGCAACACTCATTGCGGTGTCACCGGAAAGGCCAACTAATATTTCTAAAACAGTGGAGAAAACAAAGGCCGCTTATCCCGTTATTTTTGATGATAGCCTCCAGATTATGAAGAGCTATGATGTAGCCTTTGCAGTGGATAACAATACTATAGAGAAGTACAAAAAATATGGAATCGACTTCAACGATGCAAATGGCATTAATGGTGCTACCTTACCTGTACCTGCTGTGTATATCATTAACAAGCAGGGGGTGATTGTGTTTAAACATTTTGACCCCGACTATCGGAAAAGAGTTTCTGTTCAGGAGATTTTAGAACATTTGTAGGTTTCGGTTTTTTTGGTACTTGCGACCCCGATTAAATCGCATTGGCGACGAGTTAAAAACTCCGATTTCTTGCCAACCATTGCCTGTAGCCCCATCGGGGCGAAATTTTGGTAGAAATTATTTCAACAATTTTATAAAAGCCCCATCGGGGCGACATTTCTTTTTCTCTTACAAACCGATCTCAAAAAATGCCGCCCCGATGGGGCTTTTGCTACTCTCTAACCTGATAGTACTACCAAAATGTCGCCTCTACGAGGCTCGATTAACCTGACGCCAATGCGATTAAATCGGGACATATCCTTGCGAGTAGTGCAGAAATATTGAGGCTGCTGTATCTAATCCAATAAAAAACCCGAAGCAAAACTGCTTCGGTTTTTTTGGTGCCCACGACCTCGATTAAATCCTATCGTGTGGACACATTTCTTTAAGTTTTCTTTTATTTGCGTATGCAAAAAAGAGAATTTACAGACTTAGATGACCTTCGTTTGGTTTACCGTGGTAATAAAATATTAAGTGATTTATTTAGTAAAAGCAGTCAT